>JBBDTK010000060.1:0-41314 GCA_040904405.1 Solirubrobacterales bacterium | reverse complement strand
CAGCGCGAATGGCGCTGAGCGGGGTGTTGGTGATCAGACGGAGTGGCGCTCAACACGCGCCCAGGTAGCGCTTGCCGCAGTGCGCGCACTTGACCAGTCCCGTGAGCAGGTACTCCGACTGGTTGGAGCGCCGCAGCGCCGTGTCCTCGGTGCGGCTGCGCAGAACCTCCTGGGCGCGCTCGAAGAGCGCCTCCTCGACCAGCGGCTCATGCGGGGCGGGGTGGTGCTTGCCCCGGAAGGAGATCTCGCCCAGGTAGGTGCGATTGCGCAGGACGCTGAGCACAGCCGGGACGTTGAAGGGCTTGCCCTGGCGGGTGCGCGAGCCGCGCTCGGTAAGCCACTTGGCAATCGCCGAGGAGCCCTCGCGGCGCTCGGTGTAGCGGCGGAAGATCTGCGGCACCACGGAAGCCTCGGAGGGCTCGGTGACCAGGAAGCGCCGCTCGTCGTCGAGCCGGTAGCCGAAGGGGATGTTGCCGCCCACCCACTCGCCGCGTTCTGCCTTGCGTTCCATCCCGGCGACGGTTCGTTCGACAATCGTCGCGCGCTCGAACTCGGCGAATACGCCGAGCATCTGCACCATCATCCGGCCCGAGGAGCTGGCGGTATCGAAGGGCTCGGTGGCCGAGCGGAAGAGGACGTCGGCCGCATCGAGGCGGTCGAGAACCTGAGCCAGACCCCGCACCGAGCGCGAGAGGCGATCCACCCGGTAGACGAGCAAGAGGTCAAAGCGCCCCGCCTCTGCCTCACGCAGCGCCCGTTCCAGCCCCGGCCGCTCAAGGATCGCGCCCGACGCCTGATCGGTGAAGCGGCGCACGATCTTCCAGTCCTCTTGGCTCGCCGCATAGGAATCCAGCCGCGTCGCCTGCGCCTCAAGCGAGTAGGGCTGGGTCTCCTCGTCGGTCGAGATGCGGGTATAGGTGGCGATCCTCATTGGCTCCTCCGGCGCTTGCGTGGTGCAGACGAGCGTCTATGACAGCTCGACGTGCGCAAGGAGTCAAGCCCGCCGCCCGCCAGGTAGTCGCGGTAGAGAATTCGCAGGGCGCCGTGAAGCTGATCGCCCTGCTCGCCGCTTTGATGCGCAAAGCGCGCACGGCGCACGCCGAGCCGCCCATTCGAGACGGACTCGTCCCTGCCCGAGTGATCGCGGCTGCGCTTGCCGGGCGAGCCGCTGCCGACCGCCGCGCTCAGCTCCGGCCTCCCTCGTCGGAGGGTTCGATCTCGGCCAGCGCCCCGGCGCCGCAGTAGTGGCAATCGGTGGCGACGTGGCGCTTCGCGTAGTTCCGCGCGTTCTCGGGGTTGGGGTAGGCGATCTCCTCGCAGGCCCGGCAGCGCCGCAGCGCCCGTTGGTCGATCCGGGCGAAGAAGTCCTCGGGGTGGCCGCGAAGCCGCGCGATCATCCCCTGCGCCTTGAGGAGTCGCTGCGCCTCCCGCTCGCGCCAGGCGAGGTAGTCCTCGCGCAGGCGCTTCTGGGCGGCGCGGGACTCGTCGTCGCGATCGAGTGCGTACGCAAGCAAGCTCACGTCGCGCTTGGCGAGCAGCTCCCCGTCCTCGATGCGCCTGCGCGCCTTGCGCAGCGCCGGCCCGTCGCTGCGGCGCCGGGTGGCGCCTGCGAGACGTTCGAGCTGTTCGGCTTTGTGACGGCGGGCGAGCGCCTCGAACGCTTGGCGCTCGGCGGCGCTCGGCTCACGCTCGCTCAGTTGCGGGACGAGCAGGTCGGCGAACATCGGGCCGAGCGCCCTCAGCGCCTCGCGCTCGACCCGATCCAGATCGCGCTCTTCCTCCAGGGTGATCGCAAGCGCCGCTGCTGCACGGTGACCGAGCCGCTTGATCCCCCAGTCGCGGTGCTGCCATCGGCGAAGGTGCGAGTGCAGCGCCTCGGGGTCCGAAAGCAGACGCTCGCGCTCGGCTTCTTCCTCGCGCTGACGCGCCTCTCGACGCGCCACCTCTTCGTCGTAGGGGCGGCGCGCCTCTTGCAGCGCACCCCGGAGGTCGACCGGCTCCTCTGCACCGTCGACCAGCCAGCGCGAGTCGGTCGCCCAGCGTGGCAACCTGTGCGCCAGGTCGCAGGCGCAGGTGAGGAGCGGCGCGTCGCCGTCCAGCTCCCTGCGCATCGTCACCAGGAAGGAGCGGGCGCGCTTCTCGGTGGTGGTGATGAAGAGCAGCGCGGGGCAGAAGCGATGGCGCTCGCGCCAGGCCCCGGCCCTGACGTACTCCGCGTAGCCCGCCGCCTTGCGTTTCAGGCGGCGGTGAGACATCGAGCCCATGTCCAGCTCGATGAAGGCGAGCAGGCTGCCTCCGTTGGCGTCGGCGATCTCGATGAAGACGTCGGGGGCGATGGCGCGCTTCTCCCGCTTGATCGGGGTGGCGAACGGCTCGCGGGCATCGGCCTCGCGCTCAAAGCGGGCGAGCTTGAACCCATCGGGCAGGGTCGTCGCCAGCGCCACGTAGATCCCACTCAGCCCGGCGGCGTGGGCGAGGAAGAGCGGGTTGGGCTCGTGCCGCTCCCCACCGCGCGGCGGCGGCCCGCCGCAGGCCATCGCCTCGCCCCGCCGCGTCGGCCAGAGGTGGTGCGGGGCAGAGCCCCGTTCACGGTAGGGGCGGGTGCGACCGAGCAGCCGGTGCTTGGCGAGACGGTTGCAGCGGTAGCGCAGCGTGCGTGCGGGCACCTCGGCCGAGATCGCGGCGAGCTGCGTCTGGGTCAGCACGCGGTGGACGGAGAGCAAGTCGAGGATGCGCAGGTCCAGGTCGGTGAGCGCGGGCTCACGCGCCTGGCGGCGCGCCCTGCCTCGGGCGGGGTTGGCCTTGCCGCCGGTCAGCGGGCACCGCCTCCGATGGTTTGCGCGCGGCGATGGCCCGCGCGGTCAGGCGGGGCGGGCAAGGCGCAGAAGCGATGCCGAACCAGCGCGGAGGTGGATCGAGGGCGCAGGGGGCAAAGGGCGCGAGCCGTGAGGCGGGAACGAGAAGAAGCAATGCCCCGGTCGTATTCGAGGTGGTCTATTGGTGAACATCGACAGGGGATAGAGAGTCGGGCGCGCGAGCAGGGCCGCGATCCCGCGACGCCATGCGGTATCCGCGCAGGGGTGGGTTGCCAGTCGGGGTCTGGGCGACTGGCAAGTTCAGAGCCTCGGTTGTCGCAATGCAGGTCAAGACGGTTCACCGCCTCGTGCCTCCTTCGTAGATGCGTCAAAGACGCGCATTTCACGAAGGAGTAGCTCGACGCTCTGAGGAAGTCAAGCGCCAGGTGCGGGGATGCGCGGGGATGTATGGGGATTACGGCCGGAACGCGAAATTCTGCGACGGATAGAGTGCCGCGCGCCAGCTGGTAGGTAAGCGGCATCCCGATCAGTACCGCCTAGGTTCGACTGGAATTGCATGGCGGTCCTTCTCAGGGCTGACTAGGATCGTCGTCGATGATCGAACTCTTTCATGTGATTCCGACCCAGCAGCAAGCGACTGGACAACCGCCTATTCAACCCGGGGCCGTCGTTAATTTGGAGGCGCCGCCCGGTGTCTACGCCCCAGGAGCAAGCGAAGAAATGGTGCGTCTGTTTCCTGGGGGAATAACCCGGCACGGGCGTCGGTACCTGACGGAGCCATCTAGCGATCCAAAGCTATGGCCGTCATGGACGGCTGAGCTTTTCGTGGAGGCGGTCAGACGTGCTGAGTTTCCAGGTGCATGTTCACGGATGGAATCTATTTTTGGTTTCGAAGCCATTGAGGACGCCAGGGCGTTCATTGAATCGCACAGGGGAGGCCAACCCTGTGCGATTTACCGCATTCGAGGAGAGCTTGCACATCGAGGGAATATGTCGCTACTTCAGGTCAACGGCCGTCCCGGCGTGACGGCTTTTTCCGCCGCCCGGAGCTACTGGCGGGGCGACCAAGGCGCTGCTTCTACTCTGTGGGAGTCCCTTCTCCGCCCACCGGTGGAGTTCGTCGAGATTGTCGAGGCAATCGTGAGATGACTCGCCGAAGAACTGAGATCTCGAACGGAGCCGACCGGGGCAAGCCACCCGCAGGTGGCCTCCCGGCGATATCCCCGGTCGGCCCCGTTCGCTCACCGCGCCCTTGCCCTGTGCCCATCACGGGCGCAGGCGCGACAAGTTCTTGCCCTAGCGCCCTCCCTCCGCCTGCGGCCCGACCTTCAGCAGGCTCGCGACGAAGGCCGGGCTGCGCTCAGAGCGCCCGTCTTGCAGCGAGAGGCGCTCGCTGAGCTGACCGGCAACTAGGACCGGCGTGCCCTTGTGCAGCCCTTCGACATCGCGCCCGCCGACATCGCCCGGCACTTCGACCGCGTAGCTGGCGAAGGTCCAGAGCAGCCTCGGGTGCTCGGGGTGGGCGACCGGGAACTCGAGATCGGCGACCAGCACGGGGTTGCCACCCGGCCCGCCGCCCTCCCTCGGCTCACCCAGGAGCGTGCCGGTCACTACGGCGTAGTTCAGGCCCGGTGGGCTCGCCTCGGGAAAGAGCCGTCGCCCTGTTCGCCGATGGCATCCCTCGCACATCGCTACTTCGCCTCGGCGATGACGTAGGCGCGCGGCTTGCGCTTGGCCTGTTTGACCTTGCGCTCCTTTGCCAATCGCCCGAGGCAGTTGGAGACCGCACCGGCCGATCTGCCCCCGAGGCCCTTGGCGACGGAGGTGGCGGTCAGCGGGCCGTCTGCCTGATGCTTTCGCAGGTAGACGAGCACAAGGCCGTCGAGCTGGCCGGGGCGCAGGCGATTCGCTGCGGCGCTCACTGGCGGTCACCGCAGCGTGCGAGCAGGGTCAGCAGGCCGTTGCAGGTATCGAACGCGAGCCGGTAGCTGCGCCTCGCCGCGTCGTCGCTCTCGCGGGCCTCGCGCTCGTCGCCTTTCTCGGCGAGCCCGCCTTCGGCATCGGAGCGCAGGCGGGTGAGCATTTCCGCCAGGTCCTCCGGCGGCATCGTGAGGTCGACGTCCCGCTCGCGGAACTCGCTGTGCCAGCCGAGATCCTCCATCAGCCGCAGGTCTTCGGCCAGCTCGATACCCAGCCGCTCGGCTTCTGCGAATTCCTCGCGCCCCAGCAGGATTCCGAGGTCGCCCGCGCCGCTGAGATGGGCGGTGAGCATCTCGTAGAAAACCTGGCGCTGTGCGCCGTTGATCGTGACCGTGGCTGGCATCTGTGCCCCTTTCGCTCAGGGCACCGAAGAACCGTCCATCCGGCACGACTCGCCCGGAGTACTTCGGCGAGTAGCGTTCTTCGCGCATCGAAGGGAATCTCTTCGGTGCCATGCCCCGGGGCGTCCTACCGCCGCCGGGGCGCTTATTCAGTTTGCGCGCCGACTGTAGCTCGGCGGGGCACGGAAAGCGAGCCGGGTTGTCTGGGATGCGCGGCGATTCCCTATTTCTGTCGCGCGCATCTGAACTCATCTTGCCGTCGATCTCCTTTGGGGGTATCGGCTTACGACGCCAGACTGCGAAACCCCGATGCATAGACCATACTCCCGGCTTGAACCCAGTCATTTCCTGAAGGGGACATCTCAATTTATGAGTTCTCGCATTACGCCAAAGAGCGCCCGAGGGCTGCTGCGCAAGGGTCTCAAGAGGGGCATGAAGGAAGACGCTGAGCTAGCAAAGGACATCTCAGCATTCTTTGCATTCACCGCGGTGGTTGCTGCGTCAACGCCGCTTTCTCTGGTGGCGGCCCTCGGGGTGGTGTTGCAGACCAGCGGGTCCATGGTATCGGCTGCCCTTAACCTGATCGGCCGCTTCCGAGGGGAGGACGGTCTTCCGGCGGACTCGCTTAAGCCCTACGACCGATTTCACGCCCTATTTCTCATTACGACCGTCAGGGCCTATATGGAAGCTCTCGATGGCATCCTTCAGCATGAGATCGATGAGATCAAAGGCAATAGCGATCAAGCACCCAACGATCCTCAAGAGCCTGATGAGGCTGAGCGATCACTTGCCCTCAAAGAGGCTCAAGCCCGCGCGCGAGCAGTAGAGGACGCAGACCTCACTTATCTCTTTGGTGTCGAGCCATTGACGGACGAGGTCCCACTTTTGTTGGCGCTTCGTGATTGGCTTGTGTCTTCGCTGGCGCTGCTCGGCCTTAGTGCCATTGACGCGAGACGCCTTGCTGACAAATGTGACAAAGCAGCAAGGAGTGGCTTCCATGCCCTTATCTCACAGGACAACCCTGAGTCGACTTGGATGCGCAATTTCCTTGCCCTTGAGTCGCAGGCGGCGCAAAAAGCCTCACTAGATGCCCTCGGCGCGACTACTACTGCTCTTCAAGGTTGGGTCATAGATCATGAGACTCCCGTCAGCTCCCGAGATGCATGGAACGAATATCGAGAGACGCTGATACAGCTGCCGAACCACGCCGAAACTATGTACAGCGAGAGCTTTGGTGTAAGTGCTGTTTTTCAGGCGCCGATGGTCAAGTATCACGTTGCTGGAATACGTGGCGAAGCTGGGGCGCCTCACGACCTCCGTGATGTGGGCAGTCTTCTCGGTGCCCTGGTTAGCACCCGAACGGAAGGTCAAGACTTGATCATACTCTCGGGGGGACCTGGCTCAGGCAAGTCTACCCTTTGCAGGGTGTTTGCAAGTGAACTCGCCAAGTCAACGGAGACCTATCCGATCTTTCTCCGACTTAGGCGGGTCAAGGAAGGAGCGGAGATCACGCAGTTCATAGAGGAGGCTCTCCAGGGCCGCGGACTCATCGACCGAATTGCTGAACTACAACAACTTCCAAACGTAGTGTTGATACTTGATGGCTTTGACGAGTTGGTTGCCGCAAACCGATCACGCTTGCGACAGTTCTTCAACGCGCTGCTCGATGAAAAGCAAACCGGTCCCCTGCGGAATGCACATGTAATTGTCTCGGGGAGAGACACTCTATTTCCGGGGGGCCAAGGCCTGCCCGCTGGGTCTCATGTGGTTTCCCTTCAGCCATTTGATCGCGCACGTGTCGAAGCTTGGGGTGGGCGGTGGCGAGACCAACACGCCTCGGGGCCTGGCTCGTCATTCCACCCAGAGCTATTCCTGAGCGACGGGGACGGGGGGCGACGGCGGAAAGATGGTTCGGCTCTTGAGCAGCTATTGACTTGGCCGTTGACGCTTCACCTAGTCGCCAGGGTCCATACCGCCGGCGGGTTGCCAGAGCCAGACGGAGACGGCGTTGCTCATGTGGACAAGGCCTACCTCTATAGAAGCATTCTTGCCGAGACGTCAGAACGTCAGGCGGGACAGGTAAGCGGAACGGGTCGCCTTGAACCAGAGGCAATGCATGACTTCCTGCGAGCGGTCGCTTGGCTGATGTACACGCGATCAGTTGATTCTCTGGAGATAGCGGATGTAGCTCCGCTACTAGAGCTATTGCGGGAAAAGCACAGGGATCTAGACCCAAACCTGTTAGCGGAAATCGCCGTAGTTAACGCGCCCGAGCTGGCTAAGGGAGAGGAGACCGGGTTCGAGTTTGTGCATAAGAGCTTTTCCGAGTTTCTCGCAGCTGAGAGTATTGCCGAACATGTTGAGAAAGCGTCGTTCAAGGTTCTGGAGTTCGGCTCTCAGGTACCAGCGTGGAGAATGAGTGAGAATGAGGCGAGTAGTGCGCTTGCTGGTATTCTTGGAATAAGGCTGTTGCCAGCTGAGATTCAGGAAATGCTTGAGCCCATGCTTGGGGCAGTTCTCCAGTTTCGAGAAGGAAAAGGCGTGGAGGAGCGAGTGCCGCCAGATGTCCGGCGGGCAGGCCTTGAGTCTGTACTGGAGCGCACCGAGGAATTGTATGAGGCGGGCGTATCAGCGTCCACTGGCCTGAGTGTCGTTGAGAGTGCAGTAGAGGATGCGCCTGGTGTGAACGGGGCGCTCGAAGTCTTTGGGAACTACCTTGTGGGTTTAGCACTTGTTGGTTGTGCCGCAGCAAATCAGTTGAGCCTGGATGGATCTTCGGGCCGAAAGTTCAAGGCCGAGCCCGAGCCTGGGGCGATTTGGCGCTTTCTATCTCTTGCTCACGCTGGAAATATTGGAATTGATGAGCCGCTTGCTAACCGCTTATTCGCGAGAATGACCGTTAAGATCGGTGATACCGATGTCACTGATACTTCTATACCGTGGAGGCTACATCTTCTTGAGGGAATGGAAGGTTATCGGCCTCTAGTAGCGCGAAATTTGGCGCGAGCGGTGGATGCTCATCAGGTGACTACCCGCCTGCTTATACTGCTGGCGTTCATCCTCGTTCAGCGAGCCCAAAGTGAGGACGCTCGCATGCGGGATATGCCGCCAAGTCATCGTTTCGGAGGCGTGTGGGACCGGATGCGTTTCGATCTGTCGCGAGAAGATCCAGTATCAGAACTTGCGATGACGCTCGATCAACAGGGCGCGGTCGGGCCGCAGTTCACGCACGAAATCTCGCGCCGTCCTGGGGCGGAAGAGCACGACTGGGCTGAGCTTATTCAGAGAATGGAAAGTGGAGAGTTCAACCTTGGACATCCGGCCAGTGAGCTGACGATGCTCTTGGAGCAATTTCTGAGGCGAGCACCGAGACGCGGTGCAGACACGCGGCTCTTCAGGATGCTTGAGGAAATCGTGGTGGATTGGAGGCATTGGTCGCGATAGTTCGCTGAATTAGCGAGCGAATTGTCGCCGATGCACGGGGCTTGCGGCGTAAGGCCGCCAGGGCGCTACCGCGCTAGTGAAACCGGCTCGACGTCAACCCGCGCTAGGCGGTTCGCCTTATGTATGGCTGGGGGTACTGCCGTCTCGTCGACCGCTCGGGCGCGTGTCAGCTGGCCATGTCGCGGTCCCGTGGCCCGGGGGAAAGCGCCGGTGGTGATCGGTAGTCCCTTGGGCCTCCGAGTCCCTCAGTAAGAGGAAGTATCGTCACGGCGTGAGGCGAAGACGCAAGGGGGACGCTCTACAAGCCATGCTGGCCGAGTACGAGACCCTCCGCAACGAGGTTCTAGCGGCCATTGCGCACCGTGTTGCCGTGATGAACTTCGTATTCGCCGCGCTCACGGTTCTTTTGGCTGGCCTCTTGACTCGAAACATCGGCGACGCGGTCGCTGCTGCCGTGGCGATTTTTGCCGTCCCGCAATTCGCCCATGCGGGACTTCTGATCTGGTTGGGCGAGTATCGGCGGTCTCAAAGGGCGAGTCTTTGGTTAAGCCGCCTCGAGCAACGCATCAACCGAGAGGTTGAGGTCAAGGCGATGGGCTGGGAGGGACGGTCGCAGGATCCGGCCGCGACGGATTTCAAACACATGGCGTTCCCGTACGTTGCAACCGTTACGTTGCTAGTCGGCGTTGCCTATGCCGGGCTAGCCATCGGAGGATTTCTACTGGTGGAATGGTGGAAGGGGCACTCTGACCTTCACCTATGGATCCCACTGACCGGCGTTGGGGTCTATGCGCTGGTCACCGAGGCTGCATTTCTCTGGTTCTTTGTTTCACGATGGCGAGAGTGTCGTAGGAGGTTCGCCTGATCACTCTTCCCTCTGCGTCGAGGATTCTTTCCGCTTGCGGCCTGGACCAGCGTGCTCGCGCGGCCAAGTAAAGGTGGAGCGGCGCGATTCCGTAACTGGCCAATCGAAGCAACTTTCCGGAGTGCGCGTTTCGCCTCAATGTTTCCCGCATCTCTCGGCGGACCCGGAGGCCTTGCCAAAAATCCTGGTCGCGTCGTCTGGAAAGCTGATTATGGGACGGGCCTACCCGGTAGAACTTCATCGGCCTGCTACTGAGACTGATGCCCCCGGCGAGAGCGAGGGAAACGCCCAGCAACCAGTTCTCTCCATATGCAGTATCGGGAAAGCCCCCGACCGTGCGCAAGGCGTCCGTACGTTGAACGACTGCTCCGTGCGTCGGGATGACGCGGTCGATCGTCTGCCGGGCCGCCAGCCATCGGCGATGTCTGGAGTAGGCAAAAGCCCGTCGAGGCGGGACGAAGGAGCGCGCGGCCACTTCTCGCTCGGGATCCCACAAGAGACTCGAGCCTGCGGCGAGGACGAGTCTGCGATCCCGGCTCATGGTGCTTACTAGTGATTCGAGCGCAGGCGGGATCAGGATGTCGTCCCCATCGAGGAAACAAACGAGTTCAGTTTCCACTTGCTCCAGGCCCAGGTTGCGGGCGGCCGCCAAGGTACCTCGTCGGCCGGCCCGGACGACCTGAATGCACGGATCCAGGCGCAGGGGCCTCACCGATGCGTTGTCCACCACGATGACACGGCATGGCTCGGGGTCAAGGTCGACGCTAGCAAGGCACTCATGAAGCGCCCCGTCCAAGTCCCATGCAGGAATGACGACCGTCAGGAAGGCTTTTGTGTCTGTGGAGTGAGGGGCAACGATCATGTCGGTTGCATCTAGGAGGGATTGGCGAAAGCCCCCCGCGCATGGTGGCTAAGAACCGCTTCGGTCTGCCAGCAGTCGTTCGATCGCGACGATGAATTCGGCGGTGCCCGTGACGAACTCAGCGGCTTCCTCGCCGCTAGGTGGTGCCGCCTCGTAGTCGCCTTCCTCGCGGGCAGCCTTGGCCCGGCGAGCAAGGGCGCTGAGTTGCTGGTCGAACTCGCCGGGCGCGACGAAGACCTGACTGAACAACGTCCAGATGCCGTTGTGGGTCTTCGCGAACTCCCTCGCTCCGAGAGGGCGGCTCGGGCTGCGTAGAGCATCGCGTAGTAGGCCGCGCTAACGATCACAGCGGGATGCGCGGTGCCGAGAATTGCCTCGGCGTCAGCCAGCCGATCGTGCGCCTGCTGCATGAACTCCGCCGGGCGGGGACTCAATCCAGCGCGCTCCCGGCGACGACGATCTTGTCGCGGTCGACCTCTTGGATGAAGAAAGACTCGATCGCGCGGCGGCCCTGTAGCCACTCGGGGTCGTGGATATGGACCGAGTAGTTGAAAGGGCTCTCACCCTCGGCGATTGCGGCTTCTTCGCTGAGGTCGCCAGCGGTTCGGCCATGGCGATCGCGGCCGCCGTCGGCGATCACGAGCAGGTCGACGTCGGACTCAGGGTGCGCCGTCCCGCGAGCGCGCGAGCCATAAAGCCAGAGAGCGCGCAGATCGCCCCCCAACTCATCGTCCAAGCGCGACACGAAACGCCCGATCACCCGGCGCTCGCTCTCGGTGAGTTGTGCTGCGTTCAATCGATCGGGGGTTGCCTGCTCCATGGCCTCTAAGCATAGGCTGGGAGCAGGCTGAGACGACGGAGATTCCGTGTCCCGAAATATGTCCCCGACTCCACCGAACTGGATCGAACTCAACTGAACTATCTGGACGTAGCGGTCCTGAGTAGACCGCAATGGCTCTAAAGGGGCAATTCTCAGTCCGGAAACCGGGGTTCGAATCCCCGTAGCGGTATGGCCTGTTGCGGTGGTAGAACGGCGTGCACCGGGGGGTACCTCAGAAGACATCCCACTCGGTGCTAACCCCAGAAGATGCAGGTGGGATCGTCGTCAAGCTCTCGGAGCAGCAGCGCTAGGTCGCGCACGGGTTCGACGAACGGGTACTCCAGTCGACGGTCGTTTCGGTCGCGTGCGTAGAGCTTCCAAAGGTGGGTTCTCGGATCCCACTCGAAAGTGCAGATCCGCCTCCTGGTCCAGTCTGGGCCAAAGTCCTCCCGCCAGGGTGGGCGGCACTCGAAGATCGTGATCGTGTTTCCCCGGACCGTGTACTCGGTTCTCAACTTGTCGTCGTGCTCGGCAGGCACCTTCGTCGCGCAATAGGTCGCGATGAGCGATATCGCGGGATCCAAGATCTCGACCGGCATGGCCATCGGTTCCAACCTAACGCGGTGGGGCGCTTCAGGGCGCCGTCGCTACCAGGCGGCTCTCTCGTGGCTTGTCCATCGACTCCGATCCCGCCGTCGCTCCGCCTTGACACTGGCGGTCAGCTTGTGTGGCTTGCACAGCAGGCAGCCGCTGCGGCGGTGCTTCGGACGGTTGCGCTTGTGGTGAGCCATTGATTCAGCTTGACACGGATCGGTGACGGGGCACCTTGCCTGTTGCGTCGGTCGTGGGCCGAAATGACGGGTCCCGAGATATGTCCCGGAAACCCATATTCATGACAAATCCACGTTATACTGCCGGTATGACTCATAAGGTCGGCGTCAAAGGCCAGGTGGTGATCCCCAAAGCGATCCGTGACGAGATCGGGATCAAGCCCGGCGACGAAGTGACGTTCGAGCCGAACGGATCCGAGGTCCGGGTGCGGCGGGTCAACGACGATCCCAAGCACCGCGCCGGCGAGATACGCACGCTGCGCGGCATCTGGGCCGAAACCGGCGGCGGCACCAAGGAGTTGCTGGAGGAACGGCGGCGCGAACGCGACGCCGAGGAGCGCAAGGCCCAGAGGTGGGGCGTTGATCGTCCTCGATAGCTGGGCTCTGCTGGCTTATCTCAAGGACGAGGACTCGGCAGATCGCGTCGAGTCTGCCTGGCTCGAGGAGGGCGCAACGATCTGCTCGGTCAACCTCGGCGAGGTCCTCTACATCCGCATGCGGGGCGACGGGAAAAACTTGGCGGCCGCCGACATCGACCGGGTGCGTCAGCGTCTCGATGTCGTAGATCCTGACTGGCCTCTCGTGTCAGAGGCGGCGGGGATCAAGGCCCACGGCGGTCTCTCGTATTCCGACGCCTTCTGTGTCGCAACTGCCCTGCGGGTCGATGCGCCTCTCTGGACCGGCGACCCCGAGATCGTCGACCAGGCAGCCGAGCATTCATGCGCGGTCGTGGACCTCCGCCCTCCAGCCGGGTAGGTCACCTCGGGGAGCGGTTCGCCGACGCTTACGACGAACAAGCGAAATCGAGCCAGCCTCGACCCGCGCCACGTGGTTCGTGTTGTGTTCCGCTGGGGGTACTGATCCCTGCCTGGCGGTACGCGGTCGCTGCTACGCGGAAAGCCGTACCGGGAGGGCTTTGAGCTGGTTGAGGAAGGCCGACTCGACCCAGGCCGGCTCGCCCGCGAGGGTCATGTCCGGGTAGCGGGCGAGGGTCTCCTCGAGCAGGACCTTCAGCTCCAACCGCGCCAGCGAGGCGCCGAGGCAGAAGTGGCGGCCGCCGGCGCCGAAGGCCTGGTGGTCGGGGTTGCGCCGGACGTCGAAGCGGTCGGGGTCCTCGTAGCGCGTCTCGTCGCGATTGGAGGACGGGTACCACATCACGACCTTCTCGCCCTTCTTGATCTCCTGCCCGTTCAGCACGGTGTCCTCGGTCGCGGTGCGGCGGAAATGGGCGAAGGCGGGGAACATCCGCAGCGACTCCTCGACCACGCCGGGGATCAGCGACGGATCGTCGACGACGAGCCGGCGCTGCTCGGGGTCTTCGATCAGGGCGCGCATGCTGCTCACGTAGGTCGACCGGGTGCTGTCGTTGCCGGCGGCGACGAGGAGGAAGAAGCCCATCACGATCTCGTGTTCCTCGAGCTGCTCGCCGTCGACTTCGGCATGGACGAGGACGCTGGTCAGGTCGTCGGTCGGGCTCTCCCGCCGCTCGGCGATCATCGCGCCGCAGCGGGCGAAGACTTCCTCGATCGCCTTCTGGATGACCTCTTCGACGCCCTCGACCCCGGTCGGGCTGTAGTCGGGGTCGCTTGCCGCGAGCGCCGTGTTCATCAGCTCGGCCCAGGCGCGGTCGTCCTCCTCGGGGATGCCCATGAAGCTGCCGATCACCCGCGAGACGACCGGCTGCGCGACGTCGGCGACCAGGTCGCAGGTCTCGCGTCCCTCCAGGCGGTCGAGGGCGCCGACGGCGATCTCGCGGATCGCATCCTCGTGGGCGGCGATCCGCCGCGGGGTGAAGCCGGCCTGGAAGAGGGCCTTGAGCCGGTCGTGCTTGGGCGGGTCCATGCCGATGAACATCGCCCGCGCCAGCTCGATCGGGAAGACCTCGTTGATCGCGACCACGCCGCCCAGTTCGGAGGAGTAGGTCTGCCAGTCGCGGCTCACCGCGTGCACGTCGTCGGCGGTCGTCACCGACCAGAAGCCGGCGGCAGCGGGGAACTCGGTGACCTTTGGGGTCCAGTGCACCGGGCATTCCCTCCGCATCCGCTTGAACAACTCTTGCGGTGGCCCGTCGGCCCAGTGCTCGCGCTCGAGAACGAGCTCGTCCTCGATCCTGGTCCCGGTCTCCGTCGTCTCGCTCCGGTCGCTCACGCTGCGCCATGCTACCGACTGTTTGGCTGGCTGGCCAGTCCGGGGTGTCCGCTGCGAATCGTCGCTGCCGGGCCGGGTAGCCTGGATGGATCGCCAAGCGCGTTCTCATAGCCGGAGCGACCGGGTTCGTCGGCGGTCGGTTGACGACGGCGCTGCGCGCGGCAGGGACGCCGGTGCGCTGCCTGGTCCGGGACGGCTCGAAGGTCGGGCGGCTGCAGGCGGAAGGGCTGGAGACCCACGTCGGCGACGTCACCGACGCCGAGAGCCTCACCGGCGCCGGGCGCGACGTCGACTTCGCCTACTACCTGGTCCACTCGATGGCGGGAGGGGGCGATTACGCTGCCCGCGAGCGCGAGGGGGCGCGCAACTTCGCCCAGATGGCCCGCGGCGAGGGGGTCGCGCGACTCGCCTACCTGGGCGGGCTGGGAGATGACAGCGCCTCCCCGCACCTGCGCAGCCGCCACGCGACGGCGCGCACCCTGGCCGCCCACGGGCCGCCGCTGACCTACTTCCGGGCGGCGATGGTGGTCGGCGCCGCCAGCGAGTCCTACCGCACGCTGCGCTACCTGGTCGGACGGCTGCCGGTGATGATCGCGCCGGCCTGGCTGAAGACCGACACGCAGCCGATCGGCATCGACGCCGCGGTCGAGTACCTGCGCCGTGCGCCCGAGGTCCCCGAGTCGACCGGCCGCGAGGTGCAGATCGGCGGTCCCGACGTGCTCAGCTACGGCGAGATGCTCGACCGGATGGCGGATGCGATGGAGGTGCGGCGGCGCCCGAAGCTGCCGGTGCCGCTGGTCACGCCCTGGCTCTCGGCGCTCTGGCTCGGCCTGGTGACGCCGGTCGACACCAGCGTCGCCCGTCCCCTGGTCGAGGGGCTGAGCACGGCGACGGTCGTCACCGACCCCTCCGGCGCCGCCCCCTTCGGGATCGAGTCCGAGCCCTTCGACGTCACTCTGCGACGGGCGCTCGAGGAAGAAGAGGGGCGAGGCTGAGCCGCGCCGTCGAAGTCGGGGTTTCCGCGAAGGCAGGCCTGGGTATCTATCGCGCCATGGTTCCCACCTCGATAGTCGTGATCATCGTCGGCATCGTGCTGGCGCTGCTGGTCAGCTCCATCCTCGGGATCATCGTGATCCTGATCGGGCTGGCGATGCTGCTCCTGCCGATGCTGGGCGGCAGCACCAGACGCGCCTGAGCGGTCATCGGCCACAATCGGTCGATGGCCGCTTGGAAGCTGCCGGTGATCGTCGCGGCGCTGACGCTGCCGATCGTCGCCGGCTTCCTGCTCGCCGGGCCGCTGCTCGGCGTCGCGGTCGGCGCGCTGGCGGTGCTGGCGCTGCTGGTGGTCGCCGCGCGGCAGCGGCCGCGCGGGCCGATCGGCGGCGGGTTGGAGGACGGCCGGCGACGGGTGCTGATCGTCGCCACCTGCGCCGCGGAGGCTCCCGGGGCGATCGCGCGGATCGTTCGCGCCGGCGGGCTCGAGCGCGGCGGCGATGCCGAGGTGCGGGTGCTGGTGCCGGCGCAGATCGGCTTCCTCGACCGCTGGGCGTCCGACGTCGAGGGCTCGCGCCGGGCCGCGCAGGAGAGCCTGGTGGTCACGGTCGCAGCACTGGCCAGGGCCGGGGTCGAGGCCGAGGCGCGGGTCGGCGACGAGGACCTCGTGCAGGCGGTCGAGGACCAGCTGCAGAGCTTCGACGCAGGCGAGGTCGTGCTGGTCAGCGAGGCGGGCGGGGCCGACCACTCGGCCGCCGCGGCGGAGCTGGAGTCGCGGCTGCGGGCGGAGTTCCGCCAGGTCGAGCTCGGCGGCCGCTGAGCGGGTCGTCAAACCACCCGGCTTTCCTGACCGGGCGGGCAGCGTGGGGAGAAGGCGACCAGAGGGAATCGAACCCTCATTGTCGCGACCACAACGCGAAGTTCTACCGTTGAACTATGGCCGCCACGATGCGTCGGCCAGCATAGCGCCGGCGGGGTGGGGGTCGGGACGAGGCGACGATTTCGAGCACGCGGTGGATGTCGCTCCCGTCCTTAATCGAGCAGTTGGCCCGGCTTCACCTCGAGCGCCTTGGCGAGTCGCAGCACGGTCGAGACCTGGGGATCGCGTTTCCCTCCCTCGATCCGGCTCACCTCGGTCGCGTGGACTCCACAGCGATCGGCGACCTGTTCCTGGGTCAGCGCAAGCTGCTTCCTTGCCGCCCGCACATTCGCGCCGAGTTTGGACATTCGACAATCGTCTGCCCTACAGGCCAGTACATCCATAGGAAATCTCACAAGTTTGCAAGTAGCTTTCCGCTCCCGGGTGCCGCCCCATGCCCAAGACGGCACGAAGGGGCCGACTCCGACCGCGGCGCAAGCGCCGGGCGGTCGCTAGATGGTTGATTCCACGACCCCGCACGCCCCCAGTCGCACGCGGTCGTGGAATCAACCATCTAGAGTCGTTTGCGGAACTTCACTCGCGGAAGGGGCTGCCGGATGGCACTTGATCAGAGCAAGGTGGGCAGGCACATCGCCCAGCAGATGGAGGCGATCGAAGCCGACTACGGCGAGGATTCCGAGATCGGCGACATCTGCACGATCATCGAGGTCAAAGGCCCGCACGGATCGCACGTGAGGATGCGCAGCACCGCCGCCTCCGCCTACTCGACCCTGGGCCTGCTGAAGATCGCGGAAAGGATCGCCCTCAGCAACTACGGCGGCGGCGACTGAGGATCATCGCCCGACTCGACTTCGCGCAGGGCATGCGAGTCGACGTCGTAGACGAAGCCGCGGACCGCGTCGCGGTGGAGCAGGAAGGCTGCGCGGCGGACGCGCAGGACCGATTGACGGACGTCGGCCTCGACGTCGGTGAAGGATTCGATCGCGAAGGCGGGGGCGACCCCGGTCGCCTGCTGCAGCTCGGCGCGGAAGCCGTCGTCGCTGATCTTCTCCATGCCGCAGTCGGTGTGGTGGATCAGCATCGTCTCGCGGGTGCCGAGCAGGCGCTGTGAGATTGCCAGCGAGCGCAGCACGTCGTCGGTGACGACGCCGCCGGCGTTGCGCAGCACGTGGGCCTCGCCGTCACCGAGGCCAAGCGCGGCGAAGACGTCGAGGCGCGAGTCCATACAGGTGACGATCGCCAGCCGGCGCGCCGGCCGCACGTCGAGATGGCGTTTCGGCAGCGTCGCGGCGAACTCGCGGTTGTTGGCGAGCAGCTCGTCGATCGTCCCCATCGCTGCGGCAGCGTAGCGGCGTCGCCAGCCGGTCGGCCCCCGGCTCAGCCGAGCAGCTGGTCGAAGCGGCGCGCGGCGCGGCTGGGGAGGAGCAGCTCGCCGTTGCGGTGCACGAGCCCGACCGCGGCCAGCTCCCGCACCGCCCGCTCGACCTCGTCGCGGCGGGGAAAGCTGGCGGGACCGCCGGCGAGCTCGAGCTGCAGCTCGGCGACGGTCAGCTGCGCCGGCTGCTCGGCGAGGAGCAGGTTGAGCACGATCGCCTCGACGGTCGCGTCGGCTTCGGCGGGGGTGCGGATGCGTGCGATCTCTGCCATCTGCCTATACAAGTCCCCAGGGCGCAAAACTCTCCCCCCTCGGAGCCGTTTTTTTCGCGCCGCCCCTCCTCAGAGGTTCTTGCGTACGCCTCCCATCTCGGTGAAGACGGCGGTCGGGCCGCCGTCGGCGCGCTGCTCGTCGGCGATCACGTGGGAGACGGCGTTGATCAGCGCCAGGTGGGTGAACGCCTGCGGGAAGTTGCCCAGGTGGCGGCCGCTGCGCGCCTCCAGCTCCTCGGCGTAGAGGTCGAGCCAGCCGGCCGACTCGAGCAGCAGCTCGCAGAGATCCCGCGCCCGTTCGCTCTCGCCAATCTCCGAGAGCGCCGAGACCAGCCAGAAGGAGCAGATCAGGAAGGTGCCCTCCTCGCCGCGCAGGCCGTCGTCGGTCTCCTCGACCAGATAGCGGAGCACGAGGCCGTTCTCGGTCAGCCCGTCGGCGATCGCCTCGACCGTGGCGCGCACCCGCGGGTCCTCCGGCGGCAGGAAGCGCAGCAGCGGGATCAGCAGGGTCGAGGCGTCGAGCGCGTCGGTCTCGTAGTGCTGGCGGAAGACACCGTCGCGGACGCCGCGCTCGAGGATCTCGGCACGGATCCGGTCGGCCGTCTGCTGCCACTCGCCGGCGACGTCGTCGACGCCGATGCTGCGGGCGAGGCGGGCGCCGCGGTCGAGCGCGACCCAGATCATCAGCTTCGAGGAGACGTAGTGCCGGGGCTCGCCGCGCGACTCCCAGATCCCCTGGTCGGGGTGGGGCCAGGCGGCGATCGCCGCCTCGACCTGCTCGCGGATCAGCTTGCGATCGGTCGGCGTGCCGGACCCGCGCAGCGCCTTCTCGTGCAGGTAAATCGAGTCCAGCAGTGCTCCCCAGATGTCGTTCTGGCGCTGGTCGAAGGCGCCGTTGCCGATCCGCACCGGGCGGGCGCCGCCGTAGCCCTCGAGGTGGTCGAGGGTGCTCTCGGTCAGCTCGCGCTCGCCGTCGATCCCGTACATGATCTGCAGCTGCGGGTCCTGGCGGCAGACGCCGAGCACGAAGCGCATGAAGTCGCGCGCCTCCTGGTCGAAGCCGAGCGTGTGCAGCGCCCAGAGGCTGAAGGTTGAGTCGCGGATCCAGCAGTAGCGGTAGTCCCAGTTGCGTTCGCCGCCCGGGCTCTCCGGCAGCGAGGTGGTCGGGGCGGCGACGATCGCCCCGGTCGGCGCGTAGGTCAGCCCCTTGAGCACCAGGGCCGAGCGCTGCAGGTGGATCCGCCAGGGGTGGTCGGGGAACTCGCCGTCGCGCAGCCAGGCGCGCCAGAACTCGGTCGTCGATTCCATCCGCTCGAGCGCCTCGGGGGCGCTGCGCGGGCCGCCGAGGTCGCTCTCGCCCCAGCTCAGCGCGCAGAAGGCGGTTTCGTCCTCGCGCAGCCGCACCCGGCCCTGGGCGACGCCGCCGTCGAGGCTGAGCTCCATATCGCTGGTCAGCCGCAGCTCCTCGCCCCCGCCGCCGCGCGCCACCGCCCCGCCCAGCTCGCCGCCGCTCCACTCGGCGGCGCTCGACCCGTAGGCGAAGCGCGGCCGGCACTCCATATCCATCTCGACCTCGCCGTCGACGCAGGTCACCGTGCGCAGCAGCGAGCGGTCGGACTCGTGCCCGGTCCGCGGGCGCGAGCCGGGCCCTTCCTGCTCGGTCCAGCGGCCGATCGTCAGCGCGTCGTGGACGACCGCCCAGCCGCTGTCGGTGACCCAGGTCGTCTCGATCACCAGCGTCCCCGGCTCGTAGCGGCGGCCGAGCGGCACGACGACGCCGCGCGGGGCGAGGCGGAAGTGGCCGGCGCCGCGGTCGAGCAGCGCGCCGAAGGCGCTGGGCGAGTCGAAGCGCGGTAGGCAGAGCCACTCGACCGAGCCGTCGAAGGAGACCAGGGCGCTGGTGTGGCAGTCCGAGAGGAAGCCGTAGCTGCCGATCAGGGGAAAGCGGTTCGAACCGGCGCTCACGGAGGTGCCAAGCTACCACTGTGATCGCCCCGCTCGCCCACGTCGCCGGCGCCTTCGTGCCGCTGGAGGTCATCCCGCTGACCGCGGCCGGGGTCCTCTACTGGCACCGGGCGATGGTCCTCTCCTGGGCCGGGCGCCCGCTGCCGGCCTGGCGGCAGGCCTGCTTCGGCGCCGGCCTGGCGACGGTCGCCCTCGCCCTCTTCAGCCCGATCGGCCACATCTCCGAGGAGCTGGTGATCGCCCACATGGGCGAGCACCTGCTGATCGGCGACATCGCCTCGCTGCTGCTCGTCCTCGGCCTGACCCGCTCGCTGCTGCAGCCGCTGCTCGCGATCCGCGTCCTCAACCGGCTGCAGGTCCTCGCCCACCCGCTGGTCGCGCTGCCGCTGTGGACGGTCAACCTCTTCGTCTGGCACATCCCGGCGCTCTACCAGGGCGCCTACGGGGCGGCGCCGCTGCACGCCTTCGAGCACGCCACCTTCCTCTTCTTCGGCGCCCTGATGTGGATGTCGGTGTTCGGCCCGCTGCCGAAGCCGGAATGGTTCAACGCCGCCTGGAAGGTCGGCTACGTGATCGCCGTCCGCTTCGTCGGCGCGATCCTCGGCAACGTGCTGATGTGGTCGGGCACGGTGCTCTACCCGATCTACGAGCCGGGCGAGCGCTACTGGGGGATCTCGCCGCTGGCCGACCAGGGCACCGCCGGGGTGCTGATGATGATCGAGGGGACCTTCCTCGTCCTCGGCGTGCTTGCCTGGGTCTTCTTCGAGGTCGCCCGCGAAGGGACCGAGAAGCAGCGCCTGCTCGACCTGGCGCGCGAGCGCGGCGTGCAGCTCGACGAGCGCCGCGCCCAGCGGGCCGTCGCCGCCGGGCACGGGGAACTGCTGGAGAAACGACTGAATGCCGGCCGGGACGAGCGCGAGCTTGAGCGGGCCTGAGCGGGCGCTGCTGCCGACCCTGGTCTTCGTCGTCGGCACGGCGAGCCTCGGCTCGGAGATCGCCGCGGCCCGCCTCCTGGCGCCCTACTTCGGCGCCTCGACGATCATCTGGGCGAACACGATCGGGGTCGTCCTGGTGGCGCTGGCGATCGGCTACTGGCTGGGCGGTCGCTACGCCGATCGCCACGCCCAGATGCGACCCCTCTGCCTGCTGGTCCTGATCGCCGCCGGCCTGATCGCGCTGATCCCCTTTGCGGCGCGGCCCTTCCTCTCCTTCTCGGTCGAGGCCTTCGCCGAGATCTCCGTCGGCGGCTTCCTCGGCTCGCTGTTCGGCGTCCTGGTCCTGGTCGCGGTGCCGGTGATCCTGCTCGGCGCCGCCTCCCCCTGGGCAATCCGCATCACCCTGCGCGAGGTCGAGCACTCCGGCGAAGTCGCCGGCCGCCTCTACGCGATCTCCACCGCCGGCTCGCTCTTCGGCACGATGGTCTCCGCCCTGGTGCTGATCCCCTTCGTCGGCACGCAGCGCACCTTCCTGCTCTTCGCCCTCGCCCTGGCGCTGGTCGCCAGCGCCGGGCTCGGCGGCCGCTACCTGGTCGCGCCGCTGCTGCTGGTCGGGGCGATCGCGATGCCGGTGGGGACGATCAAGGCGGCCGACACCGGGCACGTCCTGTTCGAGACGGAGACCGAGCACCAGTACGTGCGCGTCGTCGAGCGGCCCGGCGGCTCGCGGGCGCTGGAGCTGAACGAGGGGCAGGCCGTGCACTCCCTGCTGCGGCCGGGCAGCTACCTGACCGGCGACGTCTGGGACGGCAACCTGGTGCTGCCCTTCGCGGCCCGCCGGCAGCCGCCGCGGCGGATCGCGATGCTCGGCAACGCGGCCGGCACCGTCGCCCGCGCCTACGGCCACTTCTTCCCGGGCACCGCGATCGACGCGGTCGAGATCGACGCCGAGCTGTTCGAGGTCGGGCAGCGCTACTTCGATCTCGACAACCCGCGGATGAGGGAGTTCGCCCAGGACGCCCGCCCCTGGCTGGCCCGCGCCGAGGGCGGCTACGACGCGATCTTCGTCGACGCCTACCGCCAGCCCTACATCCCGTTCTACCTCGCCACGCGGGAGTTCTTCGAGCTCGCCCGCGAGCGGCTGGCCCCGCGGGGGGTCGTGATCGTCAACGCCGGCCACCCGGAGGGCAACGACGACCTGGAGACGGTCCTGGGCCGCACCATGGCCGAGGTCTTCCCGACCGTGCTGCGTCACCCGATCGAGCCGACCAACACGCTGCTGCTCGGCAGCGAGGCGCCGCTCTCGGCGGCGCGGCTGCGGGCGGCGACGCCCTCGCTGCCCGCCGAGCTGCGGCCGGTCGCGAGCTTCGCCGCGGCGCGGCTCGAGCCGCGCCTGCCGGGCGGCCGCGTCTACACCGACGACCGCGCCCCGGTCGAGTGGCTGATCGACGCCTCCCTGCTGGGATACGCGAATGAGGAGTAGGACGCTCGGCGCGGGTGGGCGGGCCAAGGCCTGGCTGGTCAGCGGCCCGCTCGGGCGCGGCCTCGCCTTCGCGATCGACTTCGCCGTCGCGGTCCGCCGTGGGCTCCTTCGCCGCCCGCGATAGGGTCCCGCGCTCGATGCAGACCACCGTCTCAGAGCTTCCCGGCTCGCGCGTCAGCGTCGAGGTCGAGGTCCCGGCCGCCGAGGTCGACCGCGCGGTCTCCCGCGCCGCCCGCGCGCTGGCGCGGGAGATGAAAATGCCCGGCTTTCGCAAGGGCAAGGCGCCGCCCTCGCTGGTGGTCCAGCGGCTCGGCTTCGCGCCGGTGCTGGAGGAGGCGATCCGCGAGGCGCTGCCCGAGTGGTACGAACAGGCGCTGCTCGGCGCCGAGATCGCCCCGGTCGGCGATCCCAGCGTCGAGGTCGTCGCCACTCCCGAGGCCGAGGGCGAGGCGCTCGCCTTCAAGTTCGAGATCGGCGTCCGCCCCGAGGCCAAGCTCGGCGAGTACAGGGGCCTCGAGGTCGGCCGCGAGGACCCCGAGCCGCCGGCCGAGATGGTCGACCGCGAGCTCGAGCGCCTGCGGCAGAGCTTCGCCAAGCTGGAGCCGGTCGAGCGGGCGGCGGCCGGCGGGGACGTGCTGCTGGTCGACTTCGAGGGGCTGCTCGACGGCAGGGCCTTCGAGGGCGGCAAGGCGACCGACTACCTGCTGGAGCTCGGCGGCGGCCAGCTGATCGAGGGATTCGAGCAGCAGTTGAGCGACGCCGAGGCGGGGCAGACCCGCACGGTCGAGGTCACCTTCCCCGACGACTACCAGGCCGAGGACCTGGCCGGCGAAGACGCCGTCTTCACGGTCGAGGTCAAGGAGGTGCGGGAAAAGGCGCTGCCCGAGCTCGACGACGACTTCGCCGCCGAGGCCTCGGAGTTCGACAGCCTGGCGGAGCTGCGCGAGGACATCTCCAAGCGGCTCGCCGAGGCGGTCGGCGAGCGGGCCGAGCAGGACTTCAGGGTCGCCGCGGTCGACGCCGCCGCTGCTGCCGCCAGCGTGGAGCTGCCCGACGATCTCGTCTCGGCTCGCGCCGAGGAGCGCTGGAGCAGGGCGGAGCGGCAGCTGGCCGCGCGCGGCATGAGCCCCGATTCCTACCTTCAGATGCAGGGCAAAACTCGCGAGCAGGTGGTCGAGGAGTCGATGCCCGACGCCAGCGCCGAGCTGAAGCGGGAGGCGGTCCTGGCGGCGATCGCCGAGGCCGAGCAGATCGAGGTCTCCGAGCAGGAGATGGTCGAGGCGCTGGCGCACAGCGCCGAACACGAGCGCACCAGCCCGGAGAAGCTGCTGGCGCGCCTGCGCGAGAGTGGCCGCGACCGGATGATCCGCGAAGACCTCCGCATCGGCAAGGCGATCGACCTCGTCGCCGAGTCGGCGACGCCGATCCCGCTCGCGCAGGCCGAGGCGCGCGAGAACATCTGGACCCCGGAGAAGGAGCGCAAAGAGGCGGGCGCGCTCTGGACTCCCGGCGACGGCCCCGAGAAGTAGCGGCGCCCAGCCAGGCACGCGGCCGGTCCGCCGCCGGCCTTCTATAGAGTGCGATCCGATGAGTCCTCTGGTTCCGATGGTGGTCGAGCAGACCTCGCGCGGCGAGCGCTCCTTCGACATCTACTCGCGCCTGCTCAACGAGCGGATCGTCTTCCTCGGCACGCCTGTCAGCGAGGACGTCGCCAACCTGACCGTCGCCCAGCTGCTCCACCTCGAGTCCGAGGACCCCGACAAGGACATCAGCATCTACGTCAACTCGCCCGGCGGCTCCGTCTACGCCGGCCTGGCGATCTACGACACGATGCAGTTCATCAAGCCGGAAGTGCAGACGATCTGCGTCGGCATCGCGATGAGCATGGGAGCGCTGCTGCTGGCCGGCGGCGCGCCGGGCAAGCGGATGGCGCTGCCCAACTCGAAGATCCTGATCCACCAGGTCTCCTCCGGGTTCGAAGGCCAGGCGACCGACATCGAGATCCACGCCAAAGAGATCATCGACGTGCGCCGCCGCCTCGACGAGATCCTCGCCAAGCACACCGGTCAGCCCTTCGAGAAGGTCACCGAGGACACCGACCGCGACTACTTCATGAGCGCGGAGGAGGCGAAGGAGTACAACCTCGTCGACCGCGTCATCGAGCATCACTGAAGCGCCCGCTTCCCTTCCTCCTCATCGCGCTTCTCGCCGCTCGGGCGACGGCAAGGGCTCGTCCCTCAGCCCCTCGCGCAGGCTCTCGCCGGCGACGTAGCTGATGTTTCGTCCGCGTCCCCGTTGGGCCACGAGGCCGGCGTCGAGCAGGCGGCGGAAGTCGGTGCTCGCGGTCGCCGGCGAAACTTCGGCCTCCTCGCCGTAGGCACCGCGGTCGCTGCCGGCATGGAGGCTCTGCTCGAGCGCGATCACGAGGCGCTCGGGCCAGCCGCGCGCGTCGACGAGCTCTTCGAGGTGGCCCCACCGCGCCGCCGCCCGTTCGATCTGCGCCACTCGCTGCCGTGCCTGGACGATGTGGGCCTCGACGCAGAAGCCGACCCAGCCGGAGGCGTCGCGGCGAGGCTGGTAGCTGCCGCCCTGTGCCTCCCTCAGGGCGGCGTAGTAGTCGGGGGTGTGGGAACCCAGGTACTCCTCGATCGAGAAGAACTCCGGCGCGGCGAATCCCTCCCGCGCCAGGACCAGCGACTGCGCGATCCGCGAGACGCGGCCGTTGCCATCGCGAAAGGGGTGGACCGAGACGACGTGCAGGTGGGCCATTGCTGCCCGGACCACCACGTCGGCCTCGAGGTCTCCCTCGGCCAGCCACTCGACCACCTCGGCCATCAGGGATGCCACCTCGCTCCCGTCGGGCCCGCGGTACTCGAGCGCGCCCCCGGGCCCGGTGACCGCGATCGGGCCGGTTCGCCAGAGGCCCGGGTCCTTGTCGCGCTGGAAGTGGCAGGCGTCGAAGTGCAGATCGAGTATCACCCGGTCGAGCCAGCGGAAGCTCGGGTCGCCCGCCATCGTCCCGACGTGGTCCATTGCCTGCGCGTAGCAGGCGACCGCCTGGCGGTTCTCCCCGTCGCGATCGGCCGATTCCCGGCCACTGGTGAGTGCCAGCGCTTCCGCGGGGGAGACGCTGAAGCCCTCGATCGAGGTTGAGCCGCCGATCGACCTGGCCCGCACCTCACGTCGCAGCGAGCCGATCCAGCGGCTCGGCGTTTTCAGCTCCTCGCCGAGGGCCTCGCGCAGCTGCGCCAGCTCGTCGAGCCGCTCCTCGAGGGCGGGGGCTATCGGGGGCGTCGCGTAGATCATGGTAAAGAGTATAGGCGATTAAACGCATAAGCGTCTAGTCGCAATCGAGCATCACTGAGTCCGCCGTCCCCGACTACCGCGGCGATGCGCCCTCTGTCTTCCCGCCCGCCTGGCTGGAGCCATCGCGGTCCCCGCTGGCCGCCGGGTGAGCGCTCACAACGACTGGCCGACCTCAGCGACGCTGGGTTTCTGGTGGCCATCGGCGCCCGGCATGCGGTTGAGCTCGCCGCTCGACACCCTTGGTTTGGCAGGGGACCGAGATTGGCGAGTACGTCCTGCCCGGCCACTCGAGCTCACCCAGTTGGAGAGCGGCGGGCAGCGCGAAGAGGACGGTGGCGCCAAACGCCGCCAGGGCGGCGATGGTGATCGGCTCGAGGTCAGCGCGAGTTCAAGAGGTCGCCGACCGGGTAGGAACCGGGTAGGAGATTCATACGGGTCGTCGGCCAGCGGAGGCCGTTGGGCGCCTCGACGCCGCCCGACTCGGCGAGTGAGTCGGCGGTTCAGTTCCCCGCGCAGCGGTGGCGACGGCTCAAGGCAAGCCGGTCACGGCCGGGAGGCCACCCAAGACACCGAAAGCAACGCCAGTGCGCTGGCAGAGAAAGGAACACCATGTCCGACTTCCAAAACGAGAAAAGCGAGACCGGCGGCGATTCCGGCTCGGGGTCGACTGGCTCCCGGAGCGAGCCGCTCGAGAGCGAGCAGGGCCGGACGACGATCGCCGACGGCGTCGTCACCAAGGTGGCGGGTATCTCCGCCGCGGAAGTTCCGGGCGTCCACGAACTCGGTGCTGGCGCCGCTCGCGCCGTGGGCGCGGTGACCCAGAAGGTCGGCCTCATGGATTCGCGCACCCAGGGCGTCTCAGTCGAGGTTGGTGAGGCGGAGGCCGCGGTCGACCTGACCGTCGTCATCGACTACGGCGAGAGCATTCCCGAGGTCAGTGAGGAGGTTCGCCAGCAGGTGATCAAGCGCGTCGAGGGCATCACCGGCCTACAGGTGGTGGAAGTGAACATCAGCGTCAACGACCTCTACTTCCCGGGCGACGACGAGCCGGAGGAAAGCCGCGTCGCCTAGGCGCGGGCGGCCGCATGGACCCACACCCCCCGATCTCCTCGAGGATTGCGATCGCTCGCTTCGCGGAGCAGGCGGTCGCCGCCGATACCGGCGTCAGCCCGACCGAGGGCGGGGGGCGCTGGCTCACTCGGGACGGCGAACGGACGATTCCGGGCATCGTGGCGACCGCCTCCGGCGACGGACGGGTGGAGGTCGGGCTCCACCTGATCGCCCACCTGCCACCGCGACCGCTCGAGCAGCAGGTGGAGAACCTGCGCAGCGAGATCCTGGCCTCGGCGCGACAGGCCAGGCTCGCCGAGGGCCTCGGCCGGATCGACGTCACGATCCACGATCTGCGCGAGGCCGACGAAGGGGGAGGGGTGGCGTGATCGTCCGGCTGCTTCGCCTTCTTTCCACCGTCCTCGGCTTCCTGCTGCTGGTCGCGATCGCGGTCGGCGGCGTCGCCGTCGCCATCTTCTGCATCCGCGGTGGAAACGCCACCCTGAGCCTGCCGCACCTCGCAAGCCTGCTCTCGCTCGACGATCTCCGGGACCGGGTGGGGCCGTGGCTCACCAGCCTCGAAGCCGGGGGTCCGGCCCTCGTCGCCGCGCTCGCCGGGGCCGGGGCGATGCTGCTCGGCCTCAGTCTCCTCGTCGGGGCGTTGGTGCCGCGGCGCGAACGCCAGCTGATCGTCGAGCGCGGCGAGCGGGGGACGATCGCCGCGCGGCGCCGAGCGCTCGCCGACGCGCTCGCCGACCTCGCCGAGCGCCCCCGCGAGGTCCTCCGCGCGAAGGCGAAGGTCCGTCCCAGCCGCGATCGGGCCGGCGGCCGGGCTCGCCTGAAGCTGACCGAAACCTCGAGAACCGACAACCGGCCGGGCGCAAGGGAGTCGCGCGTCGAGCTCGACCGGCTCGCGGACCAGCTCTCGCTGAAGCTGCAGTGGGCCCGTCGGCGCCCTCGTCGCGGCGGCAGGACGATCTGATGCCGCGCCAGCGCTTGCGTATCGCAGGCTCCTCCTTGGTCGACACGGTGGGGAGGATCCTGGTCGCCCTGCTCGGCGCCGTGATCCTCTACTACGGCCTGATGGTGGTCCTGCTCGCGCTCAATGTGAGCCCGGCCTTCGTCAACGACATCAGCGGCTATCGCACCGCCTTCGACCACCTCGCCGAGCTGACCGCCGCTGACATCACCGGCGACGACCGGATCATCACGGCGATCGTCGCCCTCGTCCTCGCAGCTCTCGCCGCCATCCTCATCTGGCGCGGCCTGCCGCGACCGCATCTCGCCCGCCACGCGATCGAGCTCGAGGGCGGCGGCCGGGGGAGGACCGAGGTCGGCCCGCGGGCGGTGGAGCGGGCGGTCGAGGCCGCGGCCCTCGCGCACCCGGCGGTGGTCGGGGCACGGGCCCGGTTCGACGAGGATCGGGTGGCCCTGATGGTTACCGCGCGCCACGCCGCGACCCTCGCCGGCACCCTGCGTGAGGTCGAGGAGCGAGCATTCAGGAGCCTTGGTAAGCACGAGCTTGCGCTGGAGCGCGTCGATGTGACGCTGGCCGGCTACGACACTCCGAACGGAAGGGAATTGGCATGATCGATAGACGTTTCTTGGCGGCGGCCGGCGGCTTCGCATTCGTCGCCGCCTGGATCGGCTTCGGCCTCGGGCAGGCGCTGCTCTGCGTATTGGGAGCGGCGATCTGCTGGCTGGGCGCCGGCATCATGGAAGGGAAGATCGACCTCGGCGAGCTGCAGAGCCGGCTCGGGGGCGAAGAGGAGGTGCCGAACAGATGATCTGGCTCCTCCTCATCGTTCTGGTCGTCCTCATCCTCGGTCTCGGCACCGTGCTCGAGGCCGCCTTCTGGACGCTGTTGGTCATTGCCGCCGCAGTTGTCATCGTGGGCCTTGCCGCTGCACGCGCGCTCGGCCGATGAGGAGCGAGGGCGGCGGGGAGTTGTGGCGAGAGTCGCCAACTGGGTGATTGGAGCCGATCGCTGAAGCCGGTCAGCGCTGTCTCCGGCTTCTCGAAGGCTGGAAATCGAAAGGACCGACAACGATCCCCGATCAGAGACGATCTGATAATCCTGATTCCATGAAGCAGCTAAGTGCGACTGATGCATCCCGCCGGTTCTCGGAGGTTCTCGACGATGTGGAGCGCGGAGGGGAGTCCTACGTCGTGGTTCGCCACGGTCGCGCTGTGGCAACCATCGGTCCGACGAGCGGCGGAACTGGGAAGGCGCTCAAGGAGGTGCTTCGCGTCAATCGGCCTGACGAAGCCTGGGCAAGCGAATTGCGGGAGCTTCGCGAGGGCATGGACCCTGTGGATCGGGCAGGCCGGCCGTCGTCTTCGCCTTGCACTCGGGGCAGCGCAGCCGGTGGGTGCGGTGCTCGGTGATCTGCACCGCGATCGGCGGCAGCTCGGCCACCTGGTGGCGGCCGAAGGGCGAAGAGGGCCGTTGCTCGGAGAGCTCGAAGCCGTGCCCGCAGCTCCGGCAGGACTCCGGAAAGTGATCGACGATCTCATCGACCTGATCTTCGGGGGCGAGCTTGCGCCCCGATCCCCGGTGGCCGGGTTGAGCGCCCGCCTGGCGCTCGCCGCGCAGCAGCTCCTTGGCCTTGGCGCGCGCCTCGGCGCGGCGCTCCTGCCGGGTCTTGGGCGGATCGGAGGAGGGCGGCTTGGAGCTGTTGCGCGAGTTCTTGCGGAGCTCCTCTTCGAGCCGCTCGACTCTTGCTCGCAGCCGGGCAAGCTCGCGCTCGGAGCGCTCCGCCAGCTCCTCGAAGCGCTGCGCCATCTCGAGCATGAACTCCACGCACGTCTCGCGGCCGGCGTTGTAGATCGCCTCGGCCTCGACCCGCTCCATGGCGGGCGCGCTTCGACGCGGGCGCCGGTGACCCTGCGTTATGTCAACGGCCCGGTCGCTCCTCCCGCGCTCTACTGCGGGGTCAGGGGACTGAACGGTTACGGTTTTTGTTTGTCCTGTCTGACAGACAACAGGGTGCAAAATAGGCCGTGGGGCAAGCCCTGGGGCAAGGTGAGGTCTGAGCGAGGTCGATTTAGGTCTTTGCGCGGACCCTTCGGTCCACCTACGTTCACGGCAGGAACGCGCCTGTGGTGAGGACCCTTGTCTTGTGCCGAACCCCCCGTTGGCGGGCGGCCTGGCCGAGACCTCAATGTCAGTCTCATTGCTAGCTGGGCACCCTGTGCTGCGGTCGCGGCTATATTCCGGAACGGGCAGAGTCTTAGTCACTCGGGGGGACTACCCCGACCTGGTCGTGCTGGCGTCGTCAGAGGGTTTGTCTGAGGTAGCTCGGATCTGGCCCCAAATCGGTGTCCTCGCCACCACTTAGGCTCAAACGGCCCACCACGCGACGACCATAAATTTATGCCCGTGCTTGCCAGCAAAACAAACTCCAGTCCGGCCGCCGCCGCCGAGCCCCGCACGCTGCTCGAAGGTGGCTTCCCTTTCGCCCAGGTTTCGAGCCTTGCCCAACGCGACCGCTACTGCAATGACTACACCTACGCGGTCCACAAGTGGTGGGCGCGTCGCCCGCCGGCTGTGATTCGTGCTCTCCTGCTCGCCGCGGCGTTGCCCGCGAATACGAGTGCTGAGGACTTCTGGCATGCCTTTTCCAACTCCGACGAGGCGCTCCACGGTCTCTCAGTTGGCGATCCGTTCATGGGCGGTGCCACGACCCTGGTCGAGGCCTCGCGACTAGGCGCCGACGTCACCGGGATCGACGTCGACCCCCTGGCCGTCCGCGTTGCCCGCGTCGAGCTCTCCCGGCTCGATCGCGAGGCCTTCGAGGTTCAGGCCGCCGAACTCCTCGAAAGCCTGCGCGAGACCCACGGCAAACTATTCCCCGGTGGGGAGGAGGCTGAGCCACTGCATTACTTCCGCCTCCGCGAGACCGTCTGCCGGGAATGCGGCGAGCTTTCCCTGATCTACCGCAATCTCTGGCTCGCCCGTGACCGCGGACTCCCCGGGGCCGTCGTTCGCGAGGAGGGTGGCATCGCTTTCTGTCCGATCTGCGACTCCGTGCACCACATTGACGCTGAGCGCAAGCTGCTCGAATGCTGTGGTCGTCGCCACCCATTGGGCGCCGGTACCTTCAGCCGTGCTGGCTTCCGTTGCCCCCACTGCGACACGCTGGCGGCCAACGAGGAGATTCGCGTTGGCCAGCTGCCAAGCCGCCTGATTGCAGTCGAGGAGACGCAGGAGAAGGGCTACCGGAAACTCCGCGCTCCTACTGATGCTGACTATGAGGCGATCGCCGAGGCTAGGCGTCTTGCCGAGCCTTTGCCGGATCTGAGCAACGAGTCGATCGCCGAGATGGACTCTGGCCGCCCCGCCTCCTACGGTTTTGAGTCGGTCGATGACCTCTTTCATCCCCGTCAGCGGGTCGTGCTCTCTACCGCCTTCGAGTGGATCCGGGAGAGGGACTGCAAGCAGGGCATCCGGGATGCCCTGCTCCTCGCTGTCTCCAATGCGCTCGGCGCCAACAACGCACTCTGTGGCTATGCCACCGACTACGGCCGCCTCTCGGCGCTCTTCAGCGCCGTTCGTGCTTATTCGATGCCGGTATTGAGCGTCGAGCTCAACCCTCTCCATGCCAGCGCTGGGCGCGGCACCCTGACCGCCACCCTGCGGCGAGTCGCTTGCAGCGCGACCCCCCGCGTTCGCCGTCACACCTTTGATCCACAGGGTGGCGAGGCGATCGCGCACCGCTTCACTGCTCAGGGCAGCGGACGGCACACCGTCCGCTGCCAGTCGGCCGATCGCCCGCTGCCGCTTGAGCGCGGCAAGTTTGATCTCGTTCTCACTGACCCCCCATATTTCGATTTCATCCCTTACTCGGATCTTTCGCTTCTCTATCGCGCTTGGCTTGCGCCCGAGACTGAGACCGAAGCGCTTGGCGGCGCCCCGATCTACCCGGTCGGTGAGGATCCAGCGGCCGAGTTCGCCTCGCGGCTGGCGGGCGTTTTCGCCAATGTTCGCCTTGCGCTAAAGCCGAGGAGCCCGATGATCTTCACCTTCCACACTCCCCATCAGGAGGCCTGGGACGCGGTCGAAAAGGCACTGTGCAAGGCACGCTTCGGGGTCCACGCCGTCTTCCCGGTTTGGGCCGACGGGCGGGGCGGCAGCCACGGCCACGCGGGCAACTGCGAGTGGGACCTCGTCTTCGTCTGCCGGCCACGCGACACTGCTGGCCCTGTGCTTGACGCGGACCTCGACACCTGGTTCGCTGAGCTCCCCGGCGAGGAAATCGAGCAGAGTGACCGGCGCAACATGGAACTCGGCATCGCAATGGCCCAAAGGCTCGCCGCGTGAACCCCGACGAGCGTGCCAAGACCCTGGCCGACCGCCGTGAGCTGCTTGATGGGCGCAGCGAGCGGATCTGGACCAAGACCGACTTCGAGGACTTCGACGTCTACCGGGTTCCGACCGAGCTTCTCGTCCTAAATGCCTCCAATCGGCGCTTCCGTGCCGAGGCTCAAGAGGTTGAGGATGAGTTGGGGCGGCGGCTTGATCACGATGGCGATGAGGAGTCCATCACCGCCCTGTTGCTCGATAAGGACCCCCGTGTCGAGGGCAACAAGGTGGTCGGCTCACGCAGCAAGGACACTACGGCGCTTATCGCCGACTGGAAGCGCCGCCGCCAGGAACGACCGCTCTGGATCCGCCCTGACGGCCTCGTCTCCAACGGCAATCGCCGTCTGGCGATGCTGAAGCGTCTCGCGGCTAGTGAGGGCACCACCGGCTATGACTGGGTCGACGTCGTCTTTATGGACGAGCAGACCTACGACGACGAGACCCTCTTCGACATGGAGGCGCGCGAGCAACTGACCGAGGGCTTCAAGGTCCGTTATTCGAAGATGAACCTGCTGTTGACGCTGCGCGACGCGGCCGAAAAGCAGGGCATCGACTGGCACGACCCGCGTTCTATCGCCGAGACCGCTGAGCTGATCCAGCACCTGGTCGGCAACAACCCCAACTACGCGCGGGTCCAACTGCAGGCCGTCAAGTACATGACCGACTATCTCGAGTGGATCGGCAAGCCGGAGCAGTTCTCGGCACTTCGCGGCATGGTGGAGCGCTTCCGCGATGTCGGCAAGAACATGGAGTGGGTGGCCGCTAACGCCGCCGAGCACGAGGCTTCGATGCTGGAGCTGCTCTTCCAGGCGATCCAGGCCGGCAACAATCACCCTGACATCCGCGAGATTCGCCGCCTGGTCAAGACGCGACCCGATCAGTTCGGGGCGCTGGTCGAGGAGGTTGGCGAAATTGACTCCGAGGCCGGGCCGGAGGATGGCAAGGAGGAGGCTCCTGAGCCTGATCCCGATCCCGAGGACGAGGACCATGACGCGGAGGTTGAAGACGAGATCGTCACTAACCCCCCCAAGACGGCTCGTCAGAAGCAGATTTATGAGGCGATCAACGCAGCCGCTCAGGCATCTCGGGGGCAGGCCGATCCGGCGCCGACCAAGCTGCGCACGGCAGCGATCAAGCTTGCTGAAATCACCCCTGCCGAAGTGCTTGAGAAGACCTCGGGAGTCACGCGCGAGCAGGCAAAGAAGGCGCTGGCCGAGATTGCCGCTTGGGGCGAGGACGCCGCTAGGGCGCTCGCCGAGGACGAGCAGAGCGGAGATTAGAGCTTGAACGGGGAGCGGCTGCGGGCCCAGGTCACCCTTGAGGAGGATCAGATCCGGGTCGAGGCCGAGCAACTCGCCGACAACAGGCTTGAGCTCTACTTCCGCGCCATCCTCGGCTGTGAGCTGGTCAACGGGGCTTGGATCTGCCCGTTGCGCCGCCGCTCAGGTAACGACCTTATCGTCCAGATCGCAACCCAGCTGCGCAGCCGCGGTTACGAGGTCACTGCCAGCGGCGGTCCAGCCGATCGGGCACTGCAGCGCGAGGTTGACCGGCTGCGCAGCTTCGAACGTGCCGACCGCGCAGCCCGTGACTTTCTCGGCCTGAACACGAGCGAAGAGCGAGTCGCGATGATCGACGAGGCCCAGACGCTCGCATCCCTAGAGGACTCGGGATGGAACAACGCCGAGCGCGCCCTCCTTCCCCATCAGCGTGAGTCGATGATGCACGCCCTGACTGCTGCCAACGCAGCGAACTTCTCAGTTCCGGGCGCCGGCAAGACTGCGACTGCGCTCGCCGTCGCCGTCATCCACCTCGCCCAGAATGTTGTCGACGCCGTCCTCGTTATAGGGCCGCTCTCCTGCTTTCGCCCCTGGGAGCGGGAGGCCGACATTGCTCTGCCTGGTGTCTTCAAGGTCCAGCGTGTGCGCGGCATGCAGCGAGCGGCTCGCGCCCACCTCTACAGCGGCGTCGATCGCGGGAACCTGCTGCTGCTGAGCTATGCGACCGCCGCCCACGATCGGGCCGAGTTGGAAAAGCTCTGTGACCGCCTCAACGTGATGTTGGTCGTCGATGAGTCCCATCGTGTCAAGCGTTTTCGTGGCGGCGAGTGGGCGCCGGCCCTAGTGGAGGTTGCCTCTCATGCCAAGGTGCGGATGATCCTCACGGGGACGCCTATGCCCCAGGGGCCGACTGACCTTTGGAGCCAGTTCAACATCCTTTGGCCGGGGGAAGAGGCGACCAGCAGCCGCGGCGCCTTCCAGGCAATGGTCGATGGCGGCTTCGCGACGGCCATCTCTCGCCTCGAGCCCTTCTTCACCCGCACCCCGAAAGCGGCGCTCGAACTTGAAGAGGCCGACTTCTACACGCCCTCAGTTGCGCTCGCCCCTCTACAGGCAGACATCTACCGTCTGGTCTTCAACCAGCTGCGCTCGACGATCCCCTCCGACGCGTCGATGGCGGAGAAGATCGAACGCCTCCGCCGTGCCCGGCCGATCCGTCTGATCCAGGCAGCGAGCAATCCCGACCTCCTGAACGAGTCCGACGGCTATTTCAATATCCCGCCGATCGAAGAACCATCCGGGACGCTGATGGAGCGTCTCGAGCGCTACCGCCATCAGGGAGAGCTTCCGGCAAAGTTCGAGTGGGCCCTCGACTACCTCGCGGGCCTGCGGGACGACCAGGAAAAGTGTGTGGTCTGGACTACCTTCATCCGGAACATCGACCAGTTCGCAGCGCTAATCGAGGATCGCCTCGGTGGCCCCGTCTTCACCGTCGACGGTCGCATCCCAGCGGCCGAGACGATCGACCCCGAGTTGAACGAGACCGTCGAGGATGACGATTACACCGGTGAGGAGATCGACGAGACCCGCGAGCAGCGGATTGACCAGTTCCTCGGCTCGGAGGGCTTTGCGGTGCTGATAGCCAATCCTGCCGCCTGTGCAGAGTCAATATCGCTGCACCGCGAGTGCCACCGGGCGCTGTACCTCGACCGCACCCACGACTGCGCACGCTGGTTGCAATCGATCGACCGCATCCATCGACTCGGCCTGCCCGAGGGCGTACGGGTTGAGGTCCAGACGCCGATCGCAGCGCTCGATGGTGGCATGACGATTGACGGCCTGATCGAGACCTCGTTGTTGCGCAAGGAGTCGCGGATGCAGGAACTGCTGAATGCGGCCGAGCTTCGCGCCGTCGGCCTCGGCGACCAGGACACGATTGAGGCCGCCGAGGGGGAGGACGCCGATCTTGAGGCGCTGCTTCGTTATCTCCTTGGCGAGGAGCAATGATTGCGGGTGCAACCCAGCAGCCAGGACCTCGAGCTCACTGCCCGCGCGGTGCTCGTGCTCCGCGCTCGCGGGGCCAATAGCTGGACCGATGCCGAGTTCATAGCCGTCATGCGGGCCCGCATGACGGCTCCGGTTAAGGGCCTGCTCGAGTTCCTGGGCTCGTGCGGCCTACTTGAGAACGAGGGCGCCGGCTGGCGGCTCAGCCGTGCTGGAGAAGACGCCTTCGGCCGTCTCGCCGCTGAGGACTGGTCGCCATACGCGCACGCCCTGCTCGCCAGCGGTGCGTACGAGGGCGAACTCGCGCGGCTACTCGAGGGTGCCGCTGAGGACGGGGACCGGTTGCGCTGTCCGCTGGCCGCCCTGCCCCGGCTTGCCCCGCGCGCCGGGGCGCTACTTGCCTGGGACCCAGACTTGCGAGAGGGCCACGACTTGGTTGCATCGCTTGCGCTCCTCGACACGCTGCTGGCGAGTTCGGCGATGGAGAACGCCGCCGAGATTCCCTCGTGGGTGCAGGACAACAACACGGTCGGCTGGCGCGCCGAGCTCTACTCGCTGCGTCTGGAGCGGGGTAGGCTTGGCGCCAAGCGGGTTTTGCATACCTCACGTGATGCCGGAGATGGCTTCGGATATGACATCGAGACGACCGGATGCAAATCGCGCCTGATCGAGGTCAAGGGGTCGCGCTCGGCTGCTATGGGTTTCCACCTCAGCCGCCGCGAGCTTGAGGTCGCCCGCGAAGAGCCCGATCGTCACGAGCTTCATTTCTGGGGCGAGATAGACCTCGGCCGTAACCCAGCCGACGAGTACGCGGCTCTGCGTAGGGACAAGTATCCCGTGGTCATCGATGACCTTGCTGCAGCGATCGAGCGCGAAAAGTTCAAGATGCAGCCGCGCTCTTGGTTTCTTACCGAAGTGTCTGCCAGCTCAAAAGCTGAATAAGGTGCGCTCGTGGGAGCGCTGCGTGAAGAGGACAAGCCGGCACTTCTGGACGAGCAGCTATCACTGAAGAATGCGCAGGCGAGCTGGGGAGGAACGGTGGGTGTCCTCTCGATCGGCCTGGCATTCAATCCGCCTGTTGTGGCGCTGCCTCTTGCGGTAGGAGCGATCTCGATTGCGGTGTTGAGGCGCAAGCAGAACGCGGTGGAACGGATACTGGCGGATCCGCCGCGATTCGACTACGAGACCAGCACCCGGGCGCGTCGCCGACGGTACATTTCAGGAACCCTTGGCGACGACCGCCTCGCCGTCGCGATTGATCAGGCGGCGCTGACTACGCTGCGCGCTGCCGCCTATCTTGAAGCCTCCGTTCGAGCCGATGAGCGCTCGCAGGGAGCCAGAATCGCGGGTCGTGCCGACCTCGTGGACTGGCATCTCGAAGAGGCACATGCTCTTCTAGAGGAAGGGAGGAAGTGGTCCGGTGAGATGGCTGTGGCGTTGAACGTCCTTGCGATCACCTGGGCGGCGTTTGTGGTTGACTCCGAGTTGGACGCTGCGCCCCTTCCGACTGATATCCCGGAAGGAGCCCTGCCGCCTCAGGCGCTAGAAGGCTTGGCTCGCACCGACTTGGTCTTCACCGACCTCGATCTCGCTATCGGGCGACCGGAGGAGATTCGCGCTGTGCTCATGTCGGGCCGGTCGACGGTCGGCGACATCGCGCTCGCCTCGGCCGTTACCACTCGTGCGCTTGCCCGGTCAGGCGAGAAGGTCGCGGTAGGAAAACGAGCTCTGCCAAGGCGTGCTTTTGAGGAACGGCGGTCGCCCATCGCAAGGGGGCATCGTCTCGCGCTACAGGCCCAGGAGAGAGGGGACCTGGACGAGGCGCAGCGACTCCTGCTTCCGGCGGCCGAGCAGGGCTCGGTTGATGCCCTGTTCGATCTCGGTGCAATCGCTCACGCAAGAGGAGACCGATCGAGGGCTCGCGAGTGGCTTGAGCGGGCGGCAGAGATGAGCATTCCCTTGCCGAGCATGGAGTACATGAAGGCAATCGACCAAATGCCTGACGGCGACCCACTCCCCCCTCCGCCAGGTGAGATCGAAGGTCCGGACGACGAGGAGCGCTAGGTCGACTGATGGCCTGGTGCGCGCTTCAGTATCGCTGGTTCGCTGGGGCAAGAAATGGGGCAACATGCCCCACAGATTCCAGCCGATCTCCACGTAGTCGATCCCGCAAATTTCGCTTGAAATCTAGCTCCACGTAGTCCAGCCGATCCAGCGGATCAAGCTCATAACCCGAAGGTCGCGGGTTCGAATCCCGCCCCCGCTATAGGACGAAAGCCCCGCATTTGCGGGGCTTTTGTTTTGGGTCAGGTGGTCGCGCCAAGGCCGCGGGTACTAATTCGGGTACTGATTTCGACGCTGAAAGCATCGTTCCGGCGCTCTGGCAGAGGCGATCTACCTACGTCACGTCACCTAGAAATGCCGAGGCCGCCTTGCGACGGCCCCGCTCCCTACCGACGAAACAGCAGGGGAGTCACGAAAGACTTTCACGAATCAGCCCCGCGAACTCGGGAGCGTCTCTGGCGACGTAAGCGAGCACATTGTGGAGGGTCAGTGCCGGCTTGGTGAGGGCTGCGGCCTGATCCGACAGGGCGCGGAGTGCGGCAGCTGGATCGACCTGATGGAGATCGAGGAGGAAGTCGTCTGGACTGACGACCTGGATACCGAGTGGCTCGCAAGTGGTGGGCGGAAAGTCCTTGAGGTTCATGGTGACCACGACCTCGGCGCCGATGCCGACGGCGGCAGCCAGGACATGGCGATCCTTCGGGTCGTTGGTCATCGCCGGCTCGATGGCCGAGACGATTGAAGTCGGCACCATCGCCTCGGGAAAGGCCGCCGCCATTGTCTCCGTCACCCGCGCGGCTCGCTCGGCGTCCGTCCGGCCGCTCTCGACCAGGTTCTTCACGACCTCGGCGAGGATGCGCTCGCTCCACCTGGGCACGTAGAGGTCGGCCTCGGCGAGGCGCAGGAGGGTGTCCCGCAGCGGCGCGGGCAATAGCACGTTGGCGTCGAGAACGGCCTGAAAACCCATCGGCAGCGCAGCCTACGGGCCGCGGCCGATGCTGGGCAGATCAGCGGTAGCCGCCCTCGAAGTCCTCGGAGAAGCGGGCCAGCTCGTCCAGCTTCTCGCGACGGTTCTCCGAGCGAGCGCGCCTGTAGGCAAGGACGTCCTCTAGGCGGATGCGGCGATGGGTGCCGACCCGGTGGAAGGGGATCTGGCCTTCATCGAGGAGTTTGACCAGGTGGGGCCGGGAGACCCGCAGGAGGTCGGCAGCCTGCTGGCTCGTCAACTCCTCCTCCTGGGGGGCGAGCACGATCGTCTGCCCCTTCGACATCGCGTCGACGACCAGGCGCAGCGCCTCAAACGCCGAACCGGGGATGCCGATCATCTCGCCGTCGGGACCGAGCAGCCGGGCCTCACCATGCTCGCGGTAGATCTCGTCGATCTCGGCGTTCAGCCGGGCGATGACCTCCGCCTCTGCGGGGTCGGGGGTAACGAGGTTGTCGCGGGTCTTGGAAGCGGCCATGTTTAGGTTTCTCCTCGGACGGAAATGTACCGCACAAACGTAATAACCGCAACAGACGCAATCGGCGCAACGAGCCTGTCTTGGTTCCGCAACAATGGGTCAAGCCAAAGGAGATGGCAGATGACCGAGCTTTCCGACCACTACATGCGCGTGCGGGACTACGCCCGCCAGTTCTCCCCGACGAGTCGACCGTCTACAAGATGATCGAGCGAGGTGAGGTCAAGGCGATCCGCATCGGCACGAAGACGCTGCGCATTCCTTCGAGCGAGTTGGAGCGCTACTTGGAGCGTGAGCCCGCGGAGCCTGACGGGGCGACCGCCCTGGAAGAGCGAGTCGAGGCGTTCCGCGCGAAAAGCGGCACCGATCCCGACTCCTTCGTCGAGGCCTAGCGCAGGGGGGAGATCGAGGACACCCCCGAGAACGCCGAGGTCGCGATCGAGGCCCTTGCGCTGCGCACGGCGCTCGCTCGCCGGCACGTTCCCGCATAGCCGCGCTGCCGATCGCCGACGGGCCCAGGAAGGGTCGAGCGACCGCTCTATCTGACGGCCGCGATGACGGGATTGCGCCAGGGCGAGTTGATCGCCCTGCGCTGGCGCGATGTCGACTGGAAGGCCCGCCTGATCCGCGTCCGCCGCAACTACACCCGCGGGCGCTTCGGCACGCCGAAGTCCCGACGGTCGAGCCGCGCAGTGCCTATGCCCGGGCGCGTCGCAGTCGAGCTTGAACGGCACTTCGAGCACTCCAGCTACACCGGCGACGACGATCTGGTCTTCTGCCATCCGGAAACCGGCAATCCCTACGACGCCTCAAAGATTAGGAAGCGCTTCGAGGCCGCTGGCAAGGCAGCCGGCGTTCGCTCGATCCGCTTTCACGACCTCCGCCATACCTTCGGCACGAGGATGGCCGCCGCCAAACATCCAGGAGTGGATGGGGCACCGCGACTACAAGGCGACCGAAATCTACGCGCCCGATCCAGTCCAGGGCGCCCGCTGGGCCGAGGCGGCCTTCTCTGACGGTTATGAGGACGCAACGGACGATGAACGCGAGACCAAATAGGCGATCAGCCGCGGAGGCTCGCGTACCCTTGGGAAGGGACCCAATGGCAGACAACGCGACAGAGATCGAGCTGGTCCTCGAGCCCCTGGACGAGGGCGGCTACCACGTCTACGCGCCCGACCTTCCGGGTCTCCACACGCAGGGCGACGACCTTGACGATGCGATGACGAACGCCCCCTCTCTGCCAACGTCACGTGAGACACCCATGATCCGGGAATTACTGAACCCCGAGGGCGCGAATGGAGCACGTGATGTCGTTGATGAACAGGAACGGAGCCGCCGGCCGCGAAACGCAGCGAGCCGAAGGCGAGCGCAGTGAAGCGGCCGGCGGGAGCGCCACGCCGGAGCGGGTCCCCGACCCCGAGCTGACCGAGCGCCCCAAGCGGCGCTCCTTCAGCGCCGAGTACAAGCAGGCGATCCTCAAGGAGGCCGACGCCTGCAAGAAGCAGGGCGAGATCGGCGCCCTCCTGCGCCGCGAGGGCCTCTACTCCTCCCACATCTCGACCTGGCGCGCCCAGCGCGAGCAGGGCGCGCTCGGGGCCAAGCGCGGCAGAGCGGCGGCTGACCCGCTGGAGGCCGAGAACGCCGAGCTGCGCCGTCGCGCCGAGCGCGCCGAGGCCGAGCTGGAAAAGGCGCGCAAGGTAATCGAGGTGCAGGGAAACGTCTCAGCGCTCTTGGAGGACCTACTCGGGACCGAGAGCGCCGAAGAGAGCACCGAGCGATGATCTGCCAGACAGTCGAGGAGCTGGCGCCGATTATCGGCACCCGCCCGGCATGCCGGGCGCTGGGCGCCTCGCCGGCGACGTTCTAACCTCGCCGGCGCCCGCCCGAGCCCAGGCCGGAGCGGCCCAGGCCCAAGCCCGCCCGCTCGCTGAGCGAAGGCGAGCGCGCCGCGGTGCTGGAGGCCCTGCGCGGCGAGCGCTTCCTTGACTCCTCACCGGCGGCGGTCTGGGCGACATTGCTCGACGAGGGGGCCTACCTGTGCTCGGAGCGGACCATGTACCGGCTGCTGGCCGAGAACGGGGAGACGGGCGAGCGCCGCGACCAGCTCACCCATCCGGCCTATGAGAAACCGGAACTCTTGGCCGAGTGCCCGAACGAGGTCTGGTCGTGGGACATCTCCAAGCTGAAGGGCCCGGCGAAGTGGACCAGCTACCACCTCTACGCGATCCTCGACGTCTTCAGCCGCTACTGCGTCGGCTGGACCGTGGCCGAGCGCGAGTCGGCGGCCGTGGCCGAGGCGCTGATCGCCCAGTCCGCAGAGCAGCAGGCGATCGGCCGCGACCAGCTCACCGTGCACGCCGACCGGGGCCCCTCGATGCGCTCCAAGCCGGTGGCGATGCTGCTCGCCGACCTCGGCGTGACCAAGACCCACTCCCGCCCCTACACCTCGACCGACAACCCCTACTCCGAGGCGCAGTTCCGCACGCTCAAGTACCGGCCGGCCTTCCCCGCCCGCTTCGGCTCGCTCGAGCACGCGAGGGCCTTCTGCCGCGAGTTCTTTGCCTGGTACAACCACGAGCACCGCCACTCCGGCATCGGCCTGATGACGCCGGCGACCATCCACCACGGCCGTGCCAAGCAGGCCTACACCGCCCGCCAGGCGGTGCTCGCCGCCGCCTACGCCGCCAACCCGGAGCGCTTTGTGCGGGGCGCGCCGCGGCCGCCCACGCTGCCGACGGCAGCGTGGATCAACAAGCCCGACACCGAGGAGGTT
>JBBDTK010000059.1:0-7591 GCA_040904405.1 Solirubrobacterales bacterium | reverse complement strand
CAGGCGCGTCCGGACGCCGCCAAACGCGACGGTATTTACGGCCGGGGGCACTAAGCCTCCGTGGGAGGGCATCCGCGCCCTCTTATCCAGCGCCCGGGTGCCGGACCGCGCTGGGATCGGGGAGGTAGAGGTCCGTTCCGCAGCGGGGGCAGACCTGGACGTAGAGCTTGACCGGCTTGGCGCAGGTCGGGCACTGGCGTTCCGGTTCGTCCTTCTCGGAGCGGTAGAGGACGACGGCGATCAGCCCGAGCGGCGGCAGCACTGTGCCGATCAGCAGCCAGAGCCAGAACGAGCTGCCCTTGGCGCGGCCGACGATCGCCGTCGCGAGGCCGAAGAAGAAGGCGATGACCAGGTACTCGAAGCCCACGGCTCAATCGTCGCAGCCGGGCGGCTCAGTCGCCCAGCCGGCGCGGGTGCCCGATCGAGCCGACCTCGGCGAGGTCGCGGCGGAAGGGCAGGCTGGCGGTCCAGTCGATCACCGCGCGCGCCTTCCGGGCGGCGCCTGGGATCTGGCTCATGTGGTAGGTCCGCGCCATCCACCAGGCGGGAAAGCCGCGGAAGGTGCGGCCGCCGACCCGGCCGACGGCCTTGTAGCGGCCGAGGTTGACGAAGGCCGCGCTACTGCGGTACCCGAAGGGCCGGGCCTCGCCGATGCCGAGCTCGGCGGCGATGTTGCGCGCCGCGACCGGGCCCTGCCGGACCGCGTGCTGGGCGGTCGGCGGGCAGACGCCGCCGCGCGGGTCGGGCGCCGCGGCGCAATCGCCGATCGCCCAGATCGAGTCCATCCCCTGCACCCGCAGCTGCTCGTCGACCGGGACGCGGCCGCGCTCGTCGAGCGGCAGGGACAGCCGCCGCAGGCTCGGGTGCGGGGCGACGCCGGCGGTCCAGACGACGGTCCGGGTGGGCACCCGCTCGCCACCGGAGAGGATCGCGTGGTCGGCCCCGACCTGCTCCAGCATGGTCGAGAGACGGATGTCGATGCCACGTCCGCGCAGCTCGCGCAGGGCGTACTCGGCCAGGCCGGCATCGATCTCGGGCAGGACCCGGCCGGCGGCCTCGACCAGGATCCAGCGCATCCCGTGCAGGCGGGCGCGCGGGTAGCTCTCGATCGCGTCGGCGGCGAAGTCCTGCAACTCGGCGAGCGCCTCGAGACCGGCATAGCCGCCGCCGACGAAGACGTAGGTGAGCAGCTCGTCGCGCCGCGCCGGATCCTCGCTCGCGTTGGCCGCCTCCAGCGTCTCGACCACGTGGTTGCGCAGCCAGATCGCGTCGGCGAGGGTCTTGAAGCCGACCGCGTGCTCGGAGAGGCCGGGGATCGGCAGCACCCGCGAGACCGAGCCGAGCGCCAGCAGCAGCTGGTCGTAGGGCAACTGCTCGGCCTCGCCCTCGCGCGTGGTCAGCTCGACCGTGCGCGCCGCGGGGTCGTGGCCGGAGATCGTGCCGAGCCGCAGGTAGGTGCGCTCGAGGATCTCGCGCAGCGGCGTGACCACGTGCCGCGGCTCCAGCGTCCCCGCCGCCGCCTCGGGCAGGAACGGCGTGTAGAGGAGGAAGTTGACGTCGTTGACCAGCGTCAGCCGCGCCGACTGCCGGGGCATGATCCGCTCCAACTCGCGAGCCGCCATCGCCCCACCGAATCCCCCACCGGCGATGACGACGTTCCAGGCCACAGGACCACGCTAGCACTTTGTGACAATTTGTCACAAAGTTTCAATCTGCACTTACCCGCCTATAAGGCGGGAAACTGCGGTCTCGATCCTAAATGCCGAGGTTTTGCCGGATCAGGCGGTTGACCTCGCCGCCGTCGGCGCGGCCCTTGGTCTCCTTCATCACCGCGCCGACGATCGCGCCGATCGCCTTCTGGTTCCCCGAGCGGACCTGCTCGGCGGCGTCGGGATTGGCCTCGACCGCGGCGGCGACGATCGACTCCAGCTCGCCGCTGTCGGAGATCTGGGCGAGGCCCTCGCGCTCGACGATCTCGGCCGGGTCGCCGCCCTCTGCGACCAGCGTCGCCAGCACCTGCTTGCCGCTGCCGTGCGAGATCTTCCTCTCGCCAACCAGGGCGATCAGGGACGCCAGCGCTTCCGGAGCGACCCTGGAGTCGGCCGGGGCGCCGCCGCCGGCTTGGCGCAGCGCCGCCGCCAGCTCGCCCGTGACCCAGTTGGCGGCGACCTGCGCCTCGATCCCCGCAGCAGCGCAGACCGCTTCGAAGTAGGCCGCCGCGTCGGGGTCGGCGGCGAGCTGGGCGGCGTTCTCGGCCGAGAGCCCGAGCTCGCCTTCGTAGCGCTTCATCCGCGCCTCGGGCAGCTCCGGCAGCGACTCGCGCGCCTCGCGCAGCATCGCCTCGGTCGGGGCCAGCGGCACCAGGTCGGGCTCGGGGAGGTAGCGGTAGTCGTGCGCCTCCTCCTTCGAGCGCAGCGAGGTCAGCGAGCCGTCCTCGGGATCGAAGTGGAGCGTCTCCTGCGCCACCGTTCCCCCCGCCTCGACCAGCTCGCGCTGCCGGGCGAGCTCGGCTTCGATCCCCCGTTCGAGGAAGCGGAAGCTGTTCATGTTCTTCAGCTCGGTCTTGGTGCCGAGCGTCTCGCTGCCGGCCGGTCGCACCGAGACGTTGGCGTCGACCCGCAGGCTGCCCTCCTCCATGTTGACGTCGGAGACGCCGAGCTGGCGCACGGTGGTGCGCAGCAGCCGCGCCCAGGCGGAGGCCTCGGCGGCGCCGCGCAGGTCGGGCTCGGTGACGATCTCGACCAGCGGCGTGCCGCCCCGGTTGAAGTCGACCAGGGAGGCGCCGGAGCCGTGGATGCGGCCCGACTCGCCGAGGTGGATCGTCTTCGCCGCGTCCTCCTCGAGGTGGGCGCGGTGGATGCGGATGCCGCCGAGCCCGCCGTCGACCGCCAGCGGCTCGTCGTACTGGCTGATCTGGTAGGCCTTCGGGTTGTCGGGATAGAAGTAGTTCTTGCGGTGGAAGATCGAGCGCGGGGCGACCTCGCACTCCAGCGCCGCGGCGATCTTCAGCGCCGAGCGGATCGCCTCCTCGTTGGGCACCGGCAGGACGCCGGGGTGGGCGAGGCAGACCGGGCAGGTGTGGACGTTGGGCTCGTCGCCGAAAGAGAGCTCGCAGCCGCAGAACATCTTGGTCCTGGTCGAGAGCTGGACGTGGATCTCCAGCCCGATCACCGCCTCCAGCTCAGCCATCGCCGCCCTCCCCCGGCTCTGCGCAGAAGCCGACCGCCCGCTCGAGCGCGTGGGCGGCGTCGAGCAGGCGCTGCTCGGCGAAGGCCGGCGCCGCGATCTGGAAGCCGACCGGCAGCTGCGGGCCGCCGCCGGGGGGCTCGGCGAGGCCGGCCGGGATCGAGATCGCCGGGATCCCGGCCAGGCTCATCGGCACCGTGAAGAAGTCGTTCATGTACATCGCCAGCGGGTCGTCGGTCTTCTCGCCGAGGCCGAAGGCGACCGAGGGCGAGGTCGGCGTGACGACGAAGTCGAACTCGGCGAAGGCGGCGGCGTAGTCGGCGGCGATCTTGGTGCGGACCTTCTGGGCGCGACCGTAGTAGGCCTCGTAGTAGCCGGACGAGAGCGCGTAGGTGCCGAGCATGATCCGCCGCTTGACCTCGTCGCCGAAGCCCGCGGCGCGGGTCGACTCGTACATCTCGATCAGGTCGTCCTCGGCCTCGACCCGCATCCCGTAGCGGACGCCGTCGTAGCGGGCGAGGTTCGACGAGGCCTCGGCCGGGGCGAGCACGTAGTAGGCGGAGATGCCGTGCTCGGCGTGCGGCAGGGGGACCTCGGCGATCGTGCCGCCGAGCTCCTCGATCCGCCTCAGCGTCGCCTCGAAGACCGCGCGGACGCCGGGCTCGATCGCGTCGTGGGCGAGCTCGGCGGGGACGGCGAAGCGCAGGCCGGCGAGATCCTCGCCGCTCGGGGCCTCGATCCCGCCCTCGATCCCGACCGAGGTCGAGTCGCAGGGATCGCGCCCCTGCATCGCCGCCAGCAGCAGCGCCGCGTCGGCGACGTCGCGGGTCAGCGGCCCGCACTGGTCGAGCGAGGAGGCGAAGGCAATCATCCCGTAGCGCGAGATCGCCCCGTAGGTCGGCTTCAGCCCGACGATCCCGCAGAGCGCCGCGGGCTGGCGGATCGAGCCGCCGGTGTCGGTGCCGATCGCGCAGGGCGCGAGGCCGCCGGCGACCACCGCGGCCGAGCCGCCCGAAGAGCCCCCGGGCACCCGCCCGCGGTCCCACGGGTTGCGCACCGGCCCGTAAGCGGAGTTCTCGTTCGAGGACCCCATCGCGAACTCGTCCATGTTGGTCTTGCCGAGGACGGCCGCGCCGGCCTCGCGCAGCCGCCGGACAGCGGTCGCGGTATAGAGCGGCCGGTGCCCCTCGAGGATGCGCGACCCGGCCGTGGTCTGCACCCCCTCGGTGCAGAAGAGGTCCTTGACCGCCACCGGGATCCCTGCCAGCGGCCCGTCGCCATCTCCATCTCCATCCTCCGCCCGCCAGAGGTAGGCGTTGAGCTCGTCACCGGCTGCGGCATCGCGCCAGGCCGCGAAGTACTCGTCGCGAGCGAGCTCGCCGGCCGCGATCTTCCCGGCCGCCTGCGCGACCGTCAGCTCCAGCAGCTCCCCCATCACTCGGCCTGCGGCGAGGGCACCCGGAACGCGCCCTCAGCCGGATCCGGCGCCTGCGCCAGCACATCCTCCCGCGGCCAGCTGGGCCGCGGCTCGTCGGCCCGCAGCACGTTCTCAAGCTCGACCACATGCGAAGTCGGCGCCACGTCGTCCAACTCCAGCTCCCCAATTCGATCCACATGCTCGAGGATCCCCGACAACTCCCCGGCCATCCGCTCAACCTCCTCCTCGGACAGCCGCAGCCGAGCCAGCTTCGCCACATGAAGAACCTGCTCCCGCTCGATCATCGCCGGGATTCTAGGCGGCATCCGAACCTGGACACCGGACGCAGGCAGGGGGTGGAGCGTCTTGTACTTTTTCCGCGGCGGCGCCAGCGGACAGCCAGCACCTGTCTTCGGAAAAAGTTAAGCGGAACCCCCTGCCTGCGTCCGGTGTCCCGCTCCACACTGGCTACGCAGCCAGTATTGTCCCGGCGCAGATGCGGGGAGAGAAGGCAGAGCGCTTCGTAGTCCTCAGCCTGCGCCTGCTCGCAGCCAGCTTCGCCGTCGTCGGCATCCTCTTCATCGCCGTCCCCAGCGGCGTCCTCGACCTCATCTCCGACCTCGGCGACGCGCTCGGGGACTTCCCCCGCGCGCCGCACACCGAGGAGAAGCTCTGGCTGGCGCTCGCCTTCGCCTACATGGTCGCGATCGCCGGCATCTGCCTGGTCGCGCAGGCGGACGTCGTCCGCTACCGCCCGATCCTGCTCGTCCTCGCCGCCGGCAAGACCGCCTCCTCGCTGGCCTCGCTCGGCTTCTTCGTCTTCGACCAGGACGTCTTCGTCTACCTGCTCAACTTCCTCGTCGACGGCTTCCTGGCGCTGGCGGCGCTCTGGCTCTGGTCCCTGGCGGGCCGGGTCGGCCGCCGCCCCTCCCCCGGCTGACAGCGCCCGCCGGGGCTGTCGACCGCCGAGCAGCGCACCCTGAGCGCGATCTGCGAGGCGATGGCGCCCGCCCACGGCGGCCTGCCCGCGGCCGAGCGCGAGGTCGACGTGTCCGGCCCGGTCGGCGGGCTCCTCGGCTCGCTCTCGCCGCGCATGTTGAAACGGGTCCGGCTCGCCCTGCGGGCCTTCGAGTGGCTGCCCTTCCCCTGGCGCTTCAGCCGCCTCGACCCGAAGGCGCGCGAGGACTTCCTGCAGCGCATGGAGGGCTCGCGCTTCGGCCTCCACCACGAGCTGCTGCTGATGGCGAAGACCTTCACCACGCTCGGCTACGCGATCGACCCCCGGGTCGAGCAGACGCTCGGGATTGAGACCAGCTGCCGGGTCGCCGGGGGCTCGCTTCCCGCCCCGGCCGGGCCGCTTGGCGACACCGCCCCCGCCGGGGCGGGCGAGGAATGCGACGTCGTCATCGTCGGCTCGGGCGCCGGCGGCGCGGTCGCCGCGGCGGCACTCGCCGAGGCCGGCCTCGAGGCGATCGTGCTCGAGGCGGGCGACAGCTACACGCGCGAGAGCTATCCGGCCAACCAGCTCGACGCGATCGCCTCGCTGTACCGCGACGGGGGGCTGACGATCGCCGAGGGTAGGCCGCCGATCCCGGTCCCGGTGGCGCGCACCGTCGGCGGCACGACCGTGATCAACTCGGGAACCTGCTTCCGCGCGCCCGATGCCGTGCTGGACAGCTGGCGCGACCGCTACGGAATCGCCTGGGCGCGCGAGCTGTCGCCCGACTTCGCGGAGGCCGAGGAGTTCCTGCGGGTGACCCCGCTCGACCCGGAGCGGATCGGCCGCAACGGGCAGCTGGCGATGGAGGGCGCGGCGGCGATCGGCGCCAGCGGCGGCCCGATCTCCCGCAACGCGGGCGAGTGCGTCCAGTGCAGCTCCTGCCCCTACGGCTGCCGGATCGACGCCAAGCGGGGCATGCATGTCAGCTACCTGCCACGCGCGGTCGCCGCCGGAGCCCGGCTGCGGACCGGGGTCGAAGCGGGCAGCGTCCTGGTCGAGGACGGGCGGGCCGCGGGCGTGCGCTGCCTCGCGGCAGGGGCCGGCGACAACGGCAGGCTCCGCCCCTACACCGTCCGCGCACGCCAGGCGACGATCGTCGCCGGCGGCGCCTTCGGCACCCCGGAGCTGCTGCTGCGCTCGGGGCTCGGCGGCGACCAGGTCGGGCGCAACCTCCACATCCATCCGGCCTGCTGGGTGGGCGCCCGCTACGCGGAGGAGGTGCGGGGCTGGGAGGGCGTGATGCAGAGCTACTACGTCGACGAGTGGGAGCCGCAGCGGGTCCTGCTCGAGGCGACCTTCACGCCGCTGCCCTTCGGCGGCGCCTGGCTGCGGGGCGCCGGGCACGAGCACCAGCAGGCGATGCTCGACTTCGGCCACGTCAGCTCGATCGGCGTCCAGCTCTGCGACGAGTCGGCCGGCAGGGTGGGCCTCGCCGCCGACGGCTCGATCCGCGCCCGCTACCGCTTGAGCGACGACGACGCGCGGCGGCTCGTCTTCGGCATCGCCCGCGCCGCAGAGATCCACTTCGCCGCCGGCGCGACCGAGGTCTACCCCAACATCGGCCGCGCGCCGGTGCTGCGGCCGGGTGAGGTGGCCGCCTTCGAGGCGACCCGCTTCAAGCCCTCCGAGCTGCGGCTGGAGGCCTTCCATCCGATGGGGACGGCGCGAATCGCCGCCGACCCCGGCGAGGGCGTCTGCGCCGCCGACGGCTCGGTCAACGGCGTCGCCGGCCTCTACGTCGCCGACGCCTCGCTCTTCCCGACCGCGGTGGCGGTCAACCCGATGATGACGATCATCGCCTTCGCGAAGAGAATCGCCAGCGGGCTTATACCTGCGTAGGGCGTTCGTTGTCCTCAGTCGGCCGCCGACGGGTCACGCACATAAGTGCGCTCCCCTTGGCGGCCTCCCTGCGTCCTAGCCCTACTTTGGTCTAAGTAACTATCCGAAAACCCCCGCGCACGTCTGGCGGCACCGGACACACTGCGCGG
>JBBDTK010000058.1:0-7650 GCA_040904405.1 Solirubrobacterales bacterium | reverse complement strand
TGCCTGCCGCGGTCCGGGCCGACCGATGGAGTCGCGCTACTCACGGATCTGAGTCAGAGCGCGCGCCTCGGGCAAGCTGATGGAACACGGCATCCGCCGCTACTACCTCCATCGCTGGCCCTCAACGCGGGCGATGAAGTCGATCCGGGCCAAAGTCAAGGCCAAGACCGGCCGCAACCGCACAGGAGTCTCAGATATCCGCGAGGTGATCGCGGACCTGAACCCGCTCCTGCGTGGCTGGGGCAACTACTTTCGCACCGGGAACGCCGCCGAGGGGTTCATCGAGATCGACCGCTACGTCGCGTGGAGGCTGAAGCGCTTGCTGATCAAGCGCCACGGCCGCAACCTACGCGCCGGGCAGGCCGACCGTTGGACCCGGCAGTGGTTCGGGGAGTTGGGCCTGCACCAGTTGATGGGCACCGTCCGCTATCCGGGGGTCGCGTAGCCATGCCGAGAAGATCATCGGTAAGCCGTGTGCGGGAAAACCGCACGCACGGATTGAAAGGGGGATGGGGAAACAGGCCCGCCTGGGTACCGCGCCCCTGACTACCAATGCCGACGTGGCTGAAGGGACTGGCGGTGGGATTGTTGATCGGCGTGGCGGGGCCGATCGCCGGATGCTCCACCCTGGATCTAACCGCTGAGCTCGATCAAAGCCCCGGCGCCAAGCTCGGCCGCGAAGTCGCCAAGGCCGTCAAGGCGCCGGGCATGAGCGAGTGCCTCCTCAGTAGACCCCGGAGCAACCTCTGGAATTGCCGGGTCGAGGACGACCCCGGCAGCGGCTGGTCGCGCAACTTGCTGGTCAAAGTCGACGAATCGGGATGCTGGCTGGCGCAGCACGTGCGGTTTGAAAGGGACGGGCCGACCGACCCGCGCTCGCGCCTTTCCATCGGCGACCTCCACGGCTTCGGCCGCACCTTCACCGGCTGCACGGACCCCGAAAGCTAGGACTCAATACCGACCTGGCTGAGAGGGTTGGTGATCGGCCAGCGGCCTCTCAGGTCGTGTGGCACTCGTTAGCGCAGTGGTAGCACCCGTTTGAGTCGCTGTAGTGCTGCTTGGCTGCCGCAACCGCCTCCTGGCAGGACGGATGCCATCCAAGGTCCAAGCGATTCTCGGGATTGGGCAGACAGTTTTCCTGTGAGGCCAAATCGTGGACCTCGTGATCGCCCGTGTCTGACTGGGCGTTCTTGTTCACGCAATAGTTCGGCACGCGGCGCCTCCGTAAGCTCGGCAATTTACTGACAGGCATCGCATCGTATCCGAAGTCGGTATTCGCTCAGTTCGCCCTCTCTGCTCAGAACGGCGACCTCTGTGGAACCGGGAGGATGCGGGTAGCTACCGGTTGAGGCGGCGGTGGGCGATCTCATAGACGCTCGGCTTCCACGGCGCGTCCGGGTGGCGCTCAGCGACCGCGAGGAGGACGAGGGCAGGCTTCGACGCTTCGCGGTCGATGCTGAACACCGCACCCCAGCGCCCGCCGGGTTGCGGGATGTAGCGCTTCACGCAACCGCCAAGCCGCGTCCCGTCCCGCGCTTCGGCCTCGCATGGGCGCAGCGACTCCACAGGTACGCCATCGGCCTCCAGGCTCCGAATATCCGGCTCGATGGCCGCCTTCGCGGCCTCGCTGGCGCTTGCCAAGTCCTCGGAAAGCGCCCTCTCATCCACCCGCAGTCCAAAGCGGAGTTCCCCCGCAGCTCCGACGATGGCTATCCCTCGCCGTCAGCGGGCTGCATCATCGGCCCGTAATCACGCCAGAACTCCTCCGACTCCTCTGGCGTCATGGCCCTCGTGCCGGTGCGCTTGCGTATCTCCTCGATAGACGTCGCCTTGGAGGGCCACTCCGGCGCGAAGATCAGCTTCACCCGCGCCGCTTCCTCATCGGTCATCTGCTCGATCTGCGCATGCAGCTCAGCCTTGGTCATCGGAATGATCGTAGCGTCCGTCAAGGCCGCACTTTCGATTCGACACGTTGTGGCTCGGCTCAGCCGAAGAGCCTGATGTCGCTGATCTCTATCTGGTAGCGGCCGGGCTGGTCGCGGGCTTCGGAGGCCCTGGTGAACCAGAGCAGGAAGTAGGTCGAGGGCTGGGGGACTTCGAGTTCGATCTCCGCGGTCTCGCCGGCGTCGAGGACTTCGCCGACCGGTTCGCCCCAGCCCGAGAGCTCCGAGGGCGGGCCGGCGGGGGCGGCGAAGACCTGAGCGTCCCAGGCCGGGGTGGGGGAGCGGACGATCATCCTGCGGGGGGTCGCGGGCGAGCTCGCGCTGACGTAGATGCCGACGCCGGGGTTCGGCCCCGTCTTCGTCCCTTCGAAGAGGTCCGAGTCGTAGTGCTCGGTTTCCCAGGCGGTGCCGGTCGGGTCGCCGTCGGCGGCGAGCCCGACCTTGCTGCCGATCTCTTCTCCGTCGCCCTGGGGGTCGTAGTCGGTCGCCGCGGAGATCGCGACGTTGCCGCCTTTGCCCTCGTTCGCCCCGCCGCCGCCGATCCCGCTCGAGATCAGCTGCACGGCGAGCAGGGCGCCGCCGGCCACCGCCACAAGCAGGGCGATCGCCGCCCAGGACCAGCGCGCCCGCCCCGACAGCTTGCGCTTCGGCGCCGGCACCGCGTCGAGCACGCTGGTCGCCTCGCCGCTGGTCGAGCCGGCCCGGGCCGCCTCCACCTCCAGCGCCGTCTCGAGGTCGTCGATCATCTCGGCGATCGAGCGGTAGCGCTCGGCCGGGTCCTTGGCGGTCGACCGCTCGACCACCAGCGCCACCGCCGCCGAGGCCTCCGGCCGCCGCCGCTGCACGTCGGGCAGCTCCTCGTTGACGTGTTTCATCGCCACCCCGACCTGGCTGTCGGCGTGGAAGGGAACCTGGCCGACCAGCATCTCGTAGAGGACGACCCCGAGCGAGTAGATGTCGGAGCGTGGGTCGACCTTCCTGCCCATCGCCTGCTCGGGGGCGACGTAGTCGGTGGTGCCGAGGACCCGGCCGGTCGCCGTCATCCCGTCCTGTTCGAGCTGCCGCGAGATGCCGAAGTCGGTCAGCTTGGCGCGGCCCGCCTCGTCGATCAGCACGTTCTGCGGCTTGATGTCGCGGTGGACCATGTTGCGCGCGTGGGCGACGCCGAGCCCGCGGGCGACCTCGATCGCGTAGGCGACCGCCTCCTGCGTGTCGAGCGCGCCGACCCGGTTCACTCGCTGCTTCAGCGTCTCGCCCTTGACGTATTCGAAGACGATGTAGGGGTGGCCGCCGTCCTCGCCGGCGTCGATCACGGCGACGACGTTGGGATGGCTGAGCTTGGCGACCGCCCGCGCCTCCTGGCGGAAGCGCTGCAGCTGGTCGGGCTGCTCGGACATCTCGCGGTGCATGACCTTGACCGCGACCGGCCGGTCGAGCGTCTCGTCGCGGGCCAGGTAGACCGTCGACATGCCGCCGCTGCCCAGCTTCGCCTCCAGCCGGTAGCGCCCGGAGAGCACGGTGCCGATCATCGAGCTTGAGGGGCGGGCGTTCATCTGCTGCCGCATATTGTCGGGAAAGGGTCGGTCCTGGTTTCGCGACCGCCCCGGGCTCACCTGCCCCTGGTTCGATCTCGCGCAGGCTCGCCGGCCGGCGCCGTGTCATGCCTCAGCCGACGGCCACGTCGTCGATCAGCCAGCCCCGGTACTCGTTGGCCACGCCGTCGACCGTGTCGAAGCGGAAGCGCACGAGCGCGGTTTCGCCGCTCGGGCTGAGCGCGACCGACTCAGTGGTCCATTCGACGAGGCTGGGGTCCGTGCTGTCGCGGTACCAGACGGTCGTCCAGCTCGCTCCGCCGTCGTGGCTGACCTCGACCCAGGTCTTGTCGTAGGCGCCGCCCGAGTAGGACTCGACTTCGCGCCAGGAGCCGAAGGTCAGCGTCGCTTCGGCGCCGACCGCGAGCTCAGGCGAGGTCAACGCCCCCAGGACCTGTTTGCGACCGTCCTTGTAGCTGCACTTCGACTCGCTGCCGAAGTAGAAGCTGTGGGTGGCCGACACGTATCCCGGGGTCACGCATTCGGTGTCGTCGGCCAGGTGCCAGAAGCCGCTCGCCGACCAGCCGCTCACGTCGCCCTCGAAGTCGTCCAGGAAGCCGCTGGGCGCTGCCGCTTCGACCGCGATCGTCACCGTCGCGGTGTTGCTCACCAGCGCGCCGTCGCTCGCCTCGTAGGCGAAGCTGTCTTCGCCGCTGAAGCCGGTTTCCGGCTCGTAGGCCAGCGAGCCGTCGGCGTTCAGTTCGAGCGTCCCGTTGGAGGGGCCGCTGACCAGCGACGCGGCGAGGCTGTCGCCGTCCACGTCGCTGTCGTTGCCGAGTACGCCGGGCGCTTCGACCGCGAGCGTTTCCCCTTCGCCGGTCGAGTAGGCGTCGTCTTCGGCCACCGGCGCGTCGTTGACCGCTTCGACGGTGACCGTCACCGTCGCTTCGTCCGAGGCACCGTCGCCGTCGGTGACCTTGAAGACGAAGGAGTCTTCGCCGTTGAAGTCGGCTTCCGGTGTGTAATCGACGGTGGCGCTGTCGTTGTTCGGTTCGCCTTCGACGCAGGCTTCGTCGCCGATCGCCCCCAGCGAGCCGCTCGCCGGGCCCGAGACGATCGAGAAGTCGAGCTCGCAGCTCTCGGGGTCGGCGCCTTCGAGCGTCACCGGCACCGGGCTGTCCTCTTTGGTGGAGGTGGACACGGCTTCGGCGCTGGGTGGGCTGGAGACGCCGATCGTCACCGTCGCGGTGTTGCTGGCCAACTCGCCGTCCGTCGCCTCGTAGGCGAAGCTGTCTTCGCCGGAGAAGCCTTCCGCGGGCGTGTAGGCGCACTCGCCCGTTTCCGTGTCGCAGCTCACCGAGCCGCCCGCAGCGCTTTCGGCGTCGTAGCGGTCGATCGTGAGGCTGTCCCCGTCCACGTCGCTGTCGTTGGCGAGCACGTTGACGGTGACCGACGTGTCCACGTCCGTGGAGGCCGAGTCGTCGTTGGCCACCGGCGCGTCGTTGACCGCGTTGACGGTGATCGTCACGGTCGCTTCGTCGAAGGCGCCGTCCCCGTCGGTCACCCGGAAGACGAAGGAGTCTTCGCCGTTGAAGTCGGGATCCGGCGTGTATTCGACGGTGGCGCTGTCGCTGTTCGGTTCGCCCGCCGTGCAGGCTTCGTCGCCGATCGCCCCGAGCGAGCCGCTGGTCGGGCCCGAGACGATCGAGAAGTCGAGCTCGCAGCTCTCGGGGTCGGCGCCTTCGAGCGTCACCGTCACCGGGCTGTCCTCGTCGGTGGTGGCCGAGGCGTCGGCGGCGGTGGGGGCCGCGTTCACGACGGAGCTGCCGGCCCAGCCCAGCGGCTCGGGGAATTCGTCGGGCTCGGTTTCCGGATGGGCGAGCCGCAGCCCGCTCGCCTGGTCGCGGCCGGCGTCGATCAGCGCCTGGCGGATCGTCGCCACTCCCGCCGCGTCGCTCGCCCGCCCGTTGGCGGCGATATGCAGGGCGGCGAGCCCCGCGGCGTGCGGCGAGGCCATCGAGGTGCCGCTCGCCGTCGCGTAGCCGCCGTCCTTGTAGGTGGAGAGGATGGCGACCCCGGGCAGCAGCAGGTCGACCGCCTTGCCGGGCGATTCGACCGGGTTTTCGCCGACCACCGCGGCGCTGAAGTTGGAGAAGGTGGCGAAGGAGTCGTCGGGACCGTAGGCGGTGTCGCCGCCGCCGCCTCCGCTGCTGCCGTCGGAGTCGGCGAGGGCGGAGATCGCCGCGACCTCGGGGTAGGAGGCGGGCTCGTACTCGTCGCCGCTGCCGAATTCGCCGTCCGGTCCGTACACGTCGTCGGATTCGTTGCCGGCGGCGACCGCGTAGACGACGCCGGCTTCGACGCTGCCCTGGATCGCCGTGCGGGCACCGGGGCTGTTGCCCTGCCAGCCGAGGCTCATGTTCGCCACCGCGATCGCTTCGGCGTTGGCGGTGACGTGGTCGATGCCGGCGATCACGCAGGAGAGCGAGCCGGAGCCGTTGGGGCTGAGCACCCTGACCGGCGCCACGGGCGCGCCAGGGGCGACGCCGACCACGCCGGTTTCGTTATCGAGCGCCGCGACGCTGCCCGCCACGTGCGAGCCGTGGCCATTCTGGTCGTCGAAGCTCGGCTTGCCGCTGGCGCAGGTCATCCCGAGTCCGGTCGCCACATTGAGGTCCGGGTGGTCGAGGTCGATGCCGGTGTCGATGATCGCAACCGTGACCGGCACCTCGCCGCCGTCTTCGCCGATCGCCGCCGTGGGGTTGGCGTCGGCGTCGATCCGATCGACGCCGGTGGGGAGGCTCTGCGCAAGGGCGCGGACGGTGCGGTCGGGCTCGACGGAGGCCACCCGGGGATCGGCGGCGAGCGCCTTGGCCTGCTTCGCCGCGGCCGGCCCCGCGAAGCCCCTCAGGGCGCTCCCGTAGACGAAGTCCGGCGCGACGCCGTGGTCCTTGGCCACCGCGGCCGGCCCGGCGTCCTTACCTTTCTTGCCCTTCAGGACGGCGCCGTCCTCCAGCACGACGATGTAGCGGCCCGGCAGCACCTCGCCGGCGGCCTGAGAGGGTGGGGCGGCGATCACCTGGGAGATCGAGACGGCCGCCGCGGCGATCGCACCCGCCAGGGCGAGAGCAAACATCCGTCCAGGTCTCTGGATGCGGCCGGTCAAAGCAGTCACCATCGAGGCCTCCCAGTCTCAAGTCTCGACACCCAAAGCGCGCTCGGGCAAACCGGAGTCAGCCCGATCGCGAAGCCCGCACCGTAACAGAGGAGGCCATCCGCGCGGGCTGCGGTGAGGTAAAGGTTCGCCCGGATCTTCCCGATAAAGGCGGGGGAAGCGATCCGTGGGACCTCAACCGAAAGCTTCGTTGTCGCGGCTGGCGCAGGCGATCGTATCGACCGTCCTGGTCGTCGGCGGTCCCGCCCTCGGCGTCCTGGCGCTGCACGCGTCCGGCGCCGTCGCCTCGCCGCTCCTCCTCGTCGCGATCGGGGTGGCGCTCTCGGTCGCCGTCTCCAACGCCGCAGCCGCCTGGTGGAAGCGCCGCCGCGCGCCGGGAGACCTGCTGTTCGGCGAGCTGATGATCTGGGGCTGGCTGAGGCGCCGCCGTTTCGAGCGGCTGCTGGCGCACGCGGAGCGCCTCCTCGGCGCCCGCGCGGACCGCGGAGAGAGCCCGCAGCGGCTCGACCCCGGCCAGCGGGCGCGGCTGCTCGAACGCCTGTCGAGGAGGCTCGAGGCGAGCGATCCCTACACGCACGGCCACTCGCGCCGCGTCGCCCGCCACAGCGCCGCGATCGCCAGGCGGATGGGCCTGCCGCGGGAGGAGATCGCGAGGATCCGCAGCGCGGCGGCGATCCACGACGTCGGCAAGATCGAGGTTCCGGCTGAGATCCTGAGGAAGCCGGCCGCGCTCAGCGACGAGGAGTACGAGGTCGTCAAGGAGCACGCGGCGACCGGGGCGCGGATGGCCGCGCCGCTGGGCGACGCGGAGCTGACCCGGATCGTCCACCACCACCACGAGCGCCTCAACGGGAAGGGCTACCCGGACGGCCTGGCCGGCGAGGCGATCCCGCTCGGCGCGCGGATCATCGCCGTCGCCGACACCTTCGACGCGCTCACCTCGGAGCGCCCCTACCGCGCCGCAATGTCCCACCGCGAGGCGTTCGCGCTGCTCGGCTCC
>JBBDTK010000057.1:0-8128 GCA_040904405.1 Solirubrobacterales bacterium | reverse complement strand
CGGCTTCAAGCAGGCCTCGGTCCGCCCGGTCTGGCGCTCGCCCCTGCCGCCGGAGAAAGACCAGGACGACGGATACGCGGACGAGGACCCCTACGAGGACGACCACGAGTTCGACCTCGAGGACTGATGGCCCTTGTGCCTCCAAATGCCGGGTACGAGCGAACTGGGAGGCGCAACTTGGTTTGACCTTGTCAGCTTCGCTGACGACGCCCCGAACTACCTGCTCTACGGACCCAGGCTCCCGATCGGGATCACCTGGATCCCATCCCTGCGGACGTATCCGTAGCCCGTCCCGACGACGATAGCCAGCACTGCCGGCTCGCCGGACTTCGAGGCGTCGACGCGTTCCCTGAACCTGGCCAGGCTTGCGGCTCCCTCCTCGATCCTCCTCTCGCCGCCGAGCTTGATCTCAAAGGCTCCCCAGGCGCCTCCCGCCTGGACGATTGCATCGACCTCGAGGCCACTGCTGTCCTGGTAATGCGCGACCTCGCCCTCGATTGCCTGCGCGTATATCCGCAGATCCCTGACGACCATCGACTCGAAGAGCAGGCCCATGAAGTTGAGGTCCCGCAGCAGGGCGTCGGGCTCGCCGCGCAATGCTGCGACCGCCAGGGAGGGATCGACGAGATGCCGCTTCGCCGCACGGCGCAGCCGGTAGCGTGAGCGCAGATGCGGCTGCCAAGCCGGCTGGTCCTCGACGATGAACAGCCGCGCCAGGGAGCCCAGGTAGTCGGCGACGGCGTCGTCGGACAACGGGTCCTCCGGCCGGCTGGCGTCGGCGGCCAAGGTTCTCGCCGTCACCGAGGTGGCGACGTTTCGGGCCAGACTCTGAATCAGCCGCTCAACCCTCTCGGTCCTGTGACGTTGACCCAGGCGCTGGGTATCGCGAGGTATCTCGCTGAGGTAGTCGCGGACCCGTTTCAGGACATCTGGCACCTCCAGCTCTCGGAAGGCAGGCCATCCCCCACGGCAGATCGCCTCCGCAAGGCCCTCCAGCTCGAGGCCGGGATCGGCGGCTTCCCCTGTCCGGCCATCGAGCAGCGCCGCGAGCGAGATCTCGCCGTTGCCGACCTCCAGCTCGTGAAGAGACATGGGCCGCATTCTCAGGCGGCTGATCCGGCCGGCGCCGGTGTGGCGGGTCTCGTCGTCGGTTGGCTGGGCAGAGCCGGCGAGGATGAACTGCCCCGGCTCAACTCGGTCGTCGACGGCGCGGCGCACGTGGTTCCAAATCCCCGGCTCGAGCTGCCACTCGTCTATCAGCCTGGGCACCTCGCCCTTGAGCACCAGCCCGGGATTCAGCTCCGCTGCGTCTCGGGCCTTTCTGTCGACATCAAGCAACGCCTCGCTCCTGGCGATCTGGCGGGCGGTTTCGGTCTTACCGCAGGCCTTTGGTCCCTCGACGAGAACTGCCCCCGCTATTTTGAGCAGCCTTTCGAGCTCGAGGTCCGCGATTCTTGGGGCGTATGGCATTTGGCTTCAAGGTTGGGCTTGAGGACAGTAGCTGGAGGATTATAGAGAAAATAGCCGGAGGATTGCAGGACCTTTAGCTGGAAAAGTGCCTGCCGCGGCTATCGCCGCACGGCCATCCTCGCGCGCTTTGCGCTTCGAGGTCGCCCAGCTCGGCCCATCCTGATCGTCCTGCTCTGGCTCTACCTGCTCAGCCTGGCGCTGCTGGCCGGCGCCGTGATCAACTCGCTGCGCCACGAGCTGCACGACACCGGTGAGCTGCCCTACGCCTCGCCCCCGTAGACGCCCCTCCGCACCGTCCGGGAGCTCGCCGCCGCTCAGACCGCGAGGACGCGCAGCGCCGGATGGGCGGCGGCGATCCGCTCGTAGTCGCCGTCTTGCGAGACGACCGGGAGGCCGTGCTCGGCGGCGGTCGCGGCGATCAGGGCGTCTGTGAGCCTGACGGTCCGGTGGATCCCCGCGGCCCTGCAGTCGGCCACCAGGCGCGCCCAGGCGACCATCACCGCCTCGCCGATCGGGATCGGGTCGGCGGCCCTGGCCAGGGCGAGGGTATCGGCGCGGCGGGCGCGGGTGGCGTCCTCGGCGGCGCTCAGCACACCGAGCTGGAGCTCGCCGATCGTGACCACGGAGACCGCCACCCGCTCGGGCAGCTCGCCCAGCGGGCGCCCCGCCTCCCTGGCGATGAAGACCGACGTGTCGAGCAGGCCGGCCGGGCGCTCGCTCAAAGCTCGCCGAGGGTCTGGCCGGCGAGCAGGTCGAGCTCCTGGCGCAGCGCCGGGTCGGCGGCGCGGTCGCGAAGCTGCTCGCGCAGCTGGGCGCCGGAGAGCCAGCGCGTACGCTGGCCGTGGGGGACGAGGTCGGCCGTCGGCTCGCCGTTGACGGTCAGGGTGACGCGCTCGCCAGCCCGCACCGCGTCGATCACGCTCGCCGTCCTGTTGCGCAGATCCCGCACTCCGATCTCCATGTGCGACAGCGTAGCATCACCGTCACCCGGCTATCGGCCCCCGCCGCCTCGACGCAGGGCGGCCTCGCCGTGGCCTTGTGTCTTCAATGGCCGCGCACGATCCCGCCCAGACAGAGGACTCCGGCCGACGCCGAAAGCTTTACGATGCAACAATAGAGAACGCGATGCAGGCGGCAACGACAGATGCCAGGCTCGACGCCCTCGGGGCGAAAACTCAGTACAATCCCTACATTGGATTCGGTACGATCCCATAATTCACGCACTCATGCTCGAGGGCTGGCGCCCATAGCCTCGACCTTCGGGGTGCCGTCCAACCGGGGCTGAGCCGGGGCTCGCGCTCCCACCCTCAGCTGGCTTCGCGCAGCACCTCCTCGATCCGTCGCGAGACGAGCGTGTGCAGGCGGCGCCCGCCGATCCGATCGGTCCAGGTCCGCATCCGCGCCTGATCGAAGTCCCGGCCGAGTGAGAGCTCGGGGAAGTAGGCCCGGCTGCCGGCGGCCGCGCGGACGTAGACGGTGTCGAAGAGGCACTTCTCCGGTGTGGCCAGGTAGCCCGTCTCCTCGGTGCCGTCGAAGCCGCCGAAGACCCCGGGAGCGAGGTGGTGGATCTCGAAGGCGCCGGCGGCCGTCGCGACCCGCTTCGTCCGGTCGAGCGAGGCGACCCAGATCCGGCGTGGGATCTGCTCGATCATGCCATGGCGGGAGAGCGCCGACCAGAACGAGACGTAGGCCGGGTAGGGCGCCGTCAGGAACGGGGGCACGACGAGCGGATCGACATCGGGGTCCAGCGCCCAGAGGCCCTGCCGCAGGTGGCGCACCAGGCCGGCGTCGGCCATGGCGCGGAGCCGCTTCGATGCCGCGCGCCGCTCCGTCTGCCAGCGAGCCGCCGCCTCGCGGGTGGCGACGATCGGCCGGTCCATGCGCAGCAGCTCGCCGTAAGCGTCCGTCGTCCTCATCGGAGCCCCTCCAGCTCCTCGGCGACGAAGGACTGCATCTGCTCCCAAGCCGCCTCGTCGCCGTAGAGCTCGACCGCCTCCGGCTCGAGAAAGGGGAGCACCTGGTCGCGAAAGGCGGCGAAGGGCAGCTCCAGGGCGCGGCCGGCCGCCCCCTCCGCGGTCTCGGGGTCGAGAGAGCCCGGCGACAGCGGCCGGCGGCGCAGCAGCAGGTCGAGATCGAAGACGTCGCGCGCCTGGGTCTCCGAGCGCGCCGCGAGAGCCGCGATCTTCTGCTCGGCGGCGGCATCGGCCGTGTAGTGCTGGACACTCGGCGCGCGCAGGGCGTAGGGGGCGACGATCCGCGCCGGCACCGGCTCCAGCCTGTACCGGCGCTCGCCGTTGCGGTTGCTGAGCTCGATCTTGGTCCGCACGGCCTCCGCGCGGCCCGAGACCTCGAGCGCGATCTTCCAGCGCTGCGTCGTCTCGGTCTGCTTGGGCTTGCTGAGCGCCGCGATCGCGAGATCGCCGGCGCGGAGGATGGCTCGCAGCGGGGGAGAGGCGAGAACCCCGTCGACCTTCTCCTCGAGGCGCCAAGGGGGGACCCCGCTCACATCGAGGTCGATGTCCTCGGAGTAGCGCAGGCTGTCGAAGAAGTAGCGCAGGTTGGCGCCCCCCTTCAGCACGTAGCGAGCCGGGTCGAGGCGTCTCGACAGCACGTCGAGGAAGGCGACGTGGAAGAGCTCGACGGTCTGGGCGTGGTGACGCTCCATTGTGTGATCTAGAATACATATTCACGCTTTCTAAGGCGCGAATATGCCTTCTCGCCGTCCTGTCCGTGATCAGGCAAGACTGTCGCTCCGCGATCACCGACCCGTGCCCCCGCCGAGTTGATCTGGCCGCGCTGAGTGTCAGATGTTTAAGCGATGGACGATCGCTTCCCGCCCCCACTCGGTCAGCTCGTAACACCTCTCGCCGTCCTCCTCGACCCAGGCTTCGGCCAGGCCGGTCGCGTGCATGGCGGCGGCCCGGCCCTCGAGCAAGGCCTCCTCGACGCCCGGCACCGAGTCGCAGAGCTCCGCCGCAGAGCTCCGCGATCGTCTGCGGCCCGAGGTGGAGCGCGCGGCAGGCGCGAGCGCTGCGGAACGCCGACCGCTTCGGCTGACCAGGCGCGAGACGCGGCCCGAGGTGCGCGAGGCGTTGGAGCCGCTTCTGCTCGCCGGCGAGGTCGCCACCTGCGGCATCGTCGAGCTCGAGCTGCTCTACAGCGCGACGTCGACCCCGGCAACCTCAGCCTCGCCAAGCGTCGATCAGGTCCGCTGGCGAGAGCCGCACGTCGAGCTCGACGTCAGGGTCGAACCCTGCGCGGAGCGCGCCGACGCCCACCTACTGCTTGCGGCCCTCGACGAAGATCTCGAACTGGCTGGGCTTCGGCCTGCGCGCCTTGCCGCTGCCGGCGAAGCTGTTGGCGAGGCGCATCCCGACCGAGTCGTAGATCTCGGCCAGCTCCTCGACCGTGTAGAGGCGCTGGCGGAAGGGGATCTCCTCGTAGCGCTCGAAGACCTCGCCGAAGCGGATCGGCACGGTCGAGCCTTCGATGTAGCGGTCCTCGGCGTTCCAGTGGTGATCGCTGAGTTCCAGCGTCGACTCGCCGACGATCCACGATTTCTGCGGCAGGTTGCGCTCCGCGTGCAGCACGTTGGGCAGCTGCATCAGGTGGCCGCCGCCGCCGCGCAGCGCCCGCCCCACCACCTCGAAGGTGCGGAGGTTCTCCTCGTCGGTCTCGAAGTAGCCGACCGCGCCGTCGTTGAGGCTGAGCACCAGGTCGAACTCGTCCTCGCGGTCGAGCTGGCGCAGGTCGGCCTCGACGAACTCGATCTGCAGCGACTCCTCGGCCGCCTCGCGCTCGGCCATCTCGAGCAGCTCGGGGGAGATGTCGACGCCGACGACCTCGAAGCCGCGCCTCTGCAGCTCGCGCGAGTGGCGGCCGGTGCCGCAGGCGAGGTCGAGCACCCGCTCGCCGCCCAGCGGGCGCAGCATCGCCAGCGCCCGCTCGACTTCCATCTCGGTGCGGTCCGCCCAGGGCATCCGGGCGGTCTCGGGCGGGAATCCCGAGCGATACCAGTCGGCTGGGACTTCGAGCGCGCTCCCCATCGCTCTGGAAGTCTATAGCAAATTTCGGGCCCAGGGGGTTGATTCAATTGCTTGCGTACCATAAAGTGCCCGTATCGCCAGCTCGGTCTCCATAGTGCGCGGCCGTTTTTCCGACAACCTCGTTGCCGCGAGGAAGAAGGCTGGCCTGACCCAGGAGGAACTGGCGGAACGCTGCCATCTGCACCGCACCGAGGTCTCTTTACTGGAGCGGGCGGGCCGCGAACCGCGCCTCGGCACCCTGATCAAGCTGGCCAACGCCCTCGGCGTCCCGCCGGCGAGCCTCTGCACCGGACTGTCCTGGGACGTCGACCGCCAGCGCTTCCTGGCCAAACAGCGCCTGCCGTAGCGAGATCGAGATTGTCGGCGGTCTTCAGTCGGCCGAGGGGGCCAGCTGCTCGATGCCGCTCGCCCGCTGCCCGCCCGCCGCCAGCATCAGTTTGAAGTCGTGGGGGCTGGAGGCGTAGTCGAGCGCGACCTGCTCGGCGACCTTGCCCTCCATCACGTAGCCCAGCAGCGACTGGTCGAAGGTGCGCATCCCGTAGTACTCGCCCTCGCCGATCACTTCGGTGATCTTGCCGGTCTCCTCGGGGTTGAGGATCAGGTCCTGGACGCGGCCGGTCACCACCAGCACCTCGGAGGCGGGGACGCGGCCCTCGCCGCTGATGTCGGGGACGAGGCGCTGGGCGATCGCCCCCTTCAGGGTCGAGGCCAGCATCACCCGCGCCTGGTGCTGCAGGTGCGGCGGGAAGAAGTCGATGATCCGGTTGATCGTCTCGGTCGCGTCGAGGGTGTGGACGGTGGAGAGGACGAGGTGGCCGGTCTCGGCAGCCGAGAGCGCCGTGCGCACGGTCTCCTCGTCGCGCATCTCGCCGATCAGGATCACGTCGGGGTCCTGGCGCAGGACGCGGCGCATGGCGCGGCCGAAGCTCTCGGTGTCGGCGCCGACCTCGCGCTGGTTGACGATCGAGCCTTTGTCTTCGTGCAGGTACTCGATCGGGTCCTCGAGCGTGACGATGTGGTGCGCCCGGGTGCGGTTGATGTGGTCGATCATCGCCGCCAGCGTCGTGCTCTTGCCCGAGCCGGTGGTGCCGGTGACGAGGATGATCCCGCGCTGCTCCTCGGCCAGGGCGGTGACGACGGGGGGCAGGCCGAGCTGCTCGACCGACTTGATTTCGAAGGGGATCGCGCGGCAGACGATCGAGATCGCGCCGCGCTGCCTGAAGGTGTTGACGCGGAAGCGCGAGAGGCCGGGGATCGCGTAGGAGTAGTCGGCCTCGCCGGCCTGCTCGAACTCGGTCAGCGAGCGCACCTCGGCGATGTCGTGGAAGGCCTTCTCGGTGTCCTCGCCGGAGAGCTCCTCGTAGCCCTCGAGCTGGGTCAGCTCGCCATTCAGCCGGATCGTCGGCGGCACCCCGACCTTGACGTGCAGGTCGGAGCCACCTCGCTCGACGAGCGTCCGCAGCGCTGAGTCGATCTCGAACATCGGGGTGTCTATCGGCAGTGTCCCGCGCCTGCCTTAGCCACGGGTATGATGGAGGCCCTCTGCGGTACCGAAAACGCACGCGAACGCGGCTCGATCGTTCAGACATTCCCAGCAAAGGCTTGCGGGCCTTCTGGCGGGCGCCGGACGGATCAGGCGCTCGATGTTCGCTCGGCTTGTTCCGCCGGAGCGATGCGCCCGAGAGCGGGCACGAAATGAGCTCCCTGAGTTGCGGTACGTAATCGGATTGCATTACAAATGCATAAGTATTAGACTTGCATTGCTCACATGGCTACGGGAGCGCCAGCCAACTGGTATCGCACCAGCTTCGCCTCCGACTTCAACGCGCTGTATTTCGAGGAGGGGGGAGCGGAGAGCGCGCGGCTCGCCGTGGAGATGCTGGGGCTCGAGGGACGCGAGCGCATCCTCGACCTCGCTTGCGCGACCGGCGGGCGCAGCATCGAGCTGGCCCGCAGGGGCTTCGACGTGATCGGCGTCGACATCCGCGCCGAGCTGCTGGAGGTGGCCAGCGGCGAAGCCCAGCGGGACTGCATCTCGCCCTGGTTCGCCGAAGAGGATCCGCGCTACCTCGACTACGAGGCGGAGTTCGACGTCGTCCTCAGCCTCGGCGGCGGAGCCTTCGAGCACTTCGAGTACGACGCCGAGAACGAGCGGGCCTTCGGGGCCGCCGCCCGCGCGCTGCGCCCGGGAGGGCGGCTGCTGATGCAGATGCCGAATGTCCTGCACGCCGAAGCCGAGCTGCCGGAGCGCACCTGGTACGCGCACGGCCAGGCGATCGACCTGATCGAGCAGCACTGGAACGCGGCGACGCATCGCCTCGACGGCGCCCGCCGCTCGATCATCGAGTTCGAGTCCGCCGAGTACGCCGAGACAATGTCCTTCCAGCGCCGCCTCTACACGATCGAGGAACTGGCGGAGATCTTCGAGGCCATCGGCCTCGGCCTCACCGACGTCTACGACGAAAGCGGCGCCCCCTGCGCTCCGAGCGTGGTCGAGCAGGAGCTCTACGTGGAGGCGCGGGCCTGAGGACTGTAACTTAGTGCCCCCGGCCGCAAGTACCGTCGCGTTTGGCGGCGTCCGGACGCGCCTGGCGGCACCCGGCACGCACCCA
>JBBDTK010000056.1:0-44047 GCA_040904405.1 Solirubrobacterales bacterium | reverse complement strand
CGCCGGGCTGCCTGAGAGCAAACGGAACCAACCGGATACGCATCACTCATCTAGTGCACGTATCCGGAAATTCTGGTCGGAATCGGCGAGTGGCTGGGCGTGCCTGACGACGCACGTGGGATGAGTCGATGCCGAAGCATCGGCGATTCCCACGGGTGGCGTCAGGTGCGTCCAGACGCCGCCGAAACGATCTGAATTTCCGGATACGTGTACTAGGATTCGCGGCCCGTCGCAAACGACCCACGGAGGAGCCGGTTTTGGCCGTCGACAGCAGCGCAGTCTCGAACTTGGACGTGGAGCCCGGCACGCTGCCGGAGACGATGGCCGCCTGGGTGATCCGCGAGGAGCGCCAGGGCGAGCCCAACGACGCCTTCCAGCTCGAGCAGATCGAGGTGCCCGAGCCGGGCGCCTTCGAGGTGATCGTGCGGGTGATGGCCGCCGGGGTCAACTTCAACAACGTCTGGGCGGCGCTGGGCAAGCCGGTCTCCGTCTTCGGCTACGGCGACCACCCCGAGTACGGCCACCACATCGGCGGCTCCGACGCCTCCGGGGTCGTCTGGAAGGTCGGCGAGGGAGTCACCCGTTGGAAACCCGGCGACGAGGTCGTCGTCCACTGCAACCAGGCCTCCTACGAGGACGTCGAGGTGCATGGGCTCGACCCGCTCGCCGCACCGAGCCAGCAGATCTGGGGCTACGAGACGACCTGGGGCTCCTTCGCCCAGTTCACCAAGGTCCAGGCCCAGCAGCTGCTCCCCCGCCCCCAGAACCTCTCCTGGGCCGAGTCCTCCGCCTACGGGCTGACCTACTTCACCGCCTACCGGATGCTGATCGACCAGTGCAGGCTGCAGCCCGGCCACAACGTGCTGATCTGGGGCGCCGCCGGCGGCCTCGGCGTCTTCGCCACCCAGCTCTGCAAGGCCGCCGGCGCCAACGCGGTCGGCGTCGTCTCCTCCGCGGAGAAGGGCGAGCTGGTCAAGCAGCTCGGCGCGGTCGACTACATCGACCGGAGCGAGTTCGGCGAGATGATGCGGACGCCGGAGAACCTCGCCGACAAGGCCGCCGACAAGGAGCGCTTCAAGGCCTCGCGCGGCTTCGCCAAGCGGGTCAAGGAGATCCTCGGCGATGCCCCCGACATCGTCTTCGAGCACGTCGGCCAGGCGACCTTCCCGACCTCGGTCTTCGTCGTCAAGCCGTTCGGCAAGGTCGTCATCTGCGGCGCCACCTCGGGCTTCCAGCTCGACTTCGACGTCCGCTACCTGTGGATGCGCCAGAAGCAGATCATCGGCTCGCACTTCGCCAACGCCTATGAGTGCATGCGGGCGAACCAGCTGATGACCGAGGGCAAGGTGCAGCCGGTGCTCTGGAAGACGATGGGATTCGAGGGTGTCCCCGAGGCGCACCAGCTGCTGCACGAGAACAAGCACCTCGGCAAGATCTCGATCCTGGTCGGGGCCGAGTCCGAGGACGAGGGACGCAACGTCGACGGCCCGGGCGCGATCCGGGCCGAGGTGGGAGCGTAGAGATGGCCGAGGTATGCAGGCTGGACTGGCACGTCGCCCCCTTCAAGGCCGATCGCTGGCTCGACCTCTGGCAGCCGGCGGCGGCGCGGATGCCCGCCTTCGGCGCCAAGAGCTGGTCGCTGACCCGCTCGATCGACGACCCGCTCGGCTTCCAGCAGACCTCGGTCTGGGAGAGCCGCGCCGACTTCGAGCGCTACTGGTTCTCCGAGGAGATCGAGCAGGCCCGCGCCGCGGTGATCGACCTGCACGACCTGCCGATCCTGCCCGCCTGGCACACCCTGGTCGCCGCCGAGTAGCGGCGGTCGATCGCTACCCGCGCTCGAGCGGCGCCATGGTGAGGCCGGCGGAGCTGAGCTGCTCCCAGTAGTGCTCGGCGGGCTCGCGGGCGCCGGACCAGACGATCGCCTGACCGCTGCTGTGGATCGTGTCGGCGATCTCGTGCCCGCGGTCCAGGGTCATCCCGGGCAGGACCCTGGCCAGGGTCGAGGCGACGTGTTCGAAGGTGTTGTGGTTGTCGTTGCAGACGATCACCCGCCACTCACCGCCCAGGTCGGCATCGGGGCCAGCCGCGCGCGGCTTCTCGATCGTCGTCGTCATCGCCACCATTATGGGGACTAGATGGTCGATTCCACGACCGCGTGCGACTGGGGGCGTGCGTGGCCAAGCAGATCAAGGACGCAGGAAGCGTGGCGTGCTCTGCACGCGAGCGACCGAGGACGCCGATATGCGCCGGCCACATCCACCCCTAGAAGGGACTGGGGACGCGGATCACGACATCGTCGAAGCTGCCGGTCGCGCCCTTGGCGTTGCCGACGGCGCCGACCGAGAAGCCCGAGGCGCGCCCCTGCAGGTCGCCGGCGGCGGCGTCGCTGACGTCGGCGACCAGCCGGCGCCCGGCGAAGGCGAGGATGCGGCATTTGCCCCGCTCCGGGCCGGCGGTTACGTTGAAGGCGCGCAGCCGCAGCTCGTTGGCCTGGTTGACCCCGCGGGTCCGGATGCCCTTCTCGACGTGCAGGAACTCGACCTTGCCGTCGGGCAGCACCTTGCGCAGCTGCGCCTTGCGCTGCAGCGGGAAGACCGCGAGCTGGTAGCGGGCGCCGTTGCCGCCGGCGCGCAGGTTGAGCGAGAGGAAGGCGCGGCGCTGGACCGGCTGCGGGGTGCTGCTGAGCAGGCGGCCGGCGGCGGCGATTTCGAGGTCGCGGCCGACCACCGGAGTGCGGTAGCCGCACTCCTTGGTGCGTTTGCCGACGAAGATGCGGAAGGCCTGGCTGGAGCCACCGCGACCGCAGCGCTCGCCGAAGTCCTTGAGGACCTGGCCGCGCTGCGCGTTGGACTGCATCGAGTTGCGGTAGATGCCGACCACCGCCGCCGAGGAGCTCGCCGCGAGGGCGAGGCCGAGCGTCAGCAGCGCCAGCGAGACGGCTGCGATCCGGAGCTTCATCGTCGGCAGCCTAAACACAGGCCCTGGGAAAAGGTGCGCGCTGTGACGCATGAACGCTGTCTTTCTCGCCCGGGCAAATATCATTGGCATCGATGTCCGAGCACCGACTGCCCGAGCGCGACCGCCCCTGGGTGATGCGCACCTACGCGGGCCATTCCGACGCCCGCCGCTCCAACGAGCTCTACCGGCGCAATCTGGAAAAGGGCCAGACCGGCCTTTCGGTCGCCTTCGACCTCCCCACCCAGACCGGCTATGACCCCGACCACGTCCTCGCCCGCGGCGAGGTCGGCAAGGTCGGCGTCTCGGTCGTGCACAAGGGCGACATGCACCAGCTCTTCGACGGGATCCCGCTCGACGAGATGAACACCTCGATGACGATCAACGCCACCGCCGCCTGGCTGCTCGGCCTCTACGTCACGGTCGCCGAGGAGAACGGCATCGAGCGCGCAGCGCTCAAGGGCACGACCCAGAACGACATCATCAAGGAGTACCTCTCGCGCGGCACCTACGCCTTCCCGCCCGAGCCCTCGATGCGGCTGATCGCCGACATGGTCGCCTTCACGGTCAACGAGGCGCCGAGCTGGAACCCGACCAACATCTGCAGCTACCACCTGCAGGAGGCCGGGGCGACGCCGGTCCAGGAGATCGCCTACGCGCTCTGCACCGGGATCGCCGTGCTCGACGAGGTCAAGGCGCGCGGCCAGGTCGCCGAGGCCGACTTCGCCAAGGTCTTCGGCCGCATCTCCTTCTTCGTCAACGCCGGCATCCGCCTGGTCGAGGAGATCGCCAAGCTGCGCGCGATGGGCCGGCTCTGGAATCAGATCGGCCGCGAGCGCTACGGGGTCACGGACGAGAAGATGCTGCGCTTCCGCTACGGGGTGCAGGTCAACTCGCTCGGCCTGACCGAGGCGCAGCCGGAGAACAACATCCAGCGGATCGTGCTCGAGGCGCTGGCGGTGACGCTGAGCCGCGACGCCCGCGCCCGGGCGATCCAGCTGCCGGCCTGGAACGAGGCGATGGGCCTGCCCCGCCCCTGGGACCAGCAGTGGAGCCTGCGGATCCAGCAGGTGCTGGCCGAGGAGACCGACCTGCTCGAGTACCCGGACCTGTTCGAGGGCTCGACCGTGATGGACGGCCTGGTCGAGGAGCTGAGCGAGGGCGCCCGGGCCGAGATGGCCGTGGTCACCGAGCACGGCGGCGCCGTCGCCGCCGTCGCCTACATGAAGTCGCGCCTGGTCGAGTCCCACCGCGAGCGGGTGGCGCGGATCGAGAGCGGCGAGCAGGTGGTCGTCGGGCAGAACGCCTACAAGGAGAGCGAGGACTCTCCGCTCACCGCCGGCGCCGACGGCGGCATCCTCACCCCCGACCCCGAGGTCGAGCGCGAGCGGGTCGAGGCGCTGGAGGCCTGGAAGGCCGAGCGCGACGAGAGCGCGGTGCGGGCGGCGCTGGAGGAGCTCGGCCGGGTCGCCGCCGACGAGAGCCAGAACGTGATGCCGGCGACGATCGCCGCCGCCAAGGCCGGCGCGACGACCGGCGAGTGGGCCGCCGTCCTGCGCGAGGCCTTCGGCGCCTACCGCGCGCCGACCGGCGTCGACGGGGCGGCGCCGCCGGGGCACCCGGACGAGCTGGCGGCGATCCGCGCCCGCGTCGACGAGGTCTCCGAGCGGATCGGCCACCGGATCAAGATCCTGGTCGGCAAGCCCGGTCTCGACGGCCACTCCAACGGCTCCGAGCAGATCGCCCTGCGCGCTCGCGACGCCGGCATGGAGGTGATCTACCAGGGAATCCGCCTCACGCCCGAGGAGATCGCCGAGTCGGCGCTGCAGGAGGACGTCGACGTGGTCGGCCTCTCGATCCTCTCCGGCTCCCACCTGGAGCTGGTCCCCGACGTGGTGCGGCGGCTGCGCGCCGAGGGCGTCGAGGCCCCGGTCGTCGCCGGCGGCATCATCCCCCCGGCCGACGCCGAGCGCCTGCGCGAGGCCGGCGTCGACGGCGTCTACACGCCGAAGGACTTCGACATCAACAGGATCATGGGCGAGATAGTCGCCCTGGTCGAGCGCCGCGCCACAGCCGCCGCGACGGCCTGAGCGCGCGATCAGCTCCAGAGAGCGCTCACCGGGACCGCCGCGAGGCGATCGCCGAAGGGCAGCGTCTGCGCACCGGTGTAGAGCACCGCGCCTGCCTTGAAGCGCTCGCCGAGGCTGTCGCGCAAAAGCCGCAAGCCGGCGAAGTCCCCCGCATCGAGCGAGGCTCCGGCCTTGACCTCGATGCCGACGATCTCCCCGCTGCGCCGCTCGAGCACGACATCCACCTCCCTCTGGCGCCGGTCGCGGAAGTGGTGTATCGACGGCGGTCGATCCGAGAGTTCCGCCAGGCGGATGAGCTCCATCGCGACGAAGCTCTCCAGCATCGCGCCCGCCACGGCCCCGTCGTCGGCGATGCGATCCTCGTCGGCGCCGATGAGCTGGGCCAGCAGGCCGCTGTCAACCACGTACGCCTTCGGGCTCTTGACCAGCTTCGCGCCGAGATTCCGGTGCCAGGCGCGGATTCGCCGGACGATGAACAGACGCTCGAGTATCTCGACGTACCTCTCGACGGTCGGCCGGCTGATCCCGAGGTCGACCGCGAGGCCGTTGATGCTGAGGATGGCGCCCGAGCGGGCGCCGATCATCTGCAGCACGTTGCTCACGTTCGCGGGCTCCCGGACCTCCGCCACGTCGTCCAGATCCCGGCCGAGGAGCGACTCGACGTAGCTTTCGAAGAACCGGCCGAGACCCCGCGGCGTAAGTCCTTGAGCCTCCGGATAGCCGCCCTTGAGCAGAATCGGCGCGATCGCCCGCCGGCCCACCGGCGAATCCGCCACCTGCGGGAGGCGCCCCGCGAAGGCGGCGTCCACGAACGACGAGCTGACGCCGGAGAGCTCCGCCTGGCTGAACGGCCATAGACGCAGGTACTGGACCCGCCCTGGAAGCGCATCGGCGATGGTGGGCAGGGTCAGCAGATCTGCCGACCCGGTGAGCAGGAACTGCCCCCGGGAGTCGTCCCTGTCCAGCTTCTGCTTGATCGCCAGCAACAGGTCGGGCGCGCGCTGGATCTCGTCGATCACCGCCGGGCCTCGGAGGTTCGCGATCATCTCCACGGGCTCCGAACGGGCCGCCTGCGCCGCCGCGGGATCGTCGAGGGAAATGTACTCGGCGGGATGCGCGGAACGGGCGATCTCGAGTGCCAAGGTGCTCTTGCCGACCTGCCGGGCGCCGAGCAGGGCCACCGCGCGGCTTGCGGAGAGCGCCTCGAGCACGATCGGATGGACGTGCCGGGAGACCAGGCTCTGAGTCGGGGTGAAGCTCATTGCAAGATTGTACACTAGATGTCCGGCAAATTGTAAACTTTAGCTCCAACATTTTGTATACTAGCCTGCGTGTATGCGCCGCGCCGCGCGGAGCGCGACAATGGGGGCATGAACGAGACCGACCGGGACCGCTCGGCCTGGCTGCGCTGCTACCGCTGCTGGTCCCAGAACCTGGAGATCCAGCTGCACTACGACGCGATCCGCCGCGTCGACCCCGAGACCGGGATCCCGGCGGAAGGGATCGACGAAGTGCAGGAATCGGCCGTGCAGTGCCTCGACTGCATGCACGACCAGCCGCACCTGACCTTCCAGGACGACCGCGTGGTGCCGATCGAGGACCGCTGGGAGCGGATGGTCGCCGGCACGCCGTGGGTCGCCTCCTGCACGGTGACCGTCGACCAGGACCGGATCGAGAGCTGCGCCGGGCCCGAAGCGGCCGAGCTGCTCGCCTACGGCGCCTTCGGCGAGGCCGGCGTGCGCGAGTTCTTCGCCCACGTCCGCTTCCACAAGCACGACGGCGAGCGGATCGTCGTCCACATGCTGGTCGAGCTCTACGCCCGCTCGGCCGAGGAGGCGACCGAGGTGCTCGAAGCGGCCGCCCACGGCCAGCTCGAGATCACCTCGCTGGCGGAGGAGTCGCGGCCCCCGGCGCACGCCTCGGACGAGGCTCACTGAGGCCTATCCCGGCGCTCGTTGAACTCGCGACGACCTCACCGACCCGATCCACGGCGAGGCGGCGGAGGTGGCGTCGCCGCAGGTATTGGGGGCGCTTCTCGCCGCCGTACTTCATCGCCGTCCCGATCGAGGACGGGCCGCAACTTGCAGATTGGACGTGCTTCATAAATCGACCACCAAGTGGTCATATAATGACCAGACAGAGGACGATTCATGCGGACCATCGAGCGTGCCATAACCCCCAAGCTCCTTGCCGCCCTCGGCGATACGCCGGCGGTGATGCTGGTCGGCCCCCGCCAGGCCGGCAAGAGCACGCTGGTGCAGGGTCTCGCCGCAGGCCCGCATCCCGCCCGCTACCTCAGCCTCGACGATCTGCGCACTCTCGAAGCAGCTCGCCGCGATCCGGTCGAGTTCATCGAGAGCACCGACGGCCCGATCGTCATCGACGAGCTCCAGCGGGCGCCCGAGTTGCTGCTCCCGATCAAGGCGGCGATCGACCGCGAACGCCGCCCCGGCCGCTTCATCCTCACCGGCTCCGCCCAGGTGATGCTCCTGCCGACCGTGTCCGAGTCGCTCGCGGGACGGGTCGAGGTCCACACGCTGTGGCCGTTCTCGCAGGCCGAGATCGAGGGCCGGGGTGACGGGACCATCGAGCTGTTCCTGGACGGCGCCTCCTCGCCCCCCGCCGCGCCGCAGACGTCGCGCGAGGATCTGATCGAGCGCATCGTGCGCGGTGGCTTTCCCGAGGCGGTGGCCCGCGAGGCCGACCGGCGCGAAGAGTGGCTCGCCTCCTACCTGACCGCGATCGTTCAACGCGACCTTCGCGACCTTGCGAACATCGAGCGCCTCGCGCAGGTCCCGGCGGTGCTCGCCTCGCTCGCCTCCCGCGTCCGTGCGCCGCTCAACAAGACCGAGGTGAGCAGCTCGGTCGGCATCCCCCGAACCTCGCTCGATCGTTACCTGACCCTGCTGGAGCATGTCTTCCTGATCCGCCCCCTGCCGGCCTGGCACACGAACCGCGTCAAGCAGATCACCAAAGCGCCGAAGCTCCTGCTTGCCGACTCCGCCCTGCTGGCGCACCTCCTGCGTGCCGATCGGCGACGCCTGGAGGAGGATGACTCGCTCCTGGGCGTCGTTCTGGAGTGCTTCGTGGGGATGGAGCTGGCGAAGCTGGCGACCGCAGCGCGAACGCGGGCGTCGCTGCTCCACATGCGAACCGCGGCCGGGGCCGAGGTCGACTTCGTCGTGGAAGGAGCCGACGGCCGCGTCGCCGGCGTAGAGGTAAAGGCCTCGGCGACGGTGCGCGGCGATGACTTCAAGCACCTGGCAACCCTGCGCGACCGGCTCGGCAAGGAGCGCTTCGTCCGGGGCGTGGTGCTCTACCCGGGCGCCGAGCGCCTTCCCTTCGGCGAACGGCTGGAGGCTTGGCCGCTCGCCACCCTGTGGGCATAGCGAGCCGCTGGCGAAAAGTGGCATCTTTCGTTGGCGAAATCTTGTATTGACAGTGGCGAAACAACGCATTCTGCCTGAGTCGCGGCCCCCGGCGCACGCCTCGGACGAGGCGCACTGAGCATCCCGGAGCTAAAGCGGCCGAGCGGATAGGCCGATAGAACGCGGCAAGATGGCGACCCGCGCGCAGCGCATCACCATGGAGACGGCAGGCAGCCGGATCGTCGGCGACCTGACGCTGCCCGAGGAAAGCTACCGCAGCCGCTTCTCCGACTTCCTCAACAAGCAGGACCTCGCCTTCCTCGCCTTGACCGACGCCGAGGTGACGCCGCTCGCCGGCGGGCCGGCCCGCCGGCTCCCCTTCCTCGCGGTCTCCAGGGCCCACGTCCAGCTCGCCTACGAGCTGGACGCATAGCCAACCCGCTCGGCCAGTCTCCACGCCTGCAAGATCAGGCGACGGCGCCGCCAGATTGCTGTTTACGAGCTACGGCTTGCGCCCAGTTGCCGCAGGCAGGTATCGACCGTCCACCCGCAAAGCGCGGCGAGCCCCACATACCCGACCCAGTCCTCACCTGCGATCGACCAGATACCGAGCAGGTCGATCAAGATCGAGGTCGCGAAGGCGATCGCCGCAACAGCCAGCAGCGCCACGTCAGTAGTCAGGATAAGCGCACGGAATACGACCGCCCACACGATCGCCCCCACCACGAGCAACGCCATCACGACCGGCTCCGAGATTCCCGCCTGATTGGGGAGGATGTCCTCGTGCAGGAGAAGGGCGTCGTCGAGGCCCAGATACCCGATTCCCGCGGCGCTGATGAGGAGAAACCGGGACGCCTCGACCTGGTCGAACCCTCGCAGCGCCACGCCCGCCATAGCCGCCGCCCCCGCCGTCGCGCCCCAGATTAGGAGGCCAGCGGTAGAGACGCCGCCGGTGAGTGCGTGGACTTCGGCTTGGCTGACCGCGTCGCTGGTCGGCTCGCCCTCGACTCCGATCGCCCACAGAGCAAGAAGCAGCAATCCGAGCAGGGCAGCGCCACTTACGACCAGTATCCGGGTTGGAGTAAGCATCACCGCTCGTCGTCAAACATTCGTCCGGATGGTGACGAAACCCTTGCAACCCCGATTTTTCTTGCTGACCTCTTGAGTAGCAAGCTTTCGACCGATCCTGCAATCGCTATGGAGATTTCCTCACATCCTCACTATCGTTTACCCGACCGTCGTTTACCCAACCGCCGCAACTCCGCCGCGACTCAAGCCCTGACGCAATCGGCCCGATACGAGTCATGGCCGCCAGGAGTGCCGAGACACGGCGAGCGACGATCTCATCTGAATCGCCAGCAATCTAACCGCCCCACCTGACCCGACCGGACAAGCCGAGCAAGAAAACCGGATATGGAGAGCTCAACCGTCACCAGCCCCCCGAAACGGGGATCCGATCCAGCCCCTGCTCGGGCCGAAGGCATACCCGCCCGCGGCGCCGGTAAACGCGCCAGGGATCGGGGAGCTGTCCTGGCTCGGATGCTCTACCTCGGCGACTCGGTCGCGGCGACCTTCGCGGCAACGCTCGCTATCGCCTTCCTCGAGCCCCCCTCCTGGGCGGCTCTCGCCTACGTGGCTTGCGCCGGGCTGCTGTGGCCGCTGGCCGCCTTCAGCATCGGCCTCTACCGCGGCGACCAACTGGCCATGTGGGCCTCGGCGGTAACCGAGGTCCCGCGAGGCTTCGTGGCCGTGCTGCTGATCACCTGGCCGCTCTTCGGGATCGCCATGGCGCTGCCGCTGGCGCACGCGATCGAGCTCACCTTCATCACCGTCGCCGGAATCGCCGCGTTTGCTGGAATCGCCCGCACGGTGGTCCGCGCCGGCCTCCACCGGACGCCGGATATGCGCCAGCGCACGCTGATCCTCGGCTCCGGGTTCGTCGCCGGCAAGGTGGTCGGGAAGCTGCGCAGCAACGCTCAGTTCGGGCTGATCCCGGTCGGCATCGTCGATGATGACGTGTACGACGCCGGCACCCCCGACCTGCCCTGGCTGGGACGCTTCTCAGACCTGCAGGAGGTGATCGAGCTACAGGAAATCGACCGAGTGGTCATCGCCTTCACCCGGGCCAGCCACGAGCGCCTGCTGGAGTCGATCCGCGCCTGCCGCGACGCCGGCGTGGCGGTCGATGTCGTGCCGCGGCTGTTCGAGTTCCTCGACGGCGTTAGGGCCCTCGATCAAGTCGGCGGACTGCCACTGCTCTCGATCGGGACCCAGAACCTGACCTCGGGCTCGGTAGCGGCCAAGCGCGCCCTCGACGTCTTCGGCTCGCTTGTCCTGCTGGGCCTCTTCGGCCCCGTGATGATCGCCACGGCGATCGCGATCAAGCTCGAGTCGCGCGGCCCGGTCATCTTCCGCCAGCGACGGGCCGGCCGCGGCAACAGCAGCTTCTACCTGGTCAAGTTCCGCTCCATGTACGTGGATGCAGAGGCGCGCAAGACCGACTTCGAAGCGCTCAACGAGGCCTCCGACGGGGTCATGTTCAAGATCCGCAAGGACCCCCGCGTGACCCGAGTCGGCCGCTTCATCCGCCGCTTCTCGCTGGACGAGCTGCCCCAGCTCTTCAACGTCCTGCGGGGAGAGATGAGCCTCGTCGGCCCGCGCCCCCTGATCTTCTTGGAGACTGCCGCCCTCGAAGAGGCCTGGCATCTGCGCCGACTCGAGCTGCGGCCAGGCCTGACCGGCCCCTGGCAGATCTACGGTCGCTCGCAGAGCCCCTTCCAGGAGATGGTCCGCTTCGACTACCAGTACGTAGCCGGCTGGTCACTGGCCCGTGACATCGAGATCCTGCTGGCGACGCTCCCGGCCGTAATCTCGGGACGCGGCGCCTACTGATCGCCGTCGCTCGGCCCGGCGGGCTTCGAAGCGGACTTGCGCATCAGGTCCATGTCGGGCGGCCTGCCATAGCCGTACCCATCGTAGGAACGGCCGGCGTGCTCGACGAAGTTCGCCACCAAGCCGAGCGTCGAGGCCCCGAGCCGATCCAGCTGAACCGCCAGGTCGGTGGCCGAGCTGCGGGTGCTCACCCCGATCCCGCTGACGGCGAGGACGCCGCTTGACGCCATGATCAGCGGAATCGCGTCGGAGACGACGAGAACCGGTGGCGTGTCGATCACGATGAAGTCGTAGGCGCCTTCGGCGAAGGCGAGTACCTCTCCCATCCGTTGGGACTCGACCAGCTCGGTCGGGTTTGGCGGGATCGCGCCGGCGGGGATCACGTCGAGCATGGTGTCGCCGACGGCATCGGCAAGCTCGCTCGCCCTGACCTGGGTCACGGCATCCGCCACCGAGCCGTAATCCTCCGTCAGCACCCAACTGAGGCCGCCGCTCGCCTCCAGGTTGAGTACCCGGGAGAGGCCGGGGTCGCGCAGGTCGGCCTCGATCAGCAGCACCCGTTCGCCGCTGGTCACAGCGGCGAGGGCGAGGCCGAGCGAGACGAGGGTCTTGCCCTCCCCCGGTGCGGCGGAAGTGACGACGACGGACTTGACGTCCTGCTGGGCCTTGAAATAGCGCAGGTTGGCGCGCAAGAGCCGGAACACCTCGGTCTCCGCCGGAGAGAGCGAGGCGTGGCCGAGATGCTCTCGGTCGAATGCGCGACGCTTGGGAACCGATGCCAGCAGCGGCAACCCGGTCGCCTCAGCGACATCTTCCTGACGCTTCACGCGGCGGTCGAGCTGCTCGAGCAGCAGCGCCAGCCCGATCCCGAGGACGAGGCCGATCAAGGCGCCGAAGACGGTATTCCGGACGGGTTTCGGCGAAACCGGAGACGAAGGCGGCGAAGCGGGCTCGATGACCTCGATCTGGCTCGTCTGGAGCCGTTCTCGTTCGGAGTCGGTGCGGAAGGCAAGGAACTCCTCGGCGTAGGTGTTGGCGATCAGCGCGGCTTGCTCGGGCGAGGACGAAGTCGCCGTGACCTCGAGGATGTCGGCGTCGCCCTCCTGGCTGGCTTCGATCGATCCCGCTATCTCGTCGGCGCCGATGTCGCCGAGGCGCTGGGCAGTCGCCCTGGCGACTGCCGGCAAGCCGAGCAGCTGCAGGTTCGTGTCGACAGCGCGCTGCGGTTCGAAAGCGGACGAGGACCGCAGCAGCAGGGCGGTGGTTGCCTCGTATTGCTTCTCCGCCCGGACCGAGAGCGCCACCGCGGCCGCGGTGCTGACGACGAAGCAGAGCAGGACGACCCAGATCCTGCGCCTGATCACCTGCGCGATCAGCGAGAGATCGGAGTCTTCGGGTTGGCGGGTAGGTGGCAAGAAGGCACCTCGAGGTCGGGCTCCAAGCCCATCGGGGCGCGGACTGTAGCAACCGGTCCGGCTACCTCTCGCCGACGGCGAAGCGCATTGGCGAACCCTCACGGCGATCTGAGGCGTAGGCCACCGCCACCCCGCAGAGATACCAGAAGATTGCCCCAGGCAGGCCGAAGAAGACGTCGGCGGAGGCAAGCGCGACCAGGAGCATCATCAAGGTCGCCAGCAGCGCCGCAGGCGCCAGCCGGCTGTCGGGGTCGGCCCGGCCGAGCACCCGGATCGCCGCCGATACCGAGGCGAAGATTGCCGCCAGCACCAGCAACAGCCCGAACGGCCCCGACTGGTACAGCAACGACAGGTAGCCGTCATCCACGTCGACCAGCTTCGCGTCCTCCTCACCGGCGTCTTCCAGTCGGACCGCGAGGCCGGCCTGGCCCAGCCCCGCACCCAGGGGCTGCCTGATCGAAGCGGGCACCAGTTTGCTCGTGGTTTCGATGCGCTCCTGGGCTGAGACGTCCTCCTCCGGGCTGCCCAGCGAGGTGACCCGCTGCGTGAACGCCTGGGTGGTCGGGTTGCTGCCCCCCACGGCAACCAGGGCGACCAGGCAGACGCTGACCACCGCCACGATCCGCCCACTCGCCCGACCCCGTGCCGCCAGGGCGAAGACGAGGACCCCGACGACGAGCGCCAGCCAGGCGCTGCGCACGTAGGTGAGCGCCAGCGCCAGGATCATCGGCAGAGTCAACAGAAGGCTGGCTGGGAGTGTCCTCACAACCCCGAGGCCGAGCATGATCCCCGTCGCCAGGGCAATCGCGAAGGTGAACGGCGAGTTGAGCGTCGAGAAGACCCGGATGTGATCCTCCTGCGGCGCCCCGACGCTGCCCAGTTCCCCCGTCTCCACCCAGAGCGCGTCCCAGCCGGAGAGCGGCAGGAAGTACTGCGCGACGGCGTACAGGGAGAGCGGGATCAGGGCGGCGGCGAGGGCGCGGTAGAGAGTCATTCCCGAGTGCGGGCGCATCGTGTCCCCCCAGCCGATCACGAAAGCGGAGAGTCCGGCGAGGTAGGCGAGCGCGGCAAAGCTGACCGCCGCCGGGTCGGCCAGCAGGCCCATCGGCAGGCCAAGCAGGAAGCCGACCCCGGCGCCGGCGAGGATCAAGCGGGCGCGGCGGTCGAGCCGGTTCTCGCGCAGCTCCATCAGGGCGAGTACCGCGGTGCCCAAGAAGGGCAGCAGCGAGAGCGGGTCGGCCCCCGAGGTCGGTTCGGCCAGGTCGAGCATCCGGCGCAGCATCGGCACCAGCAGCCAGTACGCCCAGAGGGTCATCAGACCGGCGGTGCGGGACTGCGCTCGGACGGCCGGCAGGAGCACGAGCAGTGCCACGGTGGCGGCCAGTTGCGGAGAGCGCACCGCGACAGCGCCGACGAGCAGCGCCAGGCCAGCTCCCAGAGCAAGGACGAGGAGGCCATTTCGCCTGGCCTTGGGAGCGATCGGCTGCGCCGAGCCGAGCATCGCGCCGACTATAGAGGCGCGTCGCCGCCGCGCCGGCCGGCGAGCAGCTCGCGGTAGACGTTCAGGACCGCGGCGGCGTGGGCCTCGACGCGGAACTCACGGGCCCGTTCGCGGGCGCGTCCGCCGTACTCGCGACGCAGCTCGGCATCCGCGATCAGCGGCGCAAGCCGGGCGGCCCAGACGTCGGGTCGGCGCGGCGGCAGCAGCAGCCCGTCGACGCCGTCGCGGACGATCTCCGCGGGCCCCCCCACCTCGGTCGCCGCGACCGGCACGGACATCGCCATCGCCTCGATCGCGATCCTCCCGAACGCCTCGCGCCAGGAGGGCAGCAGCAGGACGTCGGTCGCAGCCAGGATCGCCGGCACGTCGGCACGCTCGCCGAGGAAACGAACCCGCTCGCCGAGCCCGAGCTCGGTGACGAGCTCGTGCAGGCGCCGCTCGTAGCCGCGGTTGTCGAACTGCGTCCCGGGGCCGGAGAACTTGGCCGAGCCGGCGATCAGCAGAACAGCGTCGTCGTCGCCCTCGGCGAGGCCGGCGAGCAACCTGATCGCATCGTCCTGTCCCTTCCAGGGCGTCAGCTGAGAGACCACCGCGAGGGCGACGACTCCGGTCGACAGTCCAAGCTCGCGCCGCGCCGCCGCGCGGTCGACGACGGCCGGGTCGAAGCGTTCGAGGTCGACCGGGTTGTGGATGACACGGACCGGGGCTCGCAGCGGCAGGCCGTCGAACTGGCCGGCGATGTAGGCGGAGTTGGCGACGGCGAGGCTGGCGCGGCGGGCGATCGTGGCGAGGACGAAGCGGGAGAAGCGGCCCTCCGGGGCCCAGTCCCTGATGTGAGCGATCGCCGGCGGCCCGCGCCAACCCCGAGCCAGCAGCGCGAGCAGCGAAGCACGCGTGGTGTTCGCGTGGACGAGATCGGGCTTGTGGCGGGCGACAAGACGACGCACCTGTAGCGCCGAGCGACCGATCTCGGCCAAGCCCCGGCTGGTGTGCAGCGGATGGAGACGGAAGCTGGCGGCCGTGCCGGCGATCGGCAGCGCCTCGGCGCCGGCTCGCAGAACCTCCTCGGCCAACTCCCCCGGCGGCGAGGCGACGAGCGGCTCGACCGCGTCGCCAAGGCCCTGCAGCAAAGCCAGTAGGGACCGCTCCGCACCGCTGACCTGCGCCGTCTGGTTGACGTAGAGGACGCGCATCAGGCGGCCTTGCGGCGCCCGGCGGCCTCGCGGAGCACCTCTTCGACCCTCGCGGCTACCTTCGGCCAGGAGTTGCCTTCCGCCCGCCGCCGCGCCGCCGCGCCCATCTCCTCGGCGCGCTTGGGGTCGGCAAGCAGCTCGACCGCCGCGCCGGCGACCGCTAGGTGGTCGGCGGGGTTGACGAGCAGCCCGGTCTCGCCGTTGGCGACCGCGTCGCGGGCGCCCGCCACATTGCCGCCGATCGCGGGCATCCCCCTCGCCCCCGCCTCCTGATAAGCGCTGCCGAAACCCTCGCCGCCGACGCCGGCGGCCGGCACCCGGCTCGGCATGCAGAAGACATTGGCCCGGTCCAGCCAGCGGTTGCGCTCCTCGTCGCTGACCCGGCCGAGCAGGTTGACCGCGTCGCCGATGCGGTAGGCGGTTACGGCGCTCTCCACCGCCGGCCGGAACGGACCGTCGCCGACGACGACCCAGCGCGCCCCGGGAACCTTGGCGCGGATCAAAGGCATTGCCCGCGCCATCGTGTCGTGACCCTTGTAGCGGAACAGCATCGTCGCCACGGTGAGCAGGGTCGGCGGGCTCCCGCGCTCGATCCGGAAGGCGTCCGGCAGATCGACGCCGGGAAGGATCACCCGGATCCGCTCCGCCGCGGCGCCCGCGGCGAGCGTCATCTCCCGCGTGTAGCGGCTGACCGCGATCGTCGTGTCGGCTGCGCGGACGACCCGACCGGTGAGGCCGGCGCGGACCCGGAACTCGTCGGCATGCACGTACTGGACCAGCGGAATCCGCAGTGCCCGGCGCACGGCCAGCGCCCCGATGCTGGCCACGACGTGGCCACTGAGAATTGCGTCGGGCCGGAAGCGCGCCGCCTCGGCGAGCGACCTCGCGTTGAGGCCTAGGACCGCCAGGGGTCGGCTCATCGCCGAGTTCGCCACCCGGCGCACCTCGGCGCCCAGGTCACGGTCGAACTCGGCGTCGCCCTCGTAGCCCAGGGCCAGCACGCGCACGTCGAGGCCGGGGGCGTTTTCGACGATCCGGCCGAGCAGGATCTGGATCCCGCCCTTCTCCGGCGGGAAGTCCGGGGTGACGAGCAGGACGCGCAGCTTGCGAGCCTCAGTCGACATCGCGCCCCCGGAAACGGTCGAGCCAGAGACCGAAGGCGAGCAGCGGCCAGAGGGCCTCGCTCCGGTCGCGCTCGCCGCGCACGTGCTCTTCGAGCAATGCCGAAGCCGCGGCGCGATCGATCCAGCCCTCGTCGCAGGCGCAGCCGGACTCGACCTGATCGCGCATCGACGCCGCCAGGGGACCGCGGAGCCAGTCGGCGACGGGCACCCGGAAGGCGGTCTTGGGACGACGCAGCGACGTCTCGGGCAGCAACTCGTCGAGCAGGCGGCGCAGCAGCGCCTTGCCCTTGCCGCCCGTGTGCAGAGCCGGCGCGACGGTTGCCGCGAACTCGGCCAACCGATAGTCCAGGTAGGGCGTGCGGACCTCGAGCGAGACCAGCATGCCGGCCCGGTCGGCCTTGGCGAGGACGTCGCCGGGGAGCCAGTGGCGCTGATCGAGCAGCATGAAACGCCCGGCGGTGCTCTCGACGCCGGGGGCCGAGGCGGCCAGCTCGGCGGCGAGCGCGGCGGGCGGGCGGAACCCGCGCAGGCGCGGCCCGTAGAGCTGCGCCCGGACCCCGAGCCGCTCCCCTGCGACCCAGTCGAGCTGGCGCTCGATCGAGTCGCGCGGCTCGATCACGTCGGCGAGTCGGGCGGTTCGCCCCTCGGGCAAGGCTCGTTCGAGCGCTCGCGCCCCGGCGGCAGCGAGCGGGCGCGGCAGGCCACGGCCGAGCGACTCGGCCCGCGCCAGCCAGCGGTAACGCGGGTAGCCGCCGAAGAGCTCGTCGGCCCCCTCGCCGCCGACCGCCACGGTGACGTCGTCGCGGGCGAACTCGGCGATCGCGTGGAAGGCCAGCAGCGACTGGTCGGCCAATGGCTGGTCGAGGGCGGAAAGCACCTGCGGAACGCGAGCGGCGACCTCCGCCAGCGGCAGGGTCAGCTCATGGTGCTCGGAGCCGATCTCCGCGGCGGTGATCCGCGCCTGCTCGGCCTCACTGACCTCCCCGACGTCGTAGCCGACGGTGAAGGTCTTGATCGGCGCACTCGACTCGGCCGCGGCGAGGGCCGCGATCAGAGTCGAGTCGACGCCGCCGCTGAGGAAAACGCCAAGGGGCACGTCGGCGATCAGGCGGCTGCGAACCGAGTCCTCGAGCAGGCGACGCAGCTCGCGAACCAGGTCCCCGGTCGACTCGCCGCCGGCGGCGACGGGGACCGGCGGCTGCCAGTACGACCTCAGCTCGGGCTCGCGGCCCGGACGCCAGCCGAGCAGGTGACCCGGGGGCAGCTGCTGGGCGCCGGTCAGGATCGAGCGCTCGCCAGGCAGATAGCCGTAGACGAAGTAATCATCGACGGCCAGCGGGTCGAGCTCGTCGCCCACCGCGGCGCCAGCGACGAGCGCGGTCAGTTCCGAGGCGAAGGCGAGTTGGCCGCCGCCGGCCGAGTAGAAGAGCGGCTTCTCGCCGAAGCGGTCGCGGGCGAGCAGCAGCTCCGCCTCGCGCGAGTCCCAGATCGCGAAGCTGAACATTCCCTCCAGCGCGTGGACCATCTCGGCGCCGTACTCCTCGTAGAGATGAACCAGGACCTCGGTGTCGGTTCCGGTGGCGAGCCGATGGCCGCGCTCGCGCAGCATCTGCTGCAGCCGCGGGTGATTGTAGATCTCGCCGTTAAGCGTCGCCCAGATCGTTCCGTCCTCGTTGGCGAGAGGCTGATGGCCACCGGCTACATCGATCACGCTGAGGCGGCGGGCGCCGATGCTCAACCCATGGTCGCGATCGGTGTGGACGCCTTCGTCGTCGGGCCCGCGGTGGATCATCGCCGCGTTCATCGCGGCGACCGCGCGCCCGGCGGGATCGTCGGTCCTGCCGCAGATGCCGCACATTCAGGCGGCCCCTGCAGCGGCCACGTGCTCGACCAGGCGCTCGCGGAAGCGGCCGCTGTCCCACTGCAGCGCGTGCTCGCGGATCCGGGCGGGGTCGTAGGCGCCGGGATCGAAGGCGCGCACCGCCGCCTCGATCGCGTCGGCGCTCTGCTCCGCGAACAGCTCCCCGGTGGCCCCCGCAGCCGAGGTGTAGAGCGAGCCGCCGCCGGCGTAGGCGATGACCGGGCGGCCACAGGCCATCACCTCGACCGGGATCAGGCCGAAGTCGTCGCGGCTGGGGAAGACCAGCGCCTTGCAGCGTTGCATCAGCGGCACGAGCCGGTCGTCGTCCACATGGCCGACGAACTCGACGTTCGGCGGTGCGCTTGCAGCCAGTCGCTCATGATCGGGGCCGGTGCCGGCGACGACGAGCCTCGCACCGATCCGGCGGAACGCCTCGATCGCGATCCCGGCCTGCTTGTAGGGCTCGATCAGGCGGCCGCAGAAGAGGTAGTAGTCGCCCGGTGTCTGTTCGCCGGGATGGAAGAGATCGCAATCGACAGGGGCCCCGATCACGATCGCGCGCCTGCCGTAAAAACGCTCGATCTGCTCCGCGGTGAACGGCGATTGGGTGAGGTACTCGCGGATCGGCTGTGCGCTGCGGCGGTCCGAGCGACGCATCGCCGCGGCAAGCAGCTCGAAGGCGCGGCCGGTGAGGGGGTTGCCGGCCCGCTGCTCGCGGTAGCTCTCGGTCATCGACCAGGCAAATCGGAGCGGGCTGTGGCAGTAACAGACGCGGGGGGCGTCGTTGACCGAGCGTAGGCGGTGGGCGAAGGCGTAGCTGGAGCTGAGCACGACGCCGGCCGCGGGCAGCCGGCGAGCATCGGCGAGCGCGCCGAGGAGCGGCGTCAGCAAACGGTAATCGCGCAGCAAGGCCGGGCGGGGTGGAAGGATGCTGTGGAAGCGGTCTGCGACCCCCATTCGGGCCGCGACCGAGCGGCGACCTAGGATGGCGACGACTTTCGCCTCGGGGAAGGCGCGAGCCATCTCAGCGGTGACCCGCTCCGCACCGCCATAGGTCTCCATGAAATCGTGGGCGATGATCATCCGGCTCATAAGTTTCGCCTCACAGGTTTGTCTCGAATCGTCCGATGGTGTCCAGCAATGAGATCTGCATCTTCGCCTTCTTCGACAAGCGTGGCCGCTAACCCCAGCGGCGACTGGATCAATTCAGCGGAGACCGAGTCGGTGGCGGTCGTGATCCCGACCCGCTCCCGCCCCAACCGGCTTGCGAAGTGCCTGGCCTCGCTGGCGATCGTGCGCGAGGTCTCGCCCTTTGCAGCATACGTCTGCGACTCCAGCCCGGCGCCGGCGGACCGGCGCACGGTGGCCGAGGTCTGCGAACGCTACGAGTGGGTGCGCCTGCGGCTGCACGACGGCAACAACGTGACCGCCGCCCGCAACGAGTGCGCCCGGGTCGCCGCGGAGATGCTGCTGGTCAACGTCGACGACGACCTCGAGCTCGAGCGTGACGCGATCGAGCAGTTGCTGATGACATACCGAAGCGGCCATGGCTGGCGCGTCGTGTCGGGCAGCGTCTCCTGGGGTGAGGAGTGGACCGGCCCGGGCAAGATGCGCGCGATCGGCTACGCCCGGCCACCCAAGGAGAATGAGGCCGCCGACTTCGTCCCCGGCGCCTTCTTCCTCTACCCGCGAGCGATCGCTCTGGCCCTGCCGTGGAACGAGCGGATCGATCAGTGTACGGACATCTTCATGGGTGCTCTCTGGCGGCGCAACGGGGTGCAGATCCTCTTCGCGCCGCAGGCCCGCGCCCGACACCGGGCGCCCCCCCAGGGCTTCAACCCCGAGGACGTGAAGAGCACTGCCAGCCACCACGTCTGGCGCATCTACGCCCTCCTCTGGGATGCGCTGATCGCCAATCCGAGCGCAAAGCACGCGATCTCCTACGAGGTGCTCGGGTTCGCCGCGAGCGCGAAGCTCTACTACCGACATCCCACCTGGATGGCCCGCTTCATAGCCAGCTGGGCGGAGGGGCACCTGCGCCTGATTGCCGATTGGCGCCACCTGCGCCGGTTGGCTAAGCGCGAGGCGCCGTCGCCATGAGGGGTAACGGCCTGCTGATCGTCAATGCCGACGACTGGGGGCACGACGAGGCGACCACCGATGCGATCGCCGGCTGCCACGAGTCGGGCGCGCTGACCAGCACCACGGCGATGATGTTCATGGAGGGCTCCGAGCACGCTGCCCGGCGGGCCGCCGAGCTGCCCAGCCTGGGGGTCGGCCTGCACCTCAACCTCGACGAGGAATACTCCGATCCGGCCGTGCCGCCCACGGTGCGGGAGCGCCAGCGCCGCCTGGTCGACCACTACCGCGACGCCCGCCGGCGCCGCTGGCTCTACGACCCGCGCAACCGCCAGGCGACCAACCGGATCGTCGCCGATCAGTTCAAACGCTTCCATGAGCTCTACGGCCGCGCCCCCACCCACCTCGACGGCCACCACCACGCCCACCTCGCTGCCAACGTGCTGCTCTCCCCGGCGGTGCCGCGGGGAACCAAGATCCGCAACACCCTCACCGACACCGGTCGCCGCAGCCCGCTGACCCGCGGCCTGCAGGTGGCGCGCGACCGGCTCCTCCTCGGCCGGCGCAGGACCACCGAGTTCTTCTTCGACCTCCGCGCGATCTGGCCCGGCCTCGGCGGCGCGGGGACCGGCGATGCCCTCGGCCTGGCGAGCCGATCGAGCGTCGAGATCATGGTCCACCCCGGCTTGCGCGACGAGCTCGACGCTCTGCGCTCGACCGAGTGGGCAGCGGCCCTGGAAGGCCTGCCCCTCGGCACCTTTGCCGCCCTCTGATGGCGGTCCGCGATCGCTTCGCCCATCTGCTCGGCCACAGCGGCGTGCGCCAGCGGATCGTCGGCCCGGTCGCCTTCGACGGCCTGATCCTGACCACGAACCTAATCACCGGGATCGTCATCGCCCGTTCCCTCGGCCCGTCCGGGCGCGGCGAGCTGGCGGCGATCCTGATCCTGATGCAGACCGCGAGCTGGATCTTCTCGATGGGCGCGGCCGAGGCGGTCGCCTACCACCAGGCTCGCAATCCCGCCCACGGCGGCCGCCTGATCGTGGGCTGGATCGTAATCATGGCCCCGCTCACGGTGCTGGCGATCGTGGTGGGCGAGTTGCTGCTCCCCACCCTCTTCGGCGCCCAGAGCGCCGAGGCGATCGACCTCGGAAGGCTGTACCTGCTGCTGGTCGGCGTCCCCCTGTTGGGGATCGTCTTCAACGCGATCCTCCTCGGCGACCGTCGCTTCACCGCTTACAACTCGGTGCGGCTCCTGATCCCGGCCCAAATCGCTGTCGGTTACCTCGTTCTCTGGCCGCTGGGGGCGCTCACGGTGGAGTCGGCGCTGATCGTAAACGCGATAGCGACGGTAACCAGCACGATCGTCGCCGCGACCGCCTGCATCTCACGCCACGGCCTCGACCGGCCACACCCCGGACTGCTGAACACGACGTTTACCTACGGCGTCAAGGCGCACGGGGGGTCGCTGGCTGGGTTCGTCAACGCCCGCCTGGACCTGCTGATCATCCCTGCCTTCCTCGCGGCGGCAAGCGTCGGCCTCTACTCGGTCGCGACCAACGTCTCCTCGATCATCGGCACCCTCACCGGCACGGTGGCCGCAATCGTGCTTCCGGTCGCCGCCCGTGAAGACGGCGGCTCGTCGCGGGTCGTGATCCGGACCATGCACGCGGTTCTGCTGATCGGCGGCACGCTCGGCCTGATCCTGATCCTGCTCGCCGAGCCGGCGCTGACGCTCGTCTACGGCGAGGAGTTCGCCGACGCCGCCCCGGCCCTCCGCATCCTTCTCCCCGGTGAGGTTCTCGGCGCCTGCGCCGCGGTGATCACCTCGGGGCATCTGGCGGCGAACCGGCCGTTCCTCTCCAGCGTCCCCTATTTCCTCGGCGCCGCGCTCACGGTCGGCGGTCTGATCATCTTCTTGCCGGACGGCGATATCACCACCGCGGCGACGATCACGACGGCCGCCTACACCGTCGTCTTCGTCGTCTCGGTCGTGATCTACCGGCGCAAGACGGACCTACGGTGGCGACAGTTCCTGCGTGCCCCGCCGTCCTGACCGGACACCGATTCAGCCGAGGTCGGCGTAGGAGCCGTGCCTCAGGCCCTCGGTCCACTCGCCCCAGCCGGCTGCCATCAACAGCGTGTACTCGTGGCCGAATCCCGGGTGGACCATCACCTCGACCGAACTCTCCCGCGCGAGCCCGAGCAACGAGGCCGGGCCCCCCTCGACGAATCCCTCCTGGATGCCGGTGACGTTGAGGAAGTAGCGCGTGGTCAGTCGATCGCGCAACGTCAGACGCTGCCGCAGGGCCAAAAGCCTCGCCATGCTCCCCCCGGGCGGGGCGATTCCGAGAGCCGTGCGCACCTTCACGCCTTCCGGCAGGGCGAGGGCGACGTTGGGGCAGAGGTGGACGTGGTTGTGGCCATCGAAGTGGGTCGGCTCACGGCCGAAGAGCTGCCGGAACCGTTCGAGCTGATCGTTGACCGCGGCGCTGGTCAGCGCCGCGGCGCGAGGGTCATAGGTCCAGCGCCGCGAGCGCCAGACGGTGGCCGGGGCGCCGAAATGGCGGATCGCGCGCATGTGGCGGTCGCGGATCGCCGTCGGCACATCGGCGGCATTGAAGGGATCGGTGAGGTTGACGTGGAGTCCGACCGGCAGGCCCTGCTCGAGGGCAAGCTCGGCGGCGCGCTCGGAGTCCTCCATGAACATGAGCACGGTGGCGCTGGTCAGACGCCCGACGCGGTGCGTCTCGAGGATCGCGTCGCTGCTCGGCCGGTTCCAGCCATAGTCGTCGGCGTTGACGATCAGAATCGGAGTATCGGAGATGGGCATTGGCTACGCGGGTCGCTTGCGCCGCGCAGTCTAGGCAGAGACCCTGCGGAAAACCGCCGTGGTGTCGACCGTGGCGGCCAATTCCCAGTCGGGCTCCCGCGCGAGGATCCAGAGGTCGATCGGCTCACCAGCCCAGGCGCGCACGGCGCTCGCCGAGTCGGAACGAATCCAGCGTACGCGACCACCTGGAACGGCCCCCACCGAACGACGGGCCACGGCCGCTGGGCCTGTTGGATCGCGGCACTCTATATCGTGGCTCCTCGATGCCAGGCTCCGTGGAGATCGCGCCGCGCCTGCTCCGTGCCAGGGCGCCACTGCGGGTCAGCTTCGCCGGCGGTGGCACCGACGTGCCCCCTTACCCGGCCGAGCAGGGTGGGCTGGTGCTGAACGCGACGATAAACCGCTATGCCTACGGGACGCTGCGCCCGCGCCAGGATCGCAAGATCGGCATCCAGTCGCTCGACCTCGACATGGTCGCCTCGATCGCGCTCGAGGACGCGCGCCCCGACGGCGACCCACTCGACCTGATCAAGGCGGCAATTCACAAGCTCGCCACCGAGTCGCCCTGCGGCTTCGACCTCTTCCTGCACAGCGCCGCCCCGCCCGGCTCGGGCCTGGGTTCGTCTTCCGCCGTGATGGTTGCCCTGATCGGGCTGCTCTCCGACCATATGAAGATGCCCCTCACCGACTACGAGAAGGCTCGCCTCGCCTACACGGTCGAGCGCCAGGATCTCGGCCTCAAGGGAGGCACCCAGGATCAGTACGCAGCGGTCTTCGGTGGCTTCAACTTCATCGAATTCCGTGCCGACGACGTGATCGTCAACCCGCTTCGCATCCACCCGGAGACGATCGCCGAGCTGGAGTACAACCTGCTCCTCTGCTTCACCGGCAAGACCCGCGCCTCCGACCACATCATCGACGATCAGATGAGCCGGTATCAGTCGCAGGAATCGTCCACGACGGATGGCCTGGAGATGCAGAAGGAACTGGCGGTGGCGATGAAGGACGCGCTCCTGCAGGACAAACTGACCGAGTTCGGCGGCCTGCTCGACCGGGTCTGGAAGGCGAAGAGGCAGCTGTCGCCGCGGATCAGCAACGACAACATCGACGAGCTCTACGAGGCGGCCATGCGCAACGGCGCCCTCGGCGGCAAGGTCACCGGCGCCGGCGGCGGCGGCTACCTGCTGCTCTACTGCCGCTACGACAGCAAGCACAAGGTCCAGGCCGCGATGGCCGAGCTCGGCGCCGAGGCTGTCGACTTCCAGTTCGACCATGCCGGGCTGACGACCTGGAGCCACGCCGATGACTGAGCCGGTCGCGGCGGACCTGGTGCGGCGGCGGCTGGCCGATGGCGCTTCCCTGGTCGAATCGATGCTCGACCCGCCCTGCGTGGCCGAGATAGCAAAGGTCGCCGAGCTGACCGCCGACGCCTACCGCAGCGGCGGCAAGCTGCTGATCTTCGGCAACGGCGGCAGCGCCGCCGACGCCGCGCACGTCGCCGCCGAGTTCGTCGGCCGCTACCTGATCGACCGGCCGCCGCTGCCGGCGGTCGCGCTGGCGGCCAACCTCTCCTCGGTGACCGCGATCGGCAACGACTACGGCTACGACAAGGTCTTCTCGCGGCAGGTGCAGGCGCTCGGCAGACCCGGCGACGTCGCGATCGGCCTCACCACCAGCGGCCGCTCCGTCAACGTTGCGGCGGGACTGCAGGCGGCGGCTGAGATCGGCCTGCCGACGGTGGCGATGACCGGCGCCGATCCGGGGCCCGTCGGGGCCGCGGCGGAACACCGAATCGCGATCCCGAGCGCGGACACGCCGCGGGTCCAGGAGGGGCACATGCTCGCCGCGCACACGATCTGCGAGTGGGTCGAGGCGCGATTGGTCGAAGAGGCTACCTCCACTTGAGCCGGCCGCGGCTCGAGCCCGGCCGCACGGCCTTTCTCGACCGTGACGGGACGATCAACGAGCGGGCGCGAGAGCGCGAGTACGTCACCTCCCCCGACGATCTCCGCCTGCTGCCGGGTGCGGCGGAGGCGATCCGCCTGCTCAACGAGCACCCGGCGAAGGTCGTCGTGGTCACCAACCAGCGCGGCATCGCGCTCAACCGGATGACCGAGGCCGACCTGCGTGCCGTCCACGAGCGGTTGGAAGCCGTGCTCGCGCGCGGAGGCGCCCGGCTCGACGGCATCGTCCACTGCCCGCATCACAGCGATTCCTGCCAGTGCCGCAAGCCGGGGACGGGGATGTTCGAGCAGGCCGCCCGCGAGATCGAGGGCGTGGCGATAGAGGGCGCCGCGATGGTCGGCGACACCGACTGCGACATCGAGGCAGGCCGGCGGCTCGGCATCGCCACGGTGCGTATCGGGGAGTCCGACTCCGACGAGACCAGTGCCAACCGGGAGGTCCCAGACCTGCTCGCGGCCGCCCGCTGGCTGACCGGCTCCTGAGCCCTACTCCCCCGGCTCGCGCCGCGGCACCAGAACCAGCCGCTTGAACTCGGCGACCAGGACGCCGTCCTGGTTGAGCACGCGGGTGTGGACCTTTACCACGCCGCGGTCGGGCTTCGACTTGGAGGGCGTGACGTCGAGCACCTCGGTCTCGCAGTAGAGCGTGTCGCCGTGGAAGACCGGCGCCGGGTGGCTCAGCTCCTCGGTGGCGAGGTTGGCGATCGCCTTGCCGGAGACGTCGGAGACCGACATCCCCAGCGCCAGCGAGTAGACCAGCGGGCCGACGACGACGTTGCGGCCCTGCTGGGAGCCCTTGGCGTAGACGTCGTTGAGGTGCAGCGGGTGGTGGTTCATCGTGATCAGGCAGAAGAGGTGGTCGTCTGACTCGGTCACGGTCTTCGCCGGCCAGTGCTTGTAGACGGCGCCGACCTCGAACTCCTCGAGGTAGCGGCCGTAGCTGTGCGCGCCTGACGCCTCGCGCTCGGCCTGGTCGGTGGTCAGCTCGTACTTCTGATCGCTCATCGGTTCGGGGATCTCCTCTGGGGATTGGACGGCGCGGGATGCTACCCGCGCGAAGCCCCCGCCGGCCCGGCGGGGCTAGTGGGCTTTTTTGATTCGCAGGCGCTGCTCCTGCTTCTCGACGACCTGGGCGATCAGCTTCAGCACGTTGGAGTCGCCGCTGGCCTTGATGTGGCCGGTCTCCCAGGCCCTGCGGTAGCTCTTCAGCGTGCCCTTCTCCGCCAGCTGGTTGAACTGGGGGCGGTCGATCTGGACCAGCACCCGCTCGTCGCGCTGGAAGTCCTTGCCGATCTTCGGCCCCGGCAACTCGACCCGGTAGAGCTGGATGTCCCCCCTGCCTTTCAGTTCCAGCCCGATCACCAGCTTCAGGTTCTGCAGGGCCGGAACCTCGGCCTGGAACCGCTCGACGGCGGTGCGGATCAGATCGGCGGTCGAGGCCACGCGGCTAGACCTTGTGCCTCTGCAGCAGCTTCTTGCCTATGACCATGCGCTGGATCTCGGAGGTCCCCTCGCCGATCAGCAGCAGCGGCGCGTCGCGGTAGAGCCGCTCGATCTCGTACTCCTTCGAGTAGCCGTAGCCGCCGTGGATGCGGAAGCAATCCTCGACGCACTCCTTGCCGGTCTCCGAGGCGAGCAGCTTCGCCATCCCGGCCTCGAGGTCGGAGCGCTCGCCGGCGTCCTTGAGGCGCGCCGCTTTGCGGGTGAGGAGGCGGGCGGCCTCGATCTTGGTCGCCATGTCGGCGAGCTTGAACTGGATCGCCTGGTGCTGGGCGATCGGCTTGCCGAAGGTCTTGCGCTCCTGGCTGTAGCGGAGGGCGAGCTCGAGCGCGCGCTGGGCGATGCCGACGCCGCGGGCGGCGACGTTGACCCGGCCGACCTCGAGCGCGTCCATCATCTGCACGAAGCCCTGGCCGACCCCGGCCTCCTCGCCGCCGAGCACCCGCTCGGGCGGGCAGCGGTAGCCGTCGTAGACGAGCTCGGTCGACTCGACCCCCTTGTAGCCCATCTTCTTGATCTTCGGCGGCACCGTGAGCCCGGCGTGCTCGCCCTCGTTGACTTCCGCCCAGGGCTCCTTCTCGGTGATGAAGCAGGTCATCCCCCTATACGGGGGATCGGCCTTGGGATCGGTCTTCATCAGCACGAAGACGACGCCGGAGCCGAGCCCGTTGGTGACCCACATCTTCTGCCCGTTCAGCTCCCACTTGCCGTCCTCGCCCTTCTTGGCGTTCGACTTGATCCCCTGCACGTCGGAGCCGACCTCGGGCTCCGAGAGCGAGAAGGCGGCGCGGATCTCGCCGGTCGCCATCTTCGGCAGGAAGTGGTCCTTCTGCTCGTCGGTGCCGAACTTCATCAACAGGTAGGAGCCGATGAAGTGGGTGTTGACGACGCCGCTGATCGAGATCCAGCCGCGCGAGAGCTCTTCGACGATCATCGCGTAGGTGGTCAGGTCGAGCCCCATGCCGCCGTAGCGCTCGGGGATCGTCACCCCGAACAGGCCGAGCTCCTTCATCTGCTCGACGATCGGCTCGGGGAAGGAGTCCTCGTGGTCGTACTTCTCCGCGTTGGGAATGATCTGCTCGTCGGCGAACTGGCGCACCATCTCGGTGATGTCGCGCTGGACATCGGTCTGCTCGCTGAAGGCGGCGGTGTCTACGGCCATGGCTCCTGCTTCTGGTCGGGGGCTGGGGGGAGCCGAAGGATATCGGCGCAGCGCATCCGACTTTCACCACGCCATAAGGGGGTCAATATCCGATGCGCGCGGCTCAGGCGCCGGGGAAGGCATCGGCAAGGCGTTCGATCTCCTCCCCCGGCAGGCCGACATCGCGCGCCACGACCTCCCAGCCCGCCACCGCCTCGCCGACCTCGGCGACCAGCTCGTCCGCCCGGGCGCGGGAGAGCCGGTAGAGCGGCGCGGTCTCCCGGACCAGGTCGAGGTCGGGGCCCCGGAGCGAGTCGTCGATGGCGAGCGCGTGCTCCAGCTTCTCCGGCGAGGGGTTGACGTCGAAGGCGGGCGCCAAGCGCCACCCCCGCCTGGCGCGCAGGAAGCCGTGGTTGCGCAGATGGTCGTCGCGGTTGGCGGTCATCACGTTGAAGACGACTCGACGGAACAGCTGTCGGAGGTCCACATCGATCGCCGTCGGGTCGCCCAGCTCGACTATCGTCCTTGCCACGTCCAGATAGCTCGCGTCCTCGTGGTCGCGTCGCCCTGAGAGGGTCATCGCCGAGGCGTAGAGACGACGCCCATCGCCATCGCGATCGAAGCGCCGGGCGCAAAACGTGCGGTAGGCCGAGTCCAATCGCAGCAATCCGGTCTCCGGGGTCTCGATGCCCGCCGCGCCGGCGAGACGCGAAACCACAAACTCCCAAGCGCCAACGTCGTGGCGATCCTCGCGGGAAGGGAACTTGGCGATCCAGAGAGCTCCCCGGTCGAGGTAGTTCGCCTTTGGCCGCGCCCCGCCGAGCGAACTGCCAGGCGCGACCAGCATGGAGATCCAGCGGTCTTCCTCGCTCATCTCCTGGCTCAGCCCCTGCTCCAGCTCGCGCGACCAGTGCTCCAGCTCACGCAGCCGCGCAATCGGGGGGATCGCCAGGGGCTCGTCGGCGATAAATCTCCCGTCGCGGCCGCGCTCGAAGCGCAGCGCGCCCATTCGGGTCAGGTCGTTGACGCCGACGAGATAGTCCCACTCGTACAGATACCCCGGCCTGCGCTCCTCGCGCCGGGCCGTCGTCGCCTCGCGGCGTTCCAACAGCGTGCGACCCCAGCGATCCGGCGCGGTGTCGGCGAAGATCCCCGGCAGGGCGGGCGGATACTGCTGGCCTTCGTAGAGCGGCAGCGACGGATCCAGCGGAAAGGACTCGTCCGCCCCCGCCCAGCCCGGCTCGTACGCGAACGAGACCACGCTCCTCGCCCGGTCGCGCTCGCGGACGAGCGAACCGACTGACCGCCGTGGACCGAGATCGCCGGCGTCGAGATGGACTGCGACTCGGTCGCGCTCGGCGGCCATCTCGACCTACCCCCCCGAACGCGAGTCTTGCCGGGGACCGGGCTGACGCACATCCTGCAGACGCCGTCCAAGCTCGTCGTCGCCGGCCAGCTGGTCGAGGTCCTCTTCGAGGCCGAGCACGGCGAGGACTCGGGCCAGCACCCCCAGGCTGGTCGCCAGGTCACCCCGCTCGAGGCGCGAGAGCGTGTGGCGCGTGACGTCGACCCGCGCGGCAAGGTCGTTGAGCGACATGCGGCGCCGCAGGCGGGCGAGGCGCAGCCGTTCGCCCAGCGCCTCGGCGCGGCGCTGAGTCTGAGGGAACAAGGGGCGTGAAGGCCTTGGCATGGGCTATAGACTAACCCATAACCGCGATGATGGTAGGTCTATAGACCCGCTACGCCGAAAGAGGTAGACGCTGGAGGCGCTCGAGACGCGCGGCGACGCGGTCGGCACGGGTCCTGAAGTCCTCCATCGCGTCGCGTGCCGGGACCAGGCTCGCCTGGTCGACGAGAGGCCCGCCGACGGGGCGGCCTCCGACGGGGGTCGCAGGCGCAGCGCTCGTCGGGGCGTTTGCGCCCCCGGCCAGCTCGGCAGCCCGCTTCGCCTGCTCGGCGGCGTCGAGCGCGGCGGCGCCGATCGTCACCGCCGCCGCTTCCGCGGAGCGGGCAACGGCCAGCGCCTCGTCGATCCGCTCGACCAGCTCACCGATCAGCGGCGGCTTGGCGCTCTCCGGCAGCGACCAGTCCTGCGATCCCTCGGTCAGATCGGTGGCCATGCCCACATCTACGGCGCCAGGTCCCGAATCCCTGCGCCAGTGCCTGGCCCGGTCGACTAGATTTCCGCTCGCACGCACCCGACCCCGAGGAGCAGCTTGAGAAACCCCAGAGACTTCTTCCAGCCGCAGGCCATGGGCGCGCCCGAGCCGCTGCGCGAGATCCCCGTCAAGCCCTCGCGGATGATCCACTTCCTCGACTTCTCGAACGAGAAGATGGTCGCCAAGGCGGCCGCGATCGCCGCGCAGACCGACATCCTGCTCGGCAACCTCGAGGACGCGATCCCGGTCGACCGCAAGGAGGCGGCGCGGGCCGGCCTGGTCAAGGCCGCCAGGGAGTCCGACTTCGGCGGCACGGCGCTCTGGACCCGGGTCAACTCGCTGGAGAGCCCCTGGGTGCTCGACGACCTGACCACGCTGGTCGGCGAGATCGGCGACAAGCTCGAGGTCGTGATGGTGCCCAAGGTCGAGGGCGCCCGGGACATCCACTACGTCGACCGCCTGCTCGCCCAGCTCGAGGCCAAGGCCGGCCTCGACCGCCCGATCCTCGTCCACGCGATCCTCGAGACCGCGCAGGGCGTCGTCAACGTCGAGCAGATCGCCGCGGCGAGCCCGCGCATGCAGGGGATGAGCTTCGGCCCGGCCGACCTCGCCGCCTCGCGGCGGATGAAGACGACCCGGGTCGGCGGCGGCCACCCCGGCTACCGCTCGATGGAGGACCCGGCCGACCCCGAGAACCCCGGGGCGGGCGAGCGCGTCAGCGCCCAGCAGGACCCCTGGCACTACTCGATCGCCCGCATGGTCGACGCCTGCGCGGCGACCGGGATCCTGCCCTTCTACGGCCCCTTCGGCGACATCAAGGACACCGCCGGCTGCGAAACCCAGTTCCGCGCCGCCTTCCTGCTCGGCTGCGTCGGCGCCTGGTCGCTGCACCCGGCCCAGATCGAGATCGCCAAGAAGGTCTTCAGCCCGCCCGCCGACGAGGTCAAGTTCGCCAAGAAGGTGCTGGAGGCGATCCCCGACGGCCGCGGCGTCCACATGATCGACGGCAAGATGCAGGACGACGCCACCTGGAAGCAGTGCAAGGTGATGGTCGAGCTGGCCGAGCTGCTGGCGGCGAAGGACCCGGAGCTGGCGGAAAGCTACGGGTTGTAGGCCTCCGACGCCCGCTGCTCAGCCGAGGCGCTCGAGCGCCTCGGTGTAGAGCGCCAGCGTCTCGTCGGCGATCCGCCTCCAGCTGTAGCGCTGGGCGGTCTCGTGAGCGCCCCGCTGCAGGCTGCGCAGCAGGTCGGGATCGGCGATCAACCGCTCGAGCGCGGACCCGATCGCGGCTCCATCCGCCTGCGGTACGACGATCCCGTTATCGCCATCGCGAACGTACTGGAGCGGTCCCGGAGTCGCAGCGCTGACCGCGGCCAGGCCGCAGGCCATCGCCTCGAGGGTGCCCAGGGGAAAGCCCTCCTTGAGCGTTGCGGTGAGGATGACCGAGTGGTCGCGCAGAAGCTCGGGGAGCTGCTCGCGGCCGTACCTGGGCATCACCTCGATCCGCGGCCAGAGCTCCTCGGGGTAATCGGCAAGGACCTGCTCCGGCGGGCAAGAGGCTCCCAGGAAGGTGACTCGCGCCCGCGCGTGGCGCGTCATCAGCGCAATGAGGCCCTCAGCCGCGTAGCGCACACCCTTCAGCTCCAGGTAGCTGCCGATGTGAGCGACGCAGAACTCTCCGGGCGCTGCGTCGGACGGCTCGAACGGCTGGCCCAGGAGCGACTCGGGCAGGCCGTTGTCGACGACCGGGGCCCGCGTGGGGTCGAGCTGCAGGGACTCGACCGCGTAATCACGCTCCTGGTCGTTGAGGAAGAGGCACAGATCGGCCAGCCGTAGCGCCCGGGTCGCCTCCCAGATCCGGAACCCGCCCCAGTAAAGCGGGTACTTCCAGCTCAGCTCGAGCCCGCCGCGCCGCGCCTCTTCGCGCCGCGCCCGATCGGCGAAGTGGATAAGGCCGTGCGAGCGGGCGACGAGCAACGGCCGCGGGGCCCCGCGCCTGCGCACCGCGGCGGCGAGCAGCCAGCCGTCGCCGACAGCCGAGTCGATCACGTCGGCCTGCGAGCGCCGCAGGTTGGCGGCGACGAACTCCGGGAAGAGCAGCGACTTGCCCCGGAACGGCAGCGCCGAGGGGAGATCGGCGAAGGAGAAGCAGTCGACGTCGTGGCCGCGCTCGCGGTAGGCGCCGAGCAGGCCGGAGGTCACGCCCATGCCGCCTGCGTCGGGATCGAACTCGTCGTTGAGGGTGAAGAGGATCTTCATCGTTCCAACAAACGTCCAGCCCGGAAAGAGCTGAGTCGCGGGAGCGGGGCATTTGGTCGAGGCAGCCAATGTGAACGCCCCCGTCGACATCGCGCCGCCCCGCCGCCCCGCCACCCGCTGGCGCGCGGCGACCTGGGTGGCTGGCATCCTAGCCTCCGTCGCCCTGCTCGCGCCCTCCTCCGTTGGCGCCGCGTCCGTCCCGGCCAAGGGGGCCGATGCATTCGTCGACTCGATCGGCGTCAACACCCACACCTACTACACCGGCACCGTCTACTACAAACGCTTCCAGGAGTGGAGGGCGAAGCTGTCCCAGGCGGGTGTCCGTCACATCCGCGAGAACCTCGTTCCCAACCGCTCCGACCAGTACCAGCGACTGAACGAACTGGCTGGATCGGGGATCAGGTCGACCTTGATCATGGGCGACCCGACGGAAGGTGTCTCCGGGCTCGAAACGCTGCTCTCGATCGCCAGGAACAAAATCCGGGACTCGCTTGCGGCGCTCGAGGGAACCAACGAGTTCGACCTCAGCGGCCGCGCCAGCTGGCGCACCGAGTTGGCCGCCTACCACCGGAAACTCTCCGAACTGGCCAATGCCGATCCCTCGCTCTCCTCACTGCCACTGATCGGACCGTCGATCGTCCACTGGGACAGCATGGATGAGCTCGGCGACATCTCGAGTCAGCTCGATTACGGCAACATCCACTCCTACCCCGACGGCTACCAGCCGGAGAGCAATCTCGACTCCCACTTCAGCCACTCGGCGGCGAACTCCAGCTCGAAGCCCGTGATGGCGACCGAGACCGGCTATCACACCGCCCTCGGCTGGACCGCGGACCACAAGCCTGCATCGGAAGCAGCTATGGCCACCTACGTCCCGCGAATGTACCTCGAGTACTTCCGCCGTGGCGTCGCCAGGACCTTCTCCTACGAGCTGCTCGACGAGGCAGCCGGCTCCGACGACCGTGAGGACAACTTCGGGCTGCTGCGCCATGACCTCTCCGAGAAGCCGGCCTTCTCCGCCCTGCGCAACACGATCCGAATCCTCGAGGACCCGGGGGCCTCGTTCGCCCCGGGCTCGCTCGACTACTCGCTGAGCGGCAGCCCATCCGACCTGCGCCAGGTCCTGCTCCAGAAGAGCGACGGCTCCTTCTACCTGGCGCTATGGCGTGCCAGCAGCGTCTGGGACCCGGTCAAACGGGTGACGCTGAGCCCGTCCACGGCCACCGTGACGGTCGACGTCAACAGCACGCTCGCGACCGCCGAGCGCTACGCCCCCAACACCTCCGACGCCCCACTCGCCTCCTTTCCGGACCCAAACGGCCCACTCAGCGTCGGCGTTGGGCCGCAGGTCACCATCCTCAAGCTGGCGCCGGCGGTCGCGACTTCGCCACCTCCCTCGACGCCCGATCCCGCCCCACCGGCCCCCGAGCCAAGTCCGGAGCCCGAGCCAGTCCCTCCCGAGCCAAGTCCGGAGCCCGAGCCAGTCCCTCCCGAGCCGAGCCCGGAGCCCGAGCCCGCACCGGCTCCCGCTCCCCCGGCCCCCCGGCCGGTCCAGACTCCTGCGCCCGTGACCTCACCCCCCACGGCTGCTCCCCAGCCGCCCGCGGCCGGAGCGCTGCGCCGCGCTGCCAGGCAGAGGAAGATCCGTAAGCGTCGCGCCCGCGCTCGGGCGAGGGCCGCCCGGGTGAGCAGACGTACGGGCCGCCCTGGAATGCGGTTGATGTTCGCCAGTCGCGCCCGCTAGTACTAGTCGAATCGGCGCGGCGGCCTCCTCCCGGGTTGGCAGAGCCGGGTCACTAGAACAAACGTCCAGGGACGCTTGCAATCGCTGGAGCGGCGTGCTCCGCGACCGAGTCATGCAGGGTGATCGCAGTCCACGACACCCGCCCGGCCCGCCGCCTCCCTCTGACCGCACTCGCCGCGACGCTGCTCGCGATCGCCCTCCCGGCCCCAGCCAACGCCGCCCCCGCGACTACCCGAATGGCCGACACGTTCGTCGACTCGATCGGCGTGAACACCCACACCTACTACAACGACACCGTGTACTACAGCCACTTCGCCACGGTCAAGCAGCGCCTCGCCGAGCTCGGCGTCCGCCACGTCCGCGAGAACCTCGTCCCGGACCGCCCCGATCAATACGAACGGCTGGGTGAGCTGTCTTCGATGGGGGTCAAGTCGACGCTGATCGTTGGCGACCCCAACGAAGGCAAGCAGGGGCTCGAAGAGCTGGTCTCGATCCTCGGCACCGATCTCAGGGGCGACGTCGCAGCGGCGGAGGGCCCCAACGAGTTCGACATGTGGGGTGGCGGCGACTGGCTACCCCGCCTGACCGAGTACCAGCGCTGGCTCTACAACGCGATCAAGTCCGACCCCGCCCTCGCAGGGTTGCCGGTGGTCGGTCCCTCGATCGTCCACCATCGCAACCAGGAAGCGCTGGGCGACGTCTCCGGCCATCTCGACTACGGCAACATCCACTCCTACCCTGACGGATACTCGCCGGAGAGCAATCTCGACCGGCACTTCAAGTACGCCGCCAGGAACTCTGGCCCGAAGCGGCTGATGGCGACCGAGAGCGGCTACCACTCGGCCGTCGGCTGGGACGGCGAACACAATCCCGTCTCCGAGGACGCGATGGCCACCTACATCCCGCGGATGTACCTCGAGTACTTCCGCCGCGGGGTCGCCAGGACCTTCTCCTACGAGTTGCTCGACGAGGCGCCCGGCGCGAGCGACCGCGAGGACACCTTCGGCCTGTTGCGCAACGACCTCTCGCCGAAGCCGGCCTTCGACGCGCTCCGTAACACGATCCAGATTCTTTCGGACCCGGGCCCGGCCTTCGCCCCCTCGGCCCTCGACTACACGCTGGCAGGCAACAGCAAGGACGTCCACCACATGCTGCTGCAGAAGCGCGACGGCTCCTTCTACCTCGCCCTCTGGCGCGACGCCGATGTCTGGGACCCGGAGTCCCAGACGCCGCTGGCGGCCCCCAGCGGCAACGTGACGGTGGACTTCGGCCGGCTCGTGACGAGCGCCGAAGCCTACGTCCCGAACGTCTCGGCGGCGCCGCTTGCCTCGCTGCCGATCGCGGGCAGCGCGGTGGACGTCGAGGTCGGTGCCCAGGCGGTCGTCGTCAAGGTGACCGCTGGCGGCCCTAAGCCCGAGCGGCTGAGGTTCTGGGTGTCGAAGCGCTCGGTGCCGGCCGGGGGCCGCATCGCGGTTCGCGGCCGCCTGCCCAACTATGTGGCCGGCCGGCCGCTGCGAATCGCGATCCAACACAGGCGCAACGGCCGCTGGCGCACGGTGGGCCATGGCCGCTCTACCCGCTCCGGCATCTTCAAGAAAGCGATCCGCCTCTCACGAGCTCGCTACGGCGCAGTTCCCAAACTCCGCCTCGTCGCCCGCCAAGCGAAGCCCTCCCGGTCGGTCCGGGTCCGGATCAGGCGTAGGGGGACGAAGAGCGGCAAGCCAGTCCGAATCGCAGACCTGAGCCGCGCCTCAGCCGTCTCCCGCTAGCCGAGGCGCTGCTTCAACGCGTCGAACTGGGCGCCAAGGCGGGCCGGGTAGCTTCTCACCGAACCTGGCCAGATGCTGCTCGATCTGGATTTCCCGGCAGCCCGCGGTGATCGCTCCCGCTGCACGCGTCAAGACCGCAGCGAGATGGCTTGCGGTTCATCGCCACGTATCGCTGCTCATTCTCGGAACAGGGAGAAGTTCGGGTTCAGCGCTTTCGCCCGGCGGTACTCGCGCACGGCGACCGCCGCTCTTCCGCGTTGGGCTTCGATCCGCGAGAGGACGAGCCAGGTGCGCCAGTTGGTCGGCTCGCGCTCGGTTGCCGCATGCGCAGCGGCCGCCGCGGGCACCAGGTCACCGAGTCGCTCGAGCACCAGAGCCTGCTGTAGACGCGGAGCGGCCGAGTCCGGTTGCACGTTCGCGGCGCTGCGCGCTGCCTGCAGGGCTCCGTCGAAATCGCCGGCACGAGCATCGACTTCGCTCTCGCGCAGCAGCGTCGTCGCCGCAAGTGGAATCGCGATCGCGACGATTGCCGCCAGGGCGAGAGCGGCGAAGCCCGCTCGCCACCAAACGCCGAGGCCGCCGCGCCCCCCCTCCGAGGCAGAGCGCCCGGCGGTGACCAGCACGGCGGCGAGCAGCAGCATCGCGACCGGCAGCACCGGGATCTGCCACATCCAGTCGACGGCGGCGGCGAGGAAGAACGCCGCGCAGCCCGCGAGCGCCGCGACGAGTTGCGGCCCGTCGCGGGAACTCGCCCGCAGGGCGTAGAAGCCGCCGCCGGCGAAGATCGTCAGCGGGAATGCCAGCAAGAGCAGGAACCCGACGATCCCCAGCTCACCCAACGTCTGCAGATAGAACGAATGGGTGTCGCGGACAGTCTCCTCGGTGGTCGCGTTGCGGGCCCACCACAACTCGAAACTGCCGGAGCCGGTCCCGCTCAGGGGCTTGCTCGCGTTCTGGTCGACCGCCGCGCTCCAGAACTCGTAGCGGCTCTGACCGGCGACGCTGCCGAGCCGCTCGGCACCGGTCCCCGGTCCTCCCCCCTCCCTGAATTCGTCCCACCCGTTGGAGGCTCGACCGGGGAGGTCGATCGCCGCCGCGGCGGCCAGGATCGCGATCCCGCCGAGTGCCGACCCGACCCTCGCCTGGCGCTGGGAGACGCGGGTCCAGCCCGGCCGCCTCCCGTCCTCCAGGACGTAGGAGAGCCCGGCCTGGAGGAGGCCGACGACAAGGCAGACGCCGATCGCGATCGGCACCATCTCGTCGCCTTGTTGGAGTCCCAGCGGACCACGCAGACCCTCCTGCAACGCGTCGCGCCCGGCGGCGGCGACGATCAGGATCGCGCCACCGGCGGCCGCGATCCCCAATGACAGCACGCGCGGCAGCCTGTCCGGAACCAGGGCCAGGTAGATCGCCAGGGCGAGGATCGCGGCGGCGATCCCGCCCCGCGAGAGGGTGAAGAAGGCGGTGAGCGTCAGCGCCGGCAGGGCAGCGGCGGCCAGCGCCCGGGCCAGGATCGACCTGGCGCCGGTCGCAACCTGGAGCACCAACGGCGCGCCGATTGCGATCAGCGCCGCCAGGCCGTTCCAGTAGTTGAGCGGGTAGGAGAGGCGTTCGCGGCTGTCGTCGATGAAAGTCGCAGTCTGGGTCGCCTCCGGAAACCACGACGGGTGCAGCCGCGAAAGCAGGGCGAAAATCGAGAGCACGACGATCCCGGCTGCCACGGCGGATACGAGCCGGCTAGCCTCCCTCGAGACGGCAGCGAAGACGGCCAGGGCGAAGATCCCCAGGTAGGTGGCCACCCTGGCCAGATCGGCCGAGGTCCTGGCGGTACTCTCGGTCCATGACAGGCTCAGCGCGGTCCAGGCGACAAACGCTCCCAGAAGGCCGAGAGCGACCAACGGTGTTACGCCGGGGCGACGCCGGGGGAGTGCCCCGACCGCGACGGCGGCGAGGGCAAGCCACCAACCCGCGATCCCCACCCGATCGTGGACGAGCGGGTCGTAGCCGCCTCCCTTCAACCCCAGGTAGACGATCAGCCCGAAGGCGAGCAGCCAGATCGCCAGGGCGGCGGGGTCGAGACTGCGGGCCTGCGTGAGGAGCGCAATGCGGCGCCGCATCGAGGTCGGGTTCATCGGGTTCTATGCTAAGAGCGCGGGACGGACGGGTCGCCTGCCGCGGCGGCAGGCTTTCGAGTTCCGGCACGCGCGGACGAGACGATGGCGACCCCAACTGCAACCGGCCTGCTTGCAGCCGCAATCGCGGTCTTGGCCCTCCCTGCCGTGGCAGCGGCCGAATACTTCGTCCCACCCGACAACTCGGCGGCAACGCAGTACACCGAGGCGGTGCCGACCGCCGGCGGGCACCGCGACTCCGAGAAGGGCCGGAAGGGCGATCGGACCCCCACCGAAGTCCTCGGCAAGCGCAGAACGCAACGACTGGACGAACATGGGGCCGCCGGCCGCAAGGTCGCGGAGGTCGTCGCCGTAACCGCGCCCAACCCGGAAGTCGATGCAGTCGCGAGCGACCCGAACCAAGTCTCCAACGGGGTCGGCGACGGTAACGACGAGGAGCGCGAGCGACCAGCCGAGGACAGCACTGGCGGAAGTGGTTTGACCAGCGGCTCTGGCTCGGGGCCGAGCGGTTCGTCGGGACTGGGAGAGGTTCTCGCCCAGGCGACGGGCGCATCTGCTGCGGGCCAGTTCGGCCTACTGCTGCCGCTTGCAATTGCCATGACCGCTGCATGGGCGCTCGCGTTTCTCCTTCGCCAGCGGAACAGGCCGACGCCATAGCGTCTCCCCGCCCGTGATCCGATCCGCCGAGAGAGCCCATCGCGGTGCCCTTGCGCGCCGCCTCGTCGCATCCGCTGCGCTTGCGACCTGTGTCCTGCTTGTGAGCGGGGCATCGCTGGCGACCGCCGCCTCCAGGCCCCTCGCCACCGGGGTCACCAACATCGGCACCCGGGCGCAGCTCGGCTTCGAACGAACCCGCGCGACCGGAGCGCACTTCATTCGCATACCGCTGTACTGGGGCGGCACCGCCCCCGAGGCGCGACCAGCCAACTGGGACCCCGAGAATCCCAACGACCCGCACTACGAGTGGGGGGAGAGCGACGTCGATGTCGTCCGCGCCGTCAACACGGGCTTGACCCCGGTGTTGCAGGTGGATGGCGCCCCCAAGTGGGCGCAGCGCTGCCGGACCCCGGCAGTCGTGGTCCCGGCGATTTGCGATCCCGACCCCGGCGCTCTGCGCGCATTCGCGATAGCCGCGGCCCGGCGCTACAGCGGCCAGGTTGCAGGGCTTCCCCGCGTCCACTACTGGCAAGCGCTCAATGAGCCCAACCTCAGCCTCTTCTTCTTCCCCCAGTTCGACACTTCCGGAGCGGCGCTCTCGCCGCACCTCTACCGCAACCTGATCAACGGCTTCTACGCCGGCATCAAGGCGATCGACACCACCAACCTGGTTCTTGCGGCGGGCCTCGGCCCGATCGCCGTGCCCAATTGGACGATCGGCCCGATGGACTTCACCCGCCGGCTCCTCTGCATGCACGGTCGCCGCAAGCCGCGTCCGGCAGCGGGTGGCTGCGGCGGCGGCGTCAACTTCGATGTCTTCGCGATCCAGCCGTACACGACCGGTGGGCCGACGCACGAGGGCAAGGTCAACGACGTCCAGATCGGAGGACTCGACAAGCTGCAAAAGCTGCTGCGAGCTGCCGATCGCGCCGGCAGGATCAAGGGGAGGTTCAGGCGCACGCCGCTCTGGATCACCGAGTTCTCATGGGACACGAAGCCCCCCGATCCGGGTGGTTTGCCGATGCGAATCGCGACGCGCTGGACGGCCGAGGCGCTGCATACGGCCTGGCAAGCCGGTGTCAACCACTTCTTCTGGTTCAGCCTGCGCGACGACGCGCCGAACCCCAACCGCGCATTCAGCGACTCGCTCGAGTCCGGCCTCTACTTCCGCGGGGCGACTCTGGAGGAGGATCGCCCGAAGCCATTGTTGCGTGCCTTTCGCTTTCCCTTCGTCGCCTACTCGGCCAAGGGCAAGCTGTCGTTCTGGGGACGCACACCGACCAGCAGCCGCGGGAAGGTGCGGATCCAGATCCTGAAGGGAAAGCGATGGCGCACCATCCGGGTCGTGCGCGCCGCCAAGACCGGGATCTTCCGAGGTTCCGTGGAGTCGCGCTACGGGAGCGGCAGGCAAGGGGCGGCCCGGGCCGTTTTCGGAGGCCAACAGTCGCTTTCCTTTTCGATGCGCCCAGTCAAGGACTTCTACCACCCGCCCTTCGGCAAGCGCGAGGGCGGGGACGTAAACGAGATCCTGATCCGCCCCACCCGCCAGCCGACCTGAGGGTCAGTAAAGTATGCAATGCCATCACCGCAGCGTATGTACCGCCTGCCGCGTGAGGAGACTGCCTGTGGCCTTGAGCCCGGGGCTGCGTCAGAGGCCGGCTGCCCAGGCGGTCAGGGCTTCTACCTGGACCTCCTCGAGGCCGAGGTGGGGTTCGGTCGGGACCAGCAGGGTGGGCTGCTCGCGGTTGCGCGACCACTCGTAGCAGCTCTCGTCGAAGCTGTCGTCGATCCAGGCCAGCGCCCGGCCCCGCCCGCACTCCTCCAGCGGCCCCAGCTTCCAGTGGGCCGAGCCGAACCGGGCGGCGCCGTCGAAGCTGAGGAAGGGCAGCTCCGGCACGCCCAGGAGGTTGGGCAGGTACTCGTTGGCTTTGGCCTCCCACCCGCTCGCCCAGACCATCTCGTAGACCTCGCCCAGCCGCCGCAGCCGCTCGGCCGCGGCCAGCGAGAGGCAGTGAACCATGCCGTCGATCAGCTCGAACCGGGCCGCCGAGCGGTCGGGGGGATCCTCGAAGCCGAACAGGGAGATGACCCCGTCGACGTCGACAGCGAGGACCGGCCTGCTCATCCCAGGCGCTGCTCCAGGGCCTCCAGCTGCTCGTGCAGGGCCCGCGGCAGGCGGTCGCCGAAGCTGGCCAGATGCTCGCGCAGCTGCGGCAACTGCTCGCGCACGAGGTCCTCGTCGACGCTGAGCAGCTCGCGCATCGCCTCGTCGCCGATCTCGAGCCCCTCGGTGTCGATCGCGCTCTCGAGGGGAAGCAGCCCGATCGCGCTCTCGACCGCCTCGGCGCTGCCCTCGCAGCGGCGGAAGACCCACTCGAGCACGCGGCTGTTCTCACCGAAGCCGGGCCAGATGAACCTGCCCTCGGCGTCTTTGCGGAACCAGTTGACGTAGAAGATCCGCGGCAGCTGCGCGCCCTCGCGCTCGCCGATCTCCAACCAGTGGGCGAAGTACTCGGCCATGTCGTAGCCGCAGAAGGGCAGCATCGCCATCGGGTCGAAGCGCAGCTCGCCGACCTCGCCGGCGGCGGCGGCGGTCTTCTCCGAGGACATCGTCGCGCCGAGGAAGACCCCGTGCTCCCAGTCGAACGCCTCGTGGACCAGCGGCGCCGTGGTCGCGCGGCGGCCGCCGAAGAGGAAGGCGTCGATCGGCACCCCGGCCGGGTCCTCCCACTCGGGCGCGATCGAGGGGCACTGCGCGGCCGGCGTGGTGAAGCGGGCGTTGGGATGGGCGGCCGGCTGCTCGGAGGCCGGCGTCCAGTCCTCGCCGTGCCAGTCGATCGCGTGGGCGGGCGACTCGCCGGTCATCCCCTCCCACCAGACGTCGCCGTCGTCGGTCCTGGCGCAGTTGGTGAAGATCGAGTTGCGCTCGATCGTCTCCATCGCGTTCGGGTTGGTCTTGTGGCCGGTGCCGGGGGCGACGCCGAAGAAGCCGGCCTCGGGGTTGACCGCGCGCAGGCGGCCGTCCTCGCCGAACTTCATCCAGGCGATGTCGTCGCCGACCGTCTCGACCTTCCAGCCGGGCAGGGTCGGGATCAGCATCGCCAGGTTGGTCTTGCCGCAGGCCGAGGGGAAGGCGCCGGTCACGTACTTGACCTCACCCTGCGGAGAGGTCAGCTTGAGGATCAGCATGTGCTCGGCCAGCCAGCCCTCGTCGCGCGCCATCGCCGAGGCGATCCGCAGCGCAAAGCACTTCTTGCCGAGCAGCGCGTTGCCGCCGTAACCCGAGCCGAAGGACCAGATCTCGCGGCTCTCCGGGTAGTGGACGATGTACTTGTTGTCTGCGTTGCAGGGCCAGGGCACGTCCTCCTGGCCCTCGGCCAGCGGCATCCCGACCGAGTGCACGCAGGGGACGAACTCGCCGCCCTCGCCGAGCACGTCGAGGGCGCTCCTGCCCATCCGGGTCATGATCCGCATGTTGGTCGCGACGTAGGCGGAGTCGGTCAGCTGGACGCCGATGTGGGCGATCGGCGAGCCCAGCGGGCCCATCGAGAACGGCACCACGTACATCGTCCGGCCGCGCATGCAGCCCTTGAAGAGCTCGCCCAGCGTCTCCCGCATCTCGGCCGGGTCGCGCCAGTTGTTGGTCGGCCCGGCGTCGGCCTCCTCGGCCGAGCAGATGAAGGTGCGGTCCTCGACCCGGGCGACGTCGCCGGGGTCGGAGAGCGCCAGGTAGGAGTTGGGGCGCTTGGCGTCGGAGAGGCGCTCGAAGGTCCCGGCGTCGATCAGGGCCTGGGCGAGGGCGTCGTACTCCTCGGCCGAGCCGTCGCACCAGTGGACGGCGTCGGGCTGGGTCAGGTCTGCGATCTCCCCGACCCAGTCGAGGAGCTCCTTGTGCGTGGTCGGCGCGTCGGCCGCGATGGATTGGCTCATCCGCGGCACTTTACCCACTGGGTTTGAGGCCTGTGACTTCGATGTCGGCGTCCTCGTTGCGGATCCGCAGAGTCGCCGATCGCCGCTCTCCCCCGGCGAGGATCACATCGCACTCGAAGGTCGCGCCCGGCTCCACCTCGACCCCGGAGGGGCACTCCACGGCGGTGACTTTCTCGCCCAGCGCGCCCTGCAGATCCTGTTCGAGCGCCGCCTCGGTCTTGGCGTCGTCGATCACCGTCTCGCCGCAGCCGGCCGCGGCGAGGGCGGTCGCGAGCAGGGCGGCGAGCGCCGCAAGGCGGGCGATCCGGCTCATCTATCCCCCTTCGCTTCGATCATGCGGCGGATTATCCCAGCCGGTTAAGGTCACTGCGCGGACCAACCCGGACGAGGATGGCGCTGGAGGGAGCTACTGACGAGGCGCGGCGCCGGTTGGATAGGGTTCCGCGCCGCTGATGAGGTTCTTCGAGTACGAGGCACGCAGGATCGTCGAGCTGGCGGGGATTCCCGTCACCGATTACGGCTTCTGAAAGACGACCGCCGAGGCCCGTGGGGCCGCCGAGAGGATCGGCGGCCCGACCGTGGTCAAGTCGCAGGTTCTGAGCGGCGGCCGGATGAAGGCCGGCGGGGTCAAGTTCGCCGACACGCCCGAGCAGGCGGCCGAGCACGCCGAGGCGATCCTGGAGCTGGAGATCAACGGGCAGATGCCGCGCGGCGTGCTCGTCGATCCCAAGGCCGAGGTCAAGCAGGAGTACTACGCCGGGGTCGTCTGGGACGGCACCGCGAAGCGCCCGCTGATGCTGTTCAGCGACATGGGCGGGATCGACATCGAGGAGGTCGCCGAGCAGCACCCCGACCACGTCGGCCGCGGCCACCTCTCCAACCTGCTGCCGATCGCCGACTTCGAGGCCAAGCAGGCGATCGCCGCGACCGGCGTCACCGGCAAGCAGCTGCAGCGGGCGACGCCGATCCTCGCCCGCCTCGCCCGCCTCTTCCGCGACAACGACATGACCCTGGCCGAGATCAACCCGCTGGCCGAGCTCACCGACGGCAGCTTCGTCGCCCTCGACGCCCACATGGAGATGGAGAACGAGGCGGCCGGCCGCCAGAAGGCGCTCCTGCGCAGGACGCTGGAGATCGCCGAGGACGACACCCGCGAGCCGTACGAGCCCTCCGAGTTCGAGCGCAACGTCGGCTCGATCGACGCCGCCGACCACCGCGGCGTGATCCAGGGCCGCGACCACGGCTTCGAGGGCAACCTCGGCCTGGTGATCGGCGCCGGCGGCGGCTCGCTGACGCTGACCGACGCGGTCCGCAGCCAGGGCGGCAGGCCGGCCAACTACTCGGAGATCGGCGGCAACCCCTCGGTCGCCAAGGCCTGCGGCCTGGCCAAGCAGGTGCTGGAAAAGGACGGCGTCGAGAAGATCGCGGTGATGATGTCGATCGTCTCCAACACCCGCGTCGACATCGTCGCCCGCGGC
>JBBDTK010000055.1:5517-8324 GCA_040904405.1 Solirubrobacterales bacterium | reverse complement strand
TCTGGGTCACCGGCTTGTCGGGGAAGATGTTGATCCAGACCTTTCCGCCGCGCTTGATTTTGCGCGTCATCGCAATACGCGCGGCCTCGATCTGGCGGTTGGTGATCCAGCCGCGGTCGAGCGCCTTCAGCCCGTACTCGCCGAAGGCGACCTCGCTGCCGCCCTTGGTGTTGCCGCGCATCCGGCCGCGCATCTGTTTGCGGTGCTTGACCCGCTTCGGCATCAGCATCAGCGACCTCCTCCTCCGCGGCCGCCGCGGCCCCGGTCGCCGCCGCGATCGCGGCCGCCGGGACGGCTGCGCTGAGCGCCCTGCGGCTCGCCGTCGGCCGGCACCTGGTCGGAGCGGAAGCCCTCGGGCATCACTTCACCCTTGTTGATCCAGCATTTGACGCCGATCCGGCCGGCGGTCGTGCGCGCCTCGTAGAAGCCGTAGTCGATGTTGGCGCGCAGCGTGTGCAGCGGCACCCGGCCGTCGGAATAGCTTTCGGTCCGCGCCATCTCCGAGCCGCCGAGGCGGCCGGAGACCTGCAGCTTCACGCCCTTGGCGCCCGAGCGCATCGCCGAGGTCAGGGCGCGTTTCATCGCCCGCCGGAAGGCGACCCTGTTCTGCAGCTGCTCGGCGATCGACTGGGCGACCAGTTTGGCGTCGAGCTCGGGGCGCTTGACCTCGCGGATGTTGACCTTGACCGGCTTGCCGGTCAACTTGTGCAGCTCCTTGCGCAGCGCGTCCACTTCGCTGCCCGACTTGCCGATCACGATTCCGGGACGGGCGGTGTGGATGTCCACCGCGACCTCGCCGCGACGCTCGATCGTGATGTCGGAGAGGCCGGCGTGGGCCAGTTTCCCCTCGATGTGGGCGCGGATCGAGAGATCCTCGTCGAGCACGTCGGCGAAGCCTTTCTCGTCGAACCAGTTCGACTTCCAGTCGTGGATGTAGCCGACGCGGAAGCCGCCCGGGTGGATCTTCTGTCCCATCAGAAGTCCTCGCCTTCGGGGCTCAGCGCGACGGCGATATGGCTGGTTCGCTTGTTGATCGGGGTCGCCCGGCCGAGCGCCCGCGGGCGGAAGCGGCGCAGGGTCGGCCCTTCGTCGACGGTGATCTCGGCGACCCGCATCTCGTCGGCGATCAGTTCGTGGTTGTTCTCGGCGTTGGCGGCGGCGGACTCGATCAGCTTGCCGATGTCCTGCGCGGCGCCGCGCGGGGAGAACTGCAGCAGCGCCCGCGCCTTCTCGATCTGCAGGCCGCGGACCTGGTCGGCGATCAGGCGCGCCTTGCGCGGCGCCACCCGCACGTAGCGCGAGCTCGCCCGGACGACGATCGGAGAGCGCGCCTTCGGCGCCTCTTTCTTCGGCGCGGCTTTTTTCGCGCTCGCTTTCGCGGCAGCTTTCTTCGCCGGCTCTTTCTGGCCTTTGGCCGCCTCTTTTTTCGCCGGCGGGGTGGCTTTTTTCGGCGCTTCGCCTTTCGGCGGCTCTTTCTTCCCCGTCGCTTTCTTCACGTTCGGGTCGCGCTGCTTCTTCTCCAGGGCCATCGCTACTCGCCTCCCCTGCCGGTGCCCGAGTGGGCGCGGAAGGTGCGGGTCGGGGCGAACTCGCCCAGCTTGTGGCCGACCATCGACTCCGAGATGAAGACCGGAACGTGCTTCTTGCCGTCGTGGACGGCGATCGTGTGGCCGACCATGTCGGGGAAGATCGTCGAGGTCCGCGACCAGGTTTTGACCATCTGCTTCTGGCCGGACTCGTTCATCGCCGAGATCCGCTTCATCAACGCCGCTTCCACCCACGGGCCCTTTTTGGTCGAGCGCCCCATTAGCCGCTCACCTGCCCTTCTTCTTGCCGCGTTTGCGTCCGCGCACGATGTAGCGGTCCGACTGCTTGCCCTTCTTGCGGGTGCGGTAGCCGAGCGTCGGCTTGCCCCACGGCGTCACCGGGTGGCCGCCGGGAGTGTGGTGCGCCTCGCCGCCGCCGTGCGGGTGGTCGACCGGGTTCATCGCCACGCCCCTGGTCTGCGGCCGCTTGCCCTTGTGGCGGCTGCGTCCGGCCTTGCCGACCGTGAGGTTCTGGTGCTCGGCGTTGGAGAGCTGGCCGACGGTGGCGCGGCACTCGGCCCGGACCAGCCGCATCTCCGAGGAGGGCAGCCGCAGGGTCACCATCTCGCCCTCCTTGGCGACCAGCTGGATCGCGGCGCCGGCGGCGCGGCCCATCTTGCCGCCCTGCCCCGCGGTCAGCTCGACGTTGTGGACGATCGTGCCGGTCGGCATCTCGCTCAGGCTCAGCGCGTGGCCCGGTTTGATGTCGGCGCCCTTGCCCGACTGGACCGTGTCGCCCCGGCTGAGGCCGGCGGGGGCGAGGATGTAGCTCTTCTCGCCGTCGGCGTAGTGGATCAGCGCGATGTAGCAGCTGCGGTTGGGGTCGTACTCGATCGTCGCGACCTTGGCCGGCACGCCGTCCTTGCGGCGCTTGAAGTCGATCTTGCGGTATCGGCGCTTGGCGCCGCCGCCGCGGTGGCGCGCGGTGACGCGGCCGTTGGCGTTGCGGCCGCCGGACTTGCGCAGGCCCTCGGTCAGCTTGCGCTCCGGCTCGCTCGCGGTCAGCTGCTCGCGCAGCGGGTAGGTCGCGAAGCGGCGCCCGGGGCTGGTCGGTTTGGTTTTGCGGTTCGGCATCGTCTCGGCTCCTACGCGGTCTCGGCGCCCTCGAACAGCTCGATCCGCTCGCCCGGCGCCAGCTGCACGACAGCCTTCTTCCAGGCGCGGGTGCGGCCTTTGCTGAGGTTGCGCCGCTTCGGCTTCGGGCGCACCTTGGAGGTGCGC
>JBBDTK010000055.1:0-5507 GCA_040904405.1 Solirubrobacterales bacterium | reverse complement strand
CCACGGCGGCGACGTCGACATCGAAGATCTCTTCCACCGCGGCGGCGATCTGGGTCTTGTGGGCGCGGTCGTCGACGCGGAAGGTGTACTTGCCCTCGGCGATCAGCGCGTAGCTCTTCTCCGAGACGACGGGCCGGATGATCGTCATGCGCGCGTCCATCAGCTCAACCTCTCCCGCAGCTTCTCCAGCGCGCCTTCGGAGAGGACCAGCGAGGCGGCGCCGATCACGTCGGCGACGCCGATCGCGCCCAGCTCCACCACCTGGACCCGCTCGATGTTGCGGAAGCTCTTCAGCGCCCCGGTGTCCTCGGCCTCGAGCACGATCAGGGTCGGCCGGCGGGCGCCCCATTTCGCCAGCGCCGCTGCCGCGGCCTTGGTCGACGGCTCGGCGAAGGAGGAGGGATCGAGGACGGCGACGCTGCCGCGCTCGGCGTGGACCGAGAGCGCCGCCCGCATCGCCTTGCGGCGCGCCTTGCGGTTGACCTTGACCCCGTAGTGGCGCGGCTTGGGGCCGAAGGCGACGCCGCCACCGAAGCGGTTGGGGACGCCGAGCGTGCCGGCACGGGCGCGACCGGTGCCCTTCTGCCGCCAGGCCTTGGCGGTGGTGAAGGCGACCTCGCCGCGGGTCAGGGTCGAGGCGGTGCCGCGGCGGCGCGAGGCGAGGTCGGCGCGCGCCGTCTCGTGCACCAGCGAGTGGTGGAAGGGCTCGGCGAAGAGCTCCTTCGGCAGCTCCGCCTTGGTCGTCTTGCCGAGCACGGCCGCCTTAGACATAGGTGCGCACCTCGACCAGGGCGTTGCGCGAGCCGGGCACCGAGCCCTTGAGCAGCAGCAGGTTGCGCTCGGCGTCGACGTCGGCGACCTCGAGCCCCTGCTGGGTGGCCCGCTTGTTGCCCATCTGGCCCGGCATCTTCTGCCCTTTGAAGACGCGGCCGGGGAAGGCGCTGGCGCCGATCGAGCCCGGCGCCCGGACGTTGTGCGAGCCGTGGCTGACCGGGCCGCGGCTGAAGTTGTGGCGCTTGATCCCGCCCTGGAAGCCCTTGCCGATCGAGATCCCCGAGACCTTCACCTTCTGCCCCGCCTCGAAGGACTCGACCGTGACGTCGTCGCCGACCTTGGGGCCCTCCTCGGCGCCGAGGTCCTCGTCGCGGAACTCGGCCAGGTGGCGCATCGGCGGCGCTCCGGCCTTCTTCAGGTGGCCGAGCTCGGGCTTGCTCAGCTTGCCCTCGGCGACCTCGCCGAAGGCGAGCTGGACGGCGGCGTAGCCGTCGCGCTCGGCGTCGCGCACGGCGGTCACCTTGCAGGGGCCGGCCTCGATCACGGTCACCGGCACCACCGTGCCGTCCTCGCGGAAGACCTGCGTCATGCCGAGCTTCTTGCCGAGGATCGCAGCCATGGCGCCACTACAACCTGATCTCGATGTCGACGCCGGCGGGCAGCGAGTCGAGCCGCTGCAGCGAGTCGACGGTCTTCGGCGACGGCTGCAGGATGTCGATCAGCCGCTTGTGGGTGCGGATCTCGAAGTGCTCGCGCGAGTCCTTGTCCTTGAACGGCGAGCGGATCACGCAGTAGACGTTTTTCTCGGTCGGCAGGGGGATCGGGCCGGAGACGCTCGCCCCGGTCCGCTCCGCGGTCTCGACGATCTCGCGGGCAGCCCGATCTATGGCGTCGTGGTCGTACGCCTTCAGCCGGATCCGGATTTTCTGTGCCGCGATCGTCGCCACGGTTTCTCTGCTCTCTTGTTCCTTCCCCGCGCGGCCTTACCGCGCGGAAGGGGCGCCGCCCCTTGGTGGTGGGGCGCCGCCCCGGTCGTATGTCTTTTGAGTTGTCTCGCCGCCTGGCCGGCGGCGATCGGGACGGGCTCGCGCCCGCCCTTGATGCTGGGCTACTCGATGATCTCCGCGACCACTCCCGAGCCGACGGTCCGGCCACCCTCGCGGATGGCGAAGCGCAGGCCCTGGTCCATCGCGATCGGCTGGATCAACTCGATCGTCATCTCGACGTTGTCTCCCGGCATCACCATCTCGGTCCCCTCGGGGAGGTTGGCGATCCCGGTCACGTCGGTCGTGCGGAAGTAGAACTGAGGCCGGTAGCCGGTGAAGAACGGCGTGTGACGCCCGCCCTCCTCCTTCTTCAGGCAGTAGACCTCGGCTTTGAACTTGGTGTGCGGGGTGATCGAGCCCGGCTTGCAGAGCACCTGCCCGCGCTCGATCTCCTCGCGCTTGGTGCCGCGCAGCAGGGCGCCGATGTTGTCGCCGGCCTGGCCCTGGTCGAGCAGCTTGCGGAACATCTCGACCCCGGTGACGGTGGTTTTGGTCGTGTCGGTGATGCCGACGATCTCGACCTCGTCGCCGCTGTTGACGATCCCCTGCTCGACCCGACCGGTGGCGACGGTGCCGCGACCGGTGATCGAGAAGATGTCCTCGATCGGCATCAGGAACGGCTTGTCGAGCTCGCGGACCGGCTCCGGGATGTAGGTGTCGAGCGCCTCGGCCAGCTCGAAGATCGCCTTCTGGGCCTCTTCGTCGCCCTCCAGCGCCTTCAGCGCCGAGCCTTTGACGATCGGCGTCTCGTCGCCCGGGAAGTCGTACTCGTTGAGCAGGTCCTTGACCTCCTCCTCGACCAGCTCGACCAGCTCGTCGTCGTCGACCTGGTCGATCTTGTTGAGGAAGACGACCACGTGCGGGACGTTGACCTGGCGGGCGAGCAGGATGTGCTCGCGGGTCTGCGGCATCACCCCGTCGGCCGCGGAGACGACCAGGATCGCGCCGTCCATCTGCGCCGCGCCGGTGATCATGTTCTTCACGTAGTCGGCGTGGCCCGGGCAGTCGACGTGGGCGTAGTGGCGGTTCTCGGTCTCGTACTCGACGTGCGAGGTCGCGATCGTGATCCCGCGCTCTTTCTCCTCCGGGGCGTTGTCGATCTCGGCGAAGCTCTTCGCCTCGGTCTCACCCTTGCCGGAGAGCGTGGTGGTGATCGCGGCCGTCAGCGTCGTCTTGCCGTGATCGATGTGGCCGATCGTGCCGACGTTGACGTGCGGCTTGTCGCGCTCGAACTTCTCCTTTGACATCGCTCTCCGTTCTACCTTTCGAAGTCGTGTTTATTCGTCTGCCTGCGGGCGAACCTGGGAAATATAGCCAGAATCATGAGGTCGCTCCCACCGGCTCGCCCGACCGGTGCTCGACGATCTCCTCGGCGATGCTCGACGGGACCTCTTCGTAACGCTCGAACTGCATCGTGTAGGTGGCTCGTCCCTGGGTCGAGGATCGCAGATCGGTGGCGTAGCCGAACATCTCGCCGAGCGGCACGGTGGCCTGGACGGCGAGCGCGTTGCCGCGCTGCTCCTGGCCCTGGACTTTGCCGCGGCGCCGCGAGAGGTCGCCGATCACGTCGCCGAGGAAGTCCTCGGGGGTGACCACCTCGACCGCCATCACCGGCTCAAGCAGCACCGGGTCGGCCTTGCGGGCCGCCTCCTGGATCGCCATCGAGCCGGCGATTTTGAAGGCCATCTCGGAGGAGTCGACGTCGTGCGAGGAGCCGTCGATCAGCTCGACCTTGACGTCGACCATCGGGTAGCCGGCCTTGACGCCGTTGTCGAGCGCCTCGCGCATCCCCTGTTCGGCGGGGCCGATGAACTCGCCCGGGATCGCGCCGCCCTTGATCTTGTTCTCGAAGACGAAGCCCTCGCCGGGCGCCGGCTCGGCGTTGATCACGACGTGGCCGAACTGGCCGCGGCCGCCGGTCTGGCGGACGAAGCGCGCCACGACCTTCTTCGCCTCCTTGCGGATCGTCTCGCGGTAGGCGACCTGCGGCTTGCCGACGTTGGCGTCGACTTTGAACTCGCGCAGCATGCGGTCGACGATCACCTCGAGGTGCAGCTCGCCCATGCCGTGGATCAGGGTCTGGCCGGTCTCCTCGTCGGATTCCACCTGGAAGGTCGGGTCCTCCTCGCCGAGCCGCTGCAGCGCCGTGCCCATCTTCTCCTGGTCTGCTTTGGTCTTGGGCTCGATCGCGACCGCGATCACCGGCTCGGGGAACTCGATGTTCTCGAGCAGGATCGGCGCGTCGGGGGCGGCCAGGGTGTCGCCGGTGCCGGTTTCCTTGAGGCCGACGCCGGCGCAGATGTCGCCCGCGTAGCACTCCTCGATCTCCTCGCGGCTGTTGGCGTGCATCATCAGCAGCCGCCCGATCCGCTCGGTCTTGCCGGTGGTCATGTTGAGCACCCGGCTGCCGGCGGTGAGCTTGCCCGAGTAGACGCGGAAGTAGGTCAGCTTGCCGACGTAGGGGTCGGTCATCACCTTGAAGGCGAGCGCCGCGAAGGGGCCGTCTTCGTCGGCCGGGCGGTTGTCCTCGGTCGGCTCGTCCTCCCCCTTGCCGGCGGGGACCAGGCCGGCCACCGGCGGCACCTCGAGTGGCGAGGGCAGCAGCTCGACGATCGCGTCGAGCAGCGGCTGCACGCCCTTGTTCTTGAACGAGGAGCCGCAGAGCACCGGCGTCACCTTGGTCTCGAGGCAGGCGCGGTTGAGCGAGGCGGCGATCCGCTCGTGGGGAATCTCCTCCTCGGCCAGGTAGGCCTCCATCAGCTCGTCGTCGTAGTCGGCGCAGGCCTCGATCAGCTGGGTGCGGTATTCCTCGGCCCGGTCCTTGAGCTCGGCCGGGATCTCCTCGACGTCGAACTCGGTGCCGAGCTCGTCCTTCCAGACCAGCGCCTTCATCTCGACCAGGTCGACGACGCCGATGAAGCCCCCCTCGGCGCCGATCGGCAGCTGGATCGGCAGCGGGTTGGCGCCGAGCCGCTCGACCATCGTCTCCACCGAGTGGAAGAAGTCGGCGCCGGTGCGGTCCATCTTGTTGATGTAGGCGATCCGCGGCACCTTGTACTTGTCGGCCTGGCGCCAGACGGTCTCCGACTGCGGCTCGACCCCGGCGACCGCGTCGAAGACGGCGATCGCGCCGTCGAGCACGCGCAGGCTGCGCTCGACCTCGACCGTGAAGTCGACGTGGCCGGGCGTGTCGATGATGTTGATCCGGTGCCCCTCCCACTCGCAGGCGGTGGCGGCGGAGGTGATCGTGATCCCGCGCTCCTGCTCCTGTTCCATCCAGTCCATCACCGCGGCGCCGTCGTGGACCTCGCCGATTTTGTGGGTGCGGCCGGTGTAGTAGAGGATGCGCTCGGTCGTCGTCGTCTTACCGGCGTCGATGTGCGCCATGATCCCGATGTTGCGGGTTTTCTCCAGTGGGAAGCTGCGTGGCATGGTCTTAAGGTAAGCGTTGTCTTGAAACGGAGACGAGAGAAGAAGAAAAAGCCCCCCGGCGGGAACCGCCGGGATCGGCGCATGAAAAAGGCCCTCGCGGGCCCGGCGAAACGCGCTGCCAAGAAGAAGCCTGAGCGACGGGCGATGATAGCAGCGGCGCGGCGGCGCATACGTGTCGCCGCCAGGCGCGTTCGGGGCCGGGGCGCGTTTCGGGCGCATAGCACCGACAAAGCGCCCCGGCGGCTCGCGGGGGGG
>JBBDTK010000054.1:0-1399 GCA_040904405.1 Solirubrobacterales bacterium | reverse complement strand
ATCTTCGACGTCACCGGGTTCGCGGTCTGCTGCTGGAGGACGCGCCCGGCGAACGTGAAGTTGTCGCGCCACCACGCGGCGACCGCGAGGTCCTCGACCTCCTTGAGCAGGTCATTGCGGAACTTCGGGTTCGTGAGGAACGGCGCGACGTCCAGCAGCGTGAACTGCTCGACGCGCGATCGGCGCGTGTTGATCTCGTGCAGCGCAGAGAGCGACGCCCGCAGCGCGCCTTCCATGCGCGGCCCCCAGTTGTCCGGCCAGAGGCGGTTCATGATCGTGACGACGCTCTCGACTGCCTTGTCGCGGTCGGGGAACAGCGTGACGTCGATCAGGTTGAGCCCGATCGGCCAGTCCAGGTGCGCGAAGTCCAGGTAGATCGTCCGGTCGATCAGCTCGGGTGGGACGGCGGCGAGCACCGCCTCCGCGAGATCCTGATGCGGATCGACGACGACCAGTGCCGTGTCTTCGACGCCCGCAGCGACCCGCTCCATCACCCCGGCGGCGATGTGCCGGAGCAGCGTGGACTTCCCTCGCCTCGTCTTCGCCACCAGGAAGTGATTGCGGTGCAACAGCGGCGCGGGCAGGTGGACTGGCACGTCTGTCGACCCGACCGTCGAGACGCCTACCCGCACGCCCAGCGTCGCGTGTCCCGGCGCGGGCGCGAACCGCTGCGCCGTCGTGCGCCGGACGCGGAGCGGCGTTCCCACTGCTTCCGGAAGATGCCACAGCGCCGCGGCCTCGCCCGTGTTCAACAGCAGCCGCTGACGCGCCCTCCGGGGTAAGCGCAGCGGACGCAGTTGACCGGGCCGCAAGCCACCGCCCGCGGCGTCGTCATAGGCGGCGTACGCCGCCGCGGTCTGCGCGGCGAGCGCCCGCAGGCGCGCCGGGTCGGGGCCGAACGCACGTACGTCGAGGCTGGCGGTCACGAGCGGGCCGGTCAGCTTCGCCGCGACCACCCGCGCCGGGATCGGCGCATGCCCGATGAATAGCCGCACCCCGACGGTCGCCAGCACGGGTAGTCCAACGAGCAACGCACCACAGGCGACGGCGAGGAGCGTCCACTCACCAGCCTCATACCAGCGGCGGCCCTGCAAGACCGCCGCGACCACGGCCATCAGCGCGGCGATCGGGACGAGGCTGTCCGTCGCGCCGTGCTCGTACGGCCGGCGCGCGGGCGGCTGTTCCTCGCGCCGTCGGATCCGGTCGGCGCTCCGCGACTGCGCGGCATCGATCGACAGGCGGCAGAGGACACGCTCACCCGCCGCCGGCTCGACGGCGGCGACGACGCCCGCGAGCGGGTCGCGTTCGTTCCTCCACTCGAGGCGGAGCGGCAGCGCCGCTTCCGCGGCGGGCCGCAGCTCGACCATGACCGCGTGCTCGCCGGGAACGGGGACGGCCG
>JBBDTK010000053.1:2315-8399 GCA_040904405.1 Solirubrobacterales bacterium | reverse complement strand
CCAGCTCCTTGAACTTGACCAGCGAGAAGTCGGGCTCGATCCCGGTCGTGTCGCAGTCCATCAGGAAGCTGATCGTCCCGGTCGGCGCCAGCACCGTCGCCTGCGCGTTGCGGTACCCGTGCTCCTCGCCGAGCTCGACCGCCTCGTCCCAGGCCCGCTGCGCCGCCGCCAGCAGGTCGGCCTTGATCCCCTCGCCGTCGATGTCGTAGGCGGCGTCGCGGTGCATCCGCATCACCCCGTTGTGGGCCTCGCGGTTCTTCTCGTACTCGTCGTAGGGCCCGGTCGCCCCGGCGGCGATCTGCGCCGACTGGCGGTAGGCGCGGCCGGTCATCAGCGCCGTGATCGCGGCGGCGACGTTGCGGCCTTCGTCGGAGTCGTAGGGAAGCCCGTCGGACATCAGCAGCGCGCCGAGGTTGGCGTAGCCGAGGCCGAGCTGGCGGAAGGCGTTGGCGTTGGCGCCGATCTGCTCGGTCGGGTAGCTGGAGCAGCCGACGACGATCTCCTGGGCGAGGAAGACGATGTCGACCGCGTGCTCGAAGTCCTCGACGTCGAACGACCCGTCCTCGCGGCGGAACTTCATCAGGTTGAGCGAGGCCAGGTTGCAGGCCGAGTCGTCGACGTGCATGTACTCGGAGCAGTTAGCAACAATCAGACCATCTACGATGTAAGAATGATGCAGGGGCTCGGTCAGGTTGTAGACACGCTCTTGACCGTCGGTCTCACGGGCAACTAGTTTGGCCGTCCTCTTCGTCGAGTAGCGGCCGAACTGCCGAAGCATCCGATTGAGCACTGACTGCTTGCGGGGGGTAGAGAACCCGATCGCTTCCGCAAAGCGCTGCATGTCCGATCCCGTGATTCGAAGATCAAAGCCTTGACGAGACTCGTATTGCGCAGTAGTGCCGTCCTTGCGCGTATACGCAAACCTCTGCGTCCGACTGGGGGATACCTGGTAGACCTGACTGCGAATGCCGAAGCCGCTCAGCAGCTTCTGGACGTCGCGAAGCATCGCATCGCTGCGGCTGCCGAGACCGACGTAACGATTGGTCTCGGTCCACGAGGCGCAACCGTCAGCGCCGTACAAACCACGCAGAAATGCCGCCTGCACCTCAGCCGGTGCGGCGAACACAGCGGCCGGCACGCGCTTTTCATGTGCCCGTGCCGACGTGACACCGATCCCGCGGAAGAACTCGCGCACTGCCTCGCTCCCTGCCCGCAGCTGAACCGTGCCGTTCTTCATCTCTTGCCGCGAGACCCCGCCGATCAGCTCTCGGAGAGCTCCTTCATGGGAATCGGCGAGCCCGTCGTCGATGTCGTCGCCTCCGTAGCACCAACCGGTCTGGACGTCGGTCATCCAGCCATCGCCGATCAGGTGACCGGTCAGCTCGCCGAGCCCCTCGCTCCAGCGATCCGGCAGTTCCTGATAGGCCACGCTGCCGCCGCGGCTGAACGACTTGGCCAGGGCCTCGACCTTGACCGGCAGCCGCCACGGCGCAACGGTCGCCGGGGTGGCGCTGTCGTTGAGCATCACCTCGTCGCTCTCTGCCAGCTCCTCGGCGGGCACGTAGCCGCGATTCGTCGTCCACAGCCGATGATTGGGGGTGCAGCGAAGCTCCTGGCCGTTGGAGAAGCGCAGCCGCAAGATCGGCTTGACGCCGGTTTGCATGACTCGAAGCGGCCGGCTCGCGAGCACCCCGTCGCCCTTGGGCCGTGGCCTGGAGCCGTTCTCGCCCGCGGTCAGGCGATGGGTGTAGACCTCGATCTCCTCGCCGCCCTCGAACCGCTCATGGAGCTCCGCGATCGGCAGCAGGCCCTTGGTCGTGTGCACCCGTGCATCCGCCGGGAAGCAGGGGTTGGAGGCGTTGATCCGGCCCGACTCCGGCGAGGTGTGCCAGCGGTTGATGATCGTGTCGTACTGGACGCCGGGGTCGGCGCAGCGCCAGGCGGCGTCGGCGATCTGGCTCATCAGCTCGCGTGCCGGCAGCGTCTTGGTCGCCTCGCCGGTCTTGCGCGCGGTCAGGTGCCAGTCCTCGCCGGCCTCGACCGCCTCCATGAACTCGTCGGTGACCCGCACCGAGTTGTTCGCGTTCTGGTACTGGATCGAGGTGAAGCCCTCGCCGTCGATCGACATGTCGAAGCCGGCGTCGCGCAGCGCGCCCGCCTTCTCCTCCTCTTTGGCCTTGCACCAGATGAAGTCCTCGACGTCGGGGTGGTCGACGTCGAGCACGACCATCTTCGCCGCCCGCCGCGTCTTGCCGCCCGACTTGATCGTCCCCGCCCAGGCGTCGGCGCCGCGCATGAAGCTGACCGGGCCGGAGGCGAGCCCGCCCTTGGAGAGCGGCTCGACCGAGCCCCTGATGTTGGAGAGGTTGATCCCCGAGCCCGAGCCGCCGCGGAAGATCATCCCCTCCTTGGTGTTCCACTCGAGGATCGACTCCATCGAGTCGTCGACGCTGAGGATGAAGCAGTTGTGGACTGCGATGTTGTTGCTCAAGTACTCGCCGGACTCGGTTTGGATGTCGTAGACCGCCTGGACACCGAGATCCTCGATCGCGACGATCTCCTCCTCGCGCAGATCCGGGCAGACCTTTGGGTTGCGCAACTCCAGCGAGTCGAGCAGGCGGCGCTGCTTCTCCTTGCCGACGAATCCGATCAGCTCCGCGAAACGGGCTCGCTCGGAGCCGATGTTGATGGAGAGCTCGTGCATATCGTGCCGGTCGGCCCGCTGCTCACGCTTGCGGGTGCGGCGCGAGAAGATCCCGATCGAGTTGAGCAGGATCTGCAGATCCTCCGTCCACTTCTCGCTGATCACCGCGAATCCGATCCGGGCGTTCTCGCAGTCATTCTCACGTCGCACGGTCATGTAGCCGTCGGCCTGGAACACGCTGCGCAGGTAGGCGCAGATCTCCTCATGGGTGGCGGTCCACAGGCGAGAGGGAAGGCGGATCTCGGTTCCGCGCGCCGCAAGCTCCCAGCGCTCGACGAAGTCGCGAAGCACCTCTCCGTAGAGGCGGATCCGCCGCACCTCGACCTCCTGCGTGTCGGCCACCCGAACCTTGCGGTGCACGTCGGGCAGAGCGATGTCGAGGTTCTCCATCACCCAGGCGTACTCGTCGTCGCCGGCGACCTGGAACTCGATGGTCAGAGAGTTGTTCGTGCCCTCGTGGTATTGGCCGACGAAGCCGTCGGCCTGCAGCCAGCCGGCGAGCGCCGCCTCGGCGCGGTCGACGCGCGTCGCCTCGTCGAGGACCTCGAAGCGGTCGGCGCTGTCGAGCTCCCCCGCGGTGGGGCCGCCCGCCGCGACCAGAGCGCGGTCGGCGACCTTGGCGCGGTGCGGATGAAGGTGGAGGCGCATTCCCGGCGCGAGTTGATCGACACGAAGCCACTGAGGCTTGGCGCGTCGCTGCGAGGCGGCCTTGACGACATGGTCCGGCGTGGCTTCGACGAAGCCGCCGTTGCGCAGCTTCACCCGCATCACGGGCTTGCGGCCGTTGGCCTTGACCGCGACCACCCGGGTCACCCCGTTCGCGTCGTAGACCTCGCGGCCGGTCTGCTCGCCCTCGACCAGCTCCCCGATCGGAACCATTCCCTCGGGGGTCGAGACGAGCGCGTGGAAGGGCTGACAGGCGCTGCACTGCGGGCGCTCCTCGAAGCCGACGTTGAACCAGACCGGCGAGTTGAAGGCCGCCTTCTGGTTGAGCAGGATCGAGGTCAGCTCGGCTTCGAAGGCCTCGGCGTCCTCGTCGGAGGCGAAGTAGCCGCCCTCGCGCCCCCAGCCGGAGATCGTGCCGGCGACGCGGCCGATCATCTGTTTGACCGAGCCCTCGCGCTTCTCGCTGCCGAGCTGGCCGCGGAAGTACTTCTGGGCGACGATGTTGGTCGCGTTCTGGGACCAGCTCTTGGGGAACTCGACCCCGTGCTGGGCGAAGGCGGGCTGTTCGGGGTCGCCGATGATCGCGTCGCGCGTCTCCCACTCGATCTCGTCGAAGGGGTGCGCTCCGGGCGAGGAGAAGCGGCGCTCGATCGCAAGCCCCTTGAGACCGTTTTTCGGGGCGCTGGTGGCGGTCTGGGACATCGAACTTCTCCTCTCGGGGCGTCTTTAAGGGTGGACTGCCCAGGATTGCTCTTGGGGCGGACGGAACACATGAAAATCATCTGCCCTGCGCACGGTTTCGAAAGATCTATTGCAATTCGTCCGCTCTCACATGGTGCCAAGTCCGCATTCTGGGCGAAAGCGCTGGGGTACCCTGAGGGCATGGTCGACGATTTGCGCAGGGGCGCGGAGCGGATGGGCGAGCGGCTCGAGACGGCGCGCGATGCCGCCGCCGGGCGGGCGGGGGCGGCCCGGGGCGCGGTCGAGGAGCGCGCTGTCGCCGCAAGGGAAGCTGCCGGCGAGGCGCTCGCCGTGGTCAAACCGAAGCTGCGCGGCGTCTCCCACCAGTGGGCCTTCGTCGTCTCACTCTTCCTCGGCGCCGGCCTGATCTTCGCCGCCGACAGCCCGAAGGCGACCCTGGCGGTCGCGATCTACGCGGTCAGCCTCTCGGCCCTGCTCGGCACCAGCGCGCTCTACCACCGGGTCGACTGGAAGCGGCCGGACCGGCGCCGCTGGATGCGCCGGCTCGATCACTCGATGATCTTCTTCCTCATCGCCGGCACCTACACGCCGTTCGCGCTGCTGGCCCTCGACGGGGCGCTGGCCGACGCGATCCTGGTCGCGGTCTGGGTCGGCGCCGTCGCCGGCGCCGTGGTCGAGATCCTCTGGATCGAGCACCCGAAATGGGTTGCCGCGATCGTCTACCTCTCGCTCGGCTGGATCGCCGTCGTCCCCTTCCCCAAGCTGTGGACCGACCTCGGCCCGGCCGGCACCCTGCTGGTCGCCGCCGGCGGCCTGCTCTACACCGCCGGCGCGATCGTCTACGCGACCCAGCGCCCCAACCCCAACCCCCGCGTCTTCGGCTACCACGAGGTCTTCCACCTCTTCGTAATCGCCGCCGCCGCAGCCCACTTCGCAGCGGTGGCATTTTTCGCATTGCCGGCCGCGTAGGGGCCGCTTCCAATTTCCGCACCCTCGGATGACGCGCCTGGCGCGGCGCTGGATCGCCACCCACCTCCTCGCGAATGGCGCTGCCATTCGCTCGTCGGCGTGCGGCGCCCAGCTTGGCCAGTCACGCCCCCGCGGGCACGCAAATTGAAACCGACCCCTACACGACCGGGCCGGCCAGCCTCTACGCCAAGGCAGCAGCCGCGCGCTCTTTGGCCGCCTCGATCAGCGCCAGCTCCTCGATCTCCTCGCCGGCGCGCAGCAGCGCCACCGGGTCGGGGTCGCCGTTGACGATCCCCTCGAAGAACTGCTTGCGGTCCTGGTAGGTCGGCAGCGTCCCCTTCGCCCAACCGCGGGCGTCGTTGAGGACGACTGCCAGCCGCGCGTACTCCTCGCCGAACAGCTCGGCGACCTCGCGCTTCATCCGCTTCGCCAGGGCGGGGGAGGCGCCGGCGGTCGAGATCGCGATCGCCAGCGGGCCGCTGCGCACGATCGCCGGCAGGATGAAGTTGCAGAGCGGCGGCACGTCGACGACGTTGACCAGCATCGCCCGCCGCTCGGCGTCGTCGAAGACGCCGATGTTGACCTCGCTGTCGTCGGTCGCGGCGATGACCATGAAGACGCCCTCCAGGTCCGCCGCCCCCGCGTAGGGCCGCTTCTCCCACTCGATCGAGCCCTCCGCCGCCAGCGACTCCAGCTCGGAGTGGGCGAGCGGGGCGATCAGGGTGACGTCGGCGTCGCAGGCGAGCAGCCCCTCGACCTTCTCGAGGCCGATGTCGCCGCCGCCGACCACGAGGCAGCGCCGCCCCTTGAGCTTCAGGCAGGCGATGTAGAAGGGGGTCTCGAGCATGTCGCGCACGCACGACTGGTCGCAGATCCCCTTGCGGAGCTGGCAGACGCACTCCTTGCCGGCATAGGCCTGAGCGGGCATGGGCCTAAGGGTAGTGGCCGCCTTCCGCTGCGACTTCTGTCTCCTCTGGACACATAACTAACAGCGGAAGCCTCCGGGACCCCGCGTTCCGGGGCGGTGGGCTAGATGGTTGGTT
>JBBDTK010000053.1:0-2305 GCA_040904405.1 Solirubrobacterales bacterium | reverse complement strand
CCACGACCCCGCACGCGGTCGTGTAATCAACCATCTAGGGCGAGTCGAGGGTGAGGCGGAGGCCCTCTTCGAGCCCCACCGCGGCCCGCCAGCCCAGCTCGCGCTCGGCCCGGCCGGGGTCGATCGCGATCCGCTGCACCTCGCCGGTGCGGTGCGGGGCGAACTCGGGCTCGAACGCAGCCCGCCGCTCTCCGGCCCCCCCTGCGCCGCCCATCGCCCCCCCGGCCTCACCCGTTTCGGCCCCCGCGGCCCCCGCGGCACCCCCGACCTCACCCGTCTCGGCACCCCCGGCGCCGCCCAGCTCGGCCAGCCGCCGCGCCAGCTCCAGCACGTCGGTCTCGATCCCGGTGCCGACGTTGATCGGCCCGCTCGCCGCCGATCCGGCCGCGGCCAGCATCGCCGCGACCACGTCGCCCACATATATGTAGTCGCGGGTCTGGCTGCCGTCGCCGAACACGGTCGGCCGCTCGCCCGCCCGCAGCCGCCCGCAGAAGATCGCGATCACACCGGCCTCGCCGAGCGGGTCCTGGCGCGGGCCGTAGACGTTGCCGAGCCGCAGGCTCACCGCGGACATCCCGTAGAGCCGCTCGTAGAGCGCCAGGTAGCCCTCGCCGGCGAACTTGCTCTGGCCGTAGGCGGAGAGCGGCGCGATCGGCGCGTCCTCGGCCAGCGGCAGCGCCTGTCCCTCGCCCTCGCCGTAGATCGCCCCGCCGGTCGAGCTGAAGACGATCCGCGGCGAGCCCGCCGCCCGGGCCGCCTCGAGCAGGTTGGCGGTGCCGCCGACGTTGATCGAGGCGTCGAAGGCGGGGTCGGCGATCGACTTGCGCACATCGATCTGCGCCGCCAGGTGGAAGACGACCTCGGGCCGCGCCGCGGCGACCGCCTCGGCCAGCGCCGCCGCCTCGCGGATGTCCAGCTCGACCAGCTGCGCGCCCGCCGCCAGCGCCCCGTCGAGGTTCTCTCGCCGCCCGGTCGATAGGTCGTCGACCACGGTCACCTCGTCGCCCCGCGCCAGCAGCGCATCGACCAGGTTCGATCCGATGAAGCCGGCGCCGCCGGTGACCAGAGCCCTCACCGGGCGGGAGTGGGGGCGGGCGCAGTGGGAGCCATGAGGCGCCGATCCTATGGGATCGGCGGCCGCCCACCCGCCGGGCGCCGCGCGGAGCCCCTGCTACCCTCGCCGCCCGATGCGGCTCATAGTCACCGAGAAGAACAACAGCGCCAAGAAGATCGCCGACATCCTCGGCCGCAACGAGGCGAAGGCGGACAAGACCTACAAAGTCCCCTTCTACACCTGGACCGACGCCGACGGCAACGAGCAGATGACGATCGGCCTCAAGGGCCACGTGCTCGGGCCGGCCTTCCCCGAGGGCTACTCGAACTGGCAGAAGACCGACCTGCACGACCTGATCGACGCCGAGCTGATCAAGGAGCCGACCGACAAGAACGTCGTCAAAGCGATCAGGAAGATGGCCAAGGAGGCCGACGAGCTGGTGATCGCGACCGACTTCGACCGCGAGGGCGAGCTGATCGGGCTCGAGGCGCTGCAGGAGATGCTCGACGCCAACCCCAGCCTCGGCTCGCGCGAGGAAGCCGACGAGGGCACGCTGCGGATCGCGCGCGCCCGCTACTCGGCGCTGACCAGGGAGGAGATCGAGCGCGCCTTCGGCGAGCTCGACGAGCTCTCCTACCCGCTGGCCAACGCCGGCGCCGCGCGCCAGGACATCGACCTGCTCTGGGGGGCGACGCTGACCCGCGCGGTCTCCCTCGCCACCCGCCGCTTCGGCTCCAACTTCCTCTCGGTCGGCCGCGTGCAGAGCCCCACCCTGGGGCTGATCGTCGAGCGTGAGATGGAGCGCCGCGCCCACGTCGCCAAGCCGTTCTGGGAGCTGTTCGCCAAGTTCCAGCACCCCGACGGAAGCTTCGAGGCCCACCACGCGACCGACAAGTTCTGGGAGAAGGCGGAGGCCGACGCGGCCCTGGCCGGCACCGCCGGCCCGGGCACGGTCAAGGCGGTGACGGCGCGCAAGAACACCCGCAGGCCGCCGACCCCGCTCAACACGACCGCCTTCACCACCGACGCCTCCAGCCGCCTCGGCATCACCCCGGCCAGCGCGATGCGGATCGCCGAGGACCTCTACATGGACGGCTTCATCTCCTACCCGCGCACCGACAACACCGTCTACCCGCCCTCGCTGCCGGTCCGCGAGCTGGTCACCTCGCTGGTCCGGGTCAAGGAGTTCTCCGCCGCTGCCGGCCTGCTCGAGGGCGGCGAGCTGAGGGCGACGCGGGGCAAAAAAGAGAC
>JBBDTK010000052.1:1834-45198 GCA_040904405.1 Solirubrobacterales bacterium | reverse complement strand
TCGCCGCGCTCGCCTGGCGCCGCTTCGGCGGCCGGGACGCGGCGATGCAGGCGCTGGCGCTCGCCGGGCCGCTGGCCCTCCTCTCGCTGCCGATCTTCGTCGGCGGCGGTTTCAGCCCCTTCCAGGCCGGCCTCACCGAAGAGAGCGAGGTCGGCAACCTGATCGGGCCGCTCAACCCCCTCCAGGCGCTCGGCATATGGCCCAGCGGCGACTTCCGCGTCGACCCCGCCGCTGTGGTGCCAGCGGCGATCCTGATCGCGGTCGGCATCGGCGCCGCCCTCTACGGCCTCTGGGTCGTCTGGCGCGGTCGCGCCCTCGCCGTGCTGCTGCTCGCCAGCGCCCTGCTCGCCGCCGGGACCGTAGTCCTCGTCGGCTCGCCCTGGGTCGATGCCAAGGCGCTCGCCGTGGCCGCCCCCGCCGCCCTGGCGCTAGCGATGATCGGCGCGATCGCCTTCCTGCGCCTCGACCGCGTCACCGGCGCCCTCCTGGTCGCCGCCGTCGCCGGCGGCGTGCTCTGGTCCAGCGTGCTCGCCTACGGCGGCGTCAGCCTCGCCCCCTACGACCAGCTGGTCGAGCTCGAGCAGATCGGCGAGGAGTTCGACGGCGAGGGGCCGGCGCTGATGACCGAGTACAACCCCTACGGCGCGCGCCACTTCCTGCGCGGGCTCGACGCCGAGGGCGCCTCGGAGCTGCGCGTGCGCCCGGTCACCCTGCGCGGCGGCGGCAGCGCCGAGAAGGGCTTCGCCGTCGACGTCGACGAGGTCGACCTCGACGCGCTCTTCGTCTACCGCACGCTGGTCCTGCGCCGCTCGCCCGTCGCCAGCCGCCCGCCCCTGCCCTACGAGTTGGCCTGGTCCGGCGAGCACTACGAGGTCTGGCAGCGGCCGGTCGAGCCCGAAGGCGAGCGGGTCCTCTCCCACCAGCCGGTCGGCGGCGAATTCGACGCCGGCGGCCTGCCCGACTGCTCGGAAGTGAAAGGCCTCGGCCTGCTGGCGCTCTCCAACCAGCTCGGCCAGCCGCCGCAGAGCATCCGCCTCGTCGCCGCCCCCGCCGCGCCGGTCTACGACGCCACCGACGGCATCCTGCGGGCGCCGCGCGCCGGCCGCTACGACGCCTGGCTCAAGGGCTCGGCACGGGGCAGCGTCGAGCTGCGGGTCGACGGCGAGAAGGTCGGCGAGGTGCGCCACGAGCTCAACAACGAGGGCGGCTACATATACATGGGGCAGGTGGAGCTGGCCCCCGGCGCCTACCGGGCCGAACTGCGCTTCGGCGGCGCCGACCTGCACCCCGGCAGCGGCGGCTTCCCCCGGCCGCGGACCGGCCCGCTGCTTTTCGCCCCCGCCGCCGCCGAGGCCGCCGGCCCCTTCGTCAGCGTCGGCGTCGACGAGACGAGCCGCCTCTGCGGCCGCCGCTGGGACTGGATCGAGGCTGTTGGCACGGGCTGAGCGAGCTGAAGCGCACGTTTGACCCCCGTTGGGGGCTCAACGCGCGTTTCGGCGGCGCCACGGCGTACCATGTGCTCATGGCTTCCAGCGCTAGGAAACCGCTGCTCGCCCCCGGCAACGAGGCCGAGTGGGCGGAGCTCAACCGAGAAAAGGCCGAGTATCATCGGGCGACGGCAAGAGCGCTGACGCCCTCCGAGCGGATTGCCCAAGGGCAGAGGTTGTCTCGGCAGGCGGTTTCGCTTCTGGCCTCGGTCATAAGATCCGGCCATGTCCCAGAGAGAGCCTTCTGGTCCTGACCTCGATGGCGTGGTGGCGGATGCCAACGCGGTGGGCCTCGCGTACGTCGTGATCGGGGGCTTCAGCGTCATCGCGAACGGCTTTTTGCGGGCGACCAAGGACTCCGACCTGCTGGTGCCGGACGGCGCCGAGACCGACGAGGCTGTTCTCAGGTTCTTCGAGCGGACGGAGGCTGTCCGTCTAAGCGACGACAAGGTTCTGACCCGCGACGACATCGCGGGCTCTCACCACCTCAGGGTTCGTTGCCGGCACGGGATCGTCGACATCATGCGGGGTGGCCTGCCGCCGCTCGACTACGAGACCGTGGCGAGGGATGCGATCGATGGCGATGTGGCCGGGGAACCGGCGCGAATCGCGAACTTGCGCAGTATCGTCGGCTTCAAGCGCCTCGCCGGGCGCCCGCAAGACAAGCGCGACCTGGAAGAGCTCGAGGCCTTCCACGGAGAGCTGCCGGAAGAGCCGATCCCGGGCCTCGACGACTGAGCGGCGGCGGGCGAGCGGCTCCGACCACGCCATCGATGATCGATACCCTGTCGTTTATGGGGAACCGGGGATCGGGACCGAGGGCGCCGCTGGCGCTGCTGCTGGCGGCAGCGCTGGCGCTCGGGGTCATGGCCTGCGGTGGCGACGACGACGGCTCTGGGGCCGGCGCCGGGTCCTCCGCCGAGGAGGTCGAGGCGAAGCAGGCCGAAGCCGACGCCGAGGTGCGCGAGCGCAACGAGCGGGTGCGCGAGGAATTCCGCGAGCGGCAGGCGGCGGCGGCGCCGAGCGAGGAGGAGCAGGAGGCGAAGCGGACCGCGACCGGCTTCTACGAGATCCTCGGCGAGGAGAGGGGCGGCGGGGAAGAGACCACCTTCGACTCCGCCGCCTTCTGCGAGCTGATGAGCGAGCAGGCGCGCGAGGAGACCGTCGCCTTCGCCAAGCAGGCCTCGGGCGAAGACAAAGACTGGGACTGCGAGGCGGCGATCGAGCTGCTGGTGCTGCGCGCCAAGCAGACCGGCGGCTTCAAGGCGGCCCGGCAGGCGAAGGTGCTGGGCGTCAACGCCGAGGGCGACCGCGCCACCGCGACGGTGCGCTTCGGCAAGGGCCCCGCCACGTCGATCTCGCTGGTCAAGGAGGACGGCGAGTGGAAGCTCGGCTCCTCGCTCGCAGGCGGCGGCGGGTCGGAGGGGGGCGGGGAATGAGCTCGCGGCTGGCGAGGCGGTGGCTCGCGCTCGGGGGAGCCGCGGCGCTGCTCGCCTCCGGGCTCGCGGCCTGCGGCGACGACGACGACCAGGCGACGACGGCGAGCGACGCCGCCGCGCGATCCGACGGCCCCGGTGCGCCCGAGGGCGGCAAGGGTGGCGATGGCGCGAATGAGGGCGACGGCGGCGCCGCGCAGGGGCGGAAGGCCGGCGGCCAGGGTGGGGGAGACGGTGGCGCGACCGGGGTCGACCTCCGCGTCCGCCCCGGCAGCGTCGAGGGCGCGCGCGTGACCGCGACCGGCGCCGTGCAGACCCTGCCGCCGAGCGAGCAGTCCCACCGCACCGCGCAGAAGAACACCTACGGCTCGATCCGCGATTTCGGCGCCGAGGCCGAAGGCGAGGAGGCGACCAACATCACCTTCGGCCTGGTCCAGTACCTCGACGCCAAGGCGCGCGGCGACTGGGCGACCGCCTGCGCTCGCATCTACAGCGTCCTGCGCGAGAACCTCGAAGACACCGAGAAAGGGCGCAGCTGCGCCGAGACCTTCGGCACGCTGATGCAGCGCGTGCCCAAGGCCAACCGGGTCGAGCAGGCGAGGATCGACGTCTCCAGCGTCCGCCGCGGCTCCGGCAACCGCGCCTTCGTCATCTACAAGACCCCGGACACGCTCTCCGTCGACATGCCGATGTACGTAGAGGACGGCGTCTGGAAGGTCGCCGCGCTCGAGGCCTACGCGCTCACCCCAGACCGCGTCGGCTGAGCGGCTTCGCCCACCCTTCGCCCGCGCGGGGGCCAACCATTGGGCCTTGGCTTCCAGCGCGAAGAAACCGCTGCTCGCCCCCGGCAACGGCTCCGACGTCGGCGGGAGTGAGCGGCTCGACCTTCATCTCCCGCGCCTGTCGCCTCAGCCTGTGGCGATCCCCCGCCTTCCCTCGGCCAGCCACAGCCCGAGGAACGGGTCGGCGATCCAGACCGCCCCGCCCTCGAAGTCGAGCAGATGACCCTCCGGAGTCCACATACCTGAGAATTCCTCGCTCACCGCTGGGCCGTAGATGGCTGGCGAACTCCCTGGATATACAACCACGTACATAAAAAAGATCGTCTACAGTACTGCTAGGTTCTGAGGTGATGGATTCGGTGCGGCTGGGCTGAGGGAGCTCGCCGCAACCCGGCCCTGGTAAACGGGTTGGTTTCTTTGGAGGAGGGACCAACGCCGAGAGTCAGCGCACCGTGCTGCTCGCGACCACGGCCGCGGTCGGCGCCACGCCCGACGTCGGCCTGCTCGAAGACGACTACATGGACCCCGCCGGCGGGGCGGTCTGCTTCACCGGTCCCGAAGGCGGCGCGCCGGCCGACTGTGTCGCCTGGGGGAGCTTCCCCGAAGGGCAGCTGGCGGAACTCTTCGACCCGCAGGCCGACGCGTTCGGCGAAGCGATCCCCGACGGCGAAGCGCTGGAACGCGACATCTCCCGCGGCGAACCCGGTTTCGACACCTGCCTCAACGTCAGCCCGCCGGGCTCCGACGACACCGGCTCCAGCGGCGAAGACTTCCAGCTCGCGACGCCGGACCCGCGCAACAACGCGGACGCGCTGCCATCGGGCGAGCACCGCTGCCCGCCGGGCATTGGAATCGTCTCCGGCCCGGTCTCGCCGTTCGAAAACCCGACCAGCCCCGACGACGCGGACTTCACCTTCGTCTCGCTGCCCTCGACCGAGCCGGGGGTCGAATTCAGCTGTTTCCTCGATTTCGACGCGGGCCAGCTGCCCGGGGACAGCGAAGTCGACGAGCCCGAAGAAGGGGATTGGGAACCCTGCGACGACGGCGAAGCGCCCCACACCCACTCCTACGAAGGCCTGGCCGACGGCTTCTACCGCTTCTGGGTGCGGGCGCTGGGCTCCAACCCGACGCCGGGCCCGGCCACCAGCCGCGGCTGGCAGGTCGACGGGACCGCGCCGCAGACGACGATCGACTCGACCCCGCCCGATCCCTCCTCGGGCTTCGACGCCATGCGTCCACGCCCCCACACCGACCAGTTCCTTGCACATCTGCGCCAGCGGCTCCTTGTCTTCAAGGCGGAGCGCCAGCGTGCTCGCGATCGCCCCCGCCGCGAGCCACGCCAGGCTGCCCCGGCGCGGTCCATCGCCCGCCCCCCCATCGCTTCCGAGCACGCCGGCGAGACGCCCCAGCCAGCGCTCCCGCGCCTCCCGGCAGCGGTCGTCGCCAGCGAGGATCTCCACCAGCAGTAGCCGCGCCACCTCGGGATGGGCGTCGAGCAGCGCCAGTAGCTCGCCGAGACCTGCCTCGAGCCGGTCGGAGAGGTCGCCCCCAGCCCCGGCTGCGGCCTTCTCGACGCGTGCGAGCACGATGTCTCCGCAGCGCTCGAACGCCTCCCGCAGGCACGCCTCCTTGCTGTCGTAGAGCTTGTAGTAGGTCCCTTGGCCGACCCCCGCCTCCCGCGCCGCGAGGTGAATTGCCGCCGCCCCCGGCCCTCCCGCGGCCGCCAGCCGCGTCGTCGCCTCGCACAGCTTTGCCCGCTGCGCGGCGCTACGGCGCCGCTGCTCGGCATCGCGCCCCGAGCCGGCTTCGGCCGGATCGCGCTCCAGGAAGTCCTCAGGGTCGAAAAACATCGCCGTCCGCCACTGTAGCGCCGACCCTTCGGGGATGGCCCCTGGCGACATCGCTTCCCCGCCGGGATCGCGACGTGCAGCTGGCGCCTCGGGCTGCCTCAGCGCTCGTAGGCGCGGCCGCGCGGCAGGATGCGCACGACGAGGATGGCGCGCTTCTCCGCGTCGCGCTCGAAGCGCACCCGCCAGTCGCCTACTCGCAACCGCCATTCTCCGCTTCCCGTCAGCTTGCGCTCGCCCCTCGTCGCCCTGCCGGCGGCAAGATCGCGCAGGGCGCGCTCAACCCTTCTCCGAACCTGGGGGTCGAGGCGACGCAGATCGCGCTGCGCGCCCCGGCTGAGCTCGACGCGCCAGGGCGCGTCGCTCACTCGAACTCTCGCATCGCCTCATCCAGGGACACCGTGCGACCGGCGGCGATGTCGGCACGCCCCTCCGCCACCGCGGACTCCTCCTCGGCCGAGATCTCCTCGTCCTCGAGCGGCGCGTTGTCGAGCAGGCGAACCACCGGGTCGATGTCCCGCTTTACCGCGCGCAGCGCGATCTCCGCCTCGGCCTCCGAGAGCTCGCTCACCCGCTCCAGCAGCTTCTCCTTCGCGGTCATGGCCACATCGTAGCGCCGGAGCGGACGGGCCCCGGGGGCGTCGCCGGCGCCCCGCCAAGCCTTGACCTCCTCTCACAGCCCACCTCGCGCCGATATCCGCCACCCCGGACCGAAACCGCCCGCGATATGCGCACCGAGGAACCTCCATTCCCGTACCCGAAAGTACCCACATCTTTCACAAACGCGAGTGTCTGATTTGCCTCCCAAAAACCCCGGATTTGCAGGGAAAAATATTCGCCCTTGACAACCAGACAGTGGTGTGTCTTAATCACGAAGCACGGATCGAGGAACGCGGTTGTACACCCCGCCGACCTCGATCCGCAGCACAGCCCTCAGGACGGGCAGGGAAACAGGGACCGAGCCCCGGGAGGGGCTCACGGGACAAGGAGAGAGAGTTCGTGAGATCGCACCTAGAGGCACCGCGCGCCGGCTCAGCCGAGCCGGCAGCGAGCACCGGAACCACCCGCGCCCGCCGCACTGTCTTCGGCATCGTCTGCCTCTGCGTCCTCGGCCTCGCCACCTTCCTCGGGAGCAGTGCGCCCTCGGCCGGCGCCGCCGACCCCTGTCCCAACGAAGATCGCCGCGCGGAACAGGCGTCGGCCCTCCCCGACTGCCGGGCCTACGAGATGGTGACGCCGCCGGAGAAGGGCTCCGGAGAACCTCAACCGGTCAACTTCGAAGAAGTTACAAGAGGCAGGGAACTCGACCCGCTGCGGCCGGATCGGCTACTCGGTACCGATGGCGCCAGGACTGGGTTGACCGGCGACCGTATGGCCTGGGTTTCTCATCCGCTGCCCGACTCCTCCACCTACGGTGTCAGCCAGCTGTCCACCCGCGGTGCAGCCGGCTGGAGCAGCGACGGGCTCGTGCCGCCGATGTCGGTATCCAACGATCTCGGCTGTTCGAACACGATGGGTGTGTCGGGCTGGTCGCAGGATCTCTCCAAGGCGGTCCTCGACCTGCCCGCGGGGCCGCCGAGGACCAATGCGATTGCACCCGGGGGCTTCCATGAAGAAGCCGAATGCGGGCACCCCGAGCCCTCGTTGGTTTCCGGGGAACCGGAGCACCTCCGCAATCTCTTCGTCCGCGACAATATGGTCGGTTCCCACAGCCTGGTCAATTTGACGCCTGACGGTGTGGTCTGGCCAGAACCGGAGGAAAGCCTCCAGCGCTACTGGCCCGCCTCGTTCCTGGCCGGCTCCGACGACCTCAGCCACGTCGTCTTCGAAGAGGAACTGAAGTTGACGGACGACGCGCCGACCGGATATCGCGGCGGCGACGAACTCTACGAGTGGACCGAGGGCGAAGTTCGCTTGGTGACCTATCTGCCCGGCGGCACCGCCGTGCACGGCTCGCTGGCCGGGGCGACCAGGAACTACGCGGCGGTGTCCGAAAATGCCGCAGATGCCGCAATCAACGTCGCCCACTTCCGCAACGCCGTCTCCGCCGACGGATCGCGCATCTTCTTCGAATCCCCTGGCCACGAAGGGTAAGGGGACCTCTACCTCCGCCAAGACGGCGAAAGCACCGGGCGGGTCGCCCCCGCCGAGCCCGGCGCCGCGGGCGCCAGCGGCGGCGGCGACTTTCAGGCTGCGAGCGCCGACGGCTCCCGCGTATTGTTCACCTCGGATCGCAAGCTGACGACCGACTCGACCGCCGAAGCCGGCAAGCCCGACCTCTACGAATATGAGGTCGAATCCGGCGACCTCAGGGATCTGACCGTCAACGCCGGCGAAGCGGCAGACGTCCTCGGTGTCAGCGGCGTTTCCCAGGACGGCTCGCATGTCTACTTCGTCGCCAAGGGACTTCTCACCGCCGACACCAACTCGGAGGGGGTGGGTGCCGTCGCCGATCAGCCGAACCTCTACCTGAGCCAGGACGGCGCGATCAGCTTCATCGCCACGCTCGATGCGACCGACGACGAGTGCGATTGGACGTGGAACGCGAGGTGCGCTGGGGGGGACGCGCGCTCAGGTCTCACCGCCAGGGTGTCTAACAACGGGCAGTTCCTCGGCTTCAACTCGGTGCGCAGCCTCACCGCCTATGAAAACAAGCACCCCGAAAGCGGCGAACCGCTGCTCGAGGTCTTCCGTTACGACGCCGCGGCCGATGAGTTGAGCTGCGCTTCCTGTAAGCCCGACGGCACGCCGATGCGGGCGGGTGCCGCGATCAAGTCGCCTTCGAATCCTGGGCTTACTCCATCTTGGCGCAACCGCTACCCCCAGCAGCACGTATCCGAGAACGGACAGGTCTTCTTCGAAACGGCCGACGCGCTGCTGCCCCGCGACAGCAACGGGCGCCGCGACGTCTACCAGTACGCCGATGGGGAGCTCACCCTGATCTCGAGCGGCACAGGCGAATCGGGCTCCCACTTCCTCGACGCCACGCCGGACGGCACGAGCGTCTTCATCTCCACCGCCCAGCGCCTGCTGCCGGGCGAGGACACCGACACCCTCTACGACTACTACGTCGCCCGCGTGAACGGCGGCTTCCCGCAGCCGCCACCCCCGTCGCCATCATGCGAGGGGGATGGGTGCCGCGGCGCCGGCACGGCGGCGTCCGAAACAGTCGCCGGAACCAGCGCCTTCCGTGGCCGCGGCAACTTGCGCCCGCACGGCAGCTGCCGTGCCTTCGGCCACCGCGCCCGCAAGCTCAGCCAGCGGGCGAAACGGCTGCGCCGCAACGCGAAGAAGGTGGCGCGCAACGACCGCAACCGGCGAGCCGTCCAGCTGAACGAGAAGGCACGGCGCCTCGGCAAGCGAGCCCAGCGGCTTAGCCGCCACGCGAAGCGCTGTAGGCGCGCCAATCGGAGGGCGGGGCGATGAGCGGGCGCCGTCAGAGCAGTAGAGCCACTTCCGCCTACCAAGAGGAGATCGGGATGCCCGCAGTATCGAAGATTCGGAAGATGAGGAAGCCCGTGCTTGTTGCGCTCCTCTTCGTGTCCCTCCTTGCCCTCATCGGCACCGACACGGCCAGCGCCGCAAAGAGCCATGTCTTCCTCGAAGACTTCGGCAGCGTCGAAGAGCCGACCTTCACCAGACCTGCAGGCATGGCCGTCGACCAGGCCAGCGGCGACCTGCTGGTGATCGACATGACTGCCCAGACCCTGAGCCGCTTCCATTCAGACGGCACGCCCTCCGAATTCTCCGCCCTCGGCACCAACGTGATCGACGGTGCCGGTGGTGCTGACGAAACGCCGCAGGGAGAAGTGCTCGGCAACTGGGGTTCGGCCGCCGAAGTCCAGGTCGCGGTCGACAACTCCGGCGCCGCAACCGACGGCAACATCTACGTGACCGATTCGGCCAATGGCATCGTGGACATCTTCAGCTCGGCCGGCGAATACATCGGACAGCTTGGCACCTTTGCCGCAGGCTTCGGTGAAACCTGCGGGGTCGCGGTCGACCCGACTGGCAACATCTACGTCGGCGATTACGAAAATGGTGTCCATAAGTTCGTGCCCAGCGCAAATCCTCCGACCAACGCCGACAAGACCGCGACATTCGGAACCATCTCGGAATCCTGCACGCTCGCTGCCGGCGCCGGAGCGAGCGCCGGCTTCCTCTTCGTCAACCAGTACGAAGGCTCGACCAGGAAGATCGACGCTTCGAGCGGCGCCGTGCAGTATGTGGTCAACTCCGCACCCAGCTTGACCGTCTCCGTCGACCCGGGCAGCGGCGACGTCTACATCGCCAACGCTGACGCCAACCACTTCGACGCCTCGGGCTCCTCCCCCGTTCTGGTGGAGACGGTCGCGGCCGGCTCATTCGTCGTGGGCCTTGCCCTGCGCGGCTCGGACACCACCCTCTACCTGACGCGCGAAGGCAACTCCAAGGTCGCGGTTTACGACCTCATCTTCGAACCGGAGGTGGCCACCGGTCCCGCCTCGGAAGTCGGCGAGACGCAGGCCACCCTGGCGGGCAGCGTCGACCCCGAAGTCTCCGAGGGTGGCAGTCCAGTTGAATCGTGCCAGTTCGAATACGGCACCACCACCGCCTACGGCCAGAGCGCGCCCTGCTCGCCAGCCACGCCCTATTCGGCCGCGACCGAAGTCAGCGCCGAGATCGCCGGACTCTCGCCCAGCACCACCTACCACTACCGCCTGGTGGCCGAAAACGAAGAAGGCAACGAAGGCCAGGGCGAAGACCGCACCTTCAGCACCCGCGGCGCGCCGGCGATCGATGAAGAGCGCTCGATCGCCCGTACCACCAGCGCCACGGTCAAAGCGCAGATCGACCCCTTCGGCTACGAAACCAGCTGCGAGGTCGAATACGTCGATGACGCCTCCTTCGCAGGCTCCGCATATGAAGGCGCCGCCTCGGTGGCCTGTGAGGAAGCTATCCCGAGTGGGTTCGGTGCTCAACCCGCAAGCGCCAAGCTGAGCGGACTTTCGATCGGCACCGTCTACCACTACCGCTTCGTGGCCAGCAACCAGGCCGGCACGACGATCGGCGAAGACCAGACCTTTTCCACCTTCGGGATCGAGGACTACTCGGTGGAGCTGTTAGACGCGGAAGGCGAACCGTACACGCAGGCTGGGGGACGCCCATTCGAGATGAAGGTTAGCTTCGAGTTGACGGCGACCGAGCCGCTGACTAGCAGGAATCCGGGCAGCGCGACCGCGAACATGCGGAACGTCAAGGTTCAGCTTCCGCCGGGGCTGATGGGCAACCCGACCGCAGCTGAGGCGTGCCCGCCCCACGACGTACAGCCGCTTCTCTGTCCATCGGGCGCTCAGGTCGGCACTGCGGAAGCGGAAATGGCGCGCGGCAGTGCGGAGAGAGCGCCGGTTTACAACGTGGTCCCGCCAAAGGGCGTGGCCGCGCAGCTCTCCGGGCGCTTCAACGCGCTGGGGATAGTGCGGATCAACGCCGGGGTGCGCACCGGCTCCGACTACGGCGTCAATGCCGACACGCTCTCGGTGACGGCCGTGGATGCGGTAACCGCCGTCGAGGTGACCGTCTGGGGCGTGCCGGCGGACGAAGGCCATTTCAGCAAGCGCGAGTGCACGGGCACTGGGATTCCTCCGTGCAAGAGCGACGCGGCTGAAGTCCCCTTCCTCACGAATCCCACCGCCTGCACGGGTCCGCTCACGGCCCGCCTCAGCGTCGACACCTGGCAGGAACCCGGCAACTACGTCTCCAAGGATGCGGCGATGCCGGCGCTCGAAGGTTGTGAGCGACTCGGCTTTGGGCCGACTATCGCCGTGCAGCCTCAGGTTCGGACGTCAGACTCGCCGACGGGCGTGCGCGTCAACCTGCACGTCCCTCAGAACCAGGATCCGCTGGCGCTCGCGACTGCGCACCTCAAGGACGCCACGGTGAGGCTGCCTGCCGGCGTTGCGGTCAACCCGTCGGGAGCGAATGGACTCGGCGCCTGCACGCCGGCGCAGATCGAACTGAACGGTCCGCATCCGGCCAGCTGCCCCGACGCGGCGAAGATCGGCACGGTCGAGGTGAACACGCCGCTGCTCGATCACGTCCTCAAGGGGGCCGTCTACGCGGCTGCCCCGCATGACAACCCGTTCAACTCGCTGCTGGCGATCTACATCGCCGTTCACGACCCGGAGTCGGGCGTGGTGGTGAAGCTGGCCGGCCATGTAAAGGCCGACCCGCAGACGGGTCAGCTGACGACGACGTTCAGCGACAACCCGCAGCTGCCCTTCGAAGACTTCACACTCGACTTCTTCGGCGGGCCGGGGGCGGCGCTGGTCACTCCCGAGACCTGCGGCGCCTACGCGACGACGACCGACCTGCGGCCGTGGAGCGAAAACGGCGACAAGCACCCGCAGAGCTCCTTTGCGATCGACTCCGGCCCCAACGGCTCGGCGTGTGCCAACACGCTTGCCGAGAAGCCAAACCAGCAGGGCTTCACGGCGGGCACGATCAACCCGATCGCCGGTGACGACAGCCCGTTTGTGCTGAAGCTGAGCCGCGAGGACGGCTCCCAGCGGCTCTCGCGGATCGACACGGTGCTGCCGCCGGGGCTGGTCGGCAGGCTGGCGGGCGTCGCCTACTGCCCCGAGGCGGCGTTGGCCGCGGCGGGCGCGAAGCAGGGTGTGGCTGAGCAGGCATCGCCCTCCTGCCCGGCGGCCAGCCGCATCGGCACGGTCAACGTGGGCGCCGGCGCCGGCCCGCGGCCCTACTTCACGCAGGGCACCGCCTACCTCGCCGGCCCCTACAAGGGCGCTCCGCTATCCCTGGCGGTGATCACCCCGGCGGTCGCGGGTCCGTATGACCTCGGCACCGTGGTGGTGAGGGTCGCCCTGCACGTGGATCCGGAGACGGCGCGGATCACCGCCAAGAGCGATCCATTGCCGCAGATCCTGGAGGGCATCCCGCTCAACCTGCGGTCGATCAATCTCCAGGCCGACATCACCCGCAACCCGACCAGCTGCGCGGAGATGTCGGTGGGCGGCGCCGCCTTCTCGGTCCTCGGCCAGGCAGCGTCGCTGTCCGACCGCTTCCAGGTCGGTGGCTGCCGCGGCCTCGGCTTCAAACCGCGCACCAACATCCGCCTCTTCGGCAAGACCAACCGCGGCGCTTACCAGGGCCTGCGCGCGGTGGTGCGCCCGCGGCCGGGCGACGCCAACATCTCCCGCACCGTGGTGCGCTTCCCCAGAAGCGCCTTCGTCGCGCAGGAGAACATCCGCACCATCTGCACCCGGGTTCAGTTTGCCGCCGACGCCTGCCCGAAAGGCTCGATCTACGGCAAGGCGATCGCCTATAGCCCGCTGGTCGACTACCCATTGCGAGGCAACGTCTACCTGCGCTCCTCCGATAACGCCCTGCCCGACGCGGTGGCCGACCTCAGGGGGCCGGCCCACCAGCCGATCCGCATCGAGGTCGCGGTCAGAAACGACTCGGTCAAAGGCGCCCTGCGCAACACCGTGCAGACCGTCCCCGATGCCCCGGTCTCCTACTTCCGCCTGCAGCTCTTCGGCAAGCAGAAGGGCCTGATCGTCAACAGCCGCAACATCTGCCGCGGCAAGAACCAGGCCCGGGTGGCGATGGCCGCCCACAACGGACGCCGCTCGGTCGAGCACGTCAACGTCTTCAACCGCAAGTGCAAGAAGCTGCGGCGCAAGGCCAAGCGCTCGACCGGCCACGTCTCCCGCGCCAGCACGGTCCGTTAGGACACACCAGATGCGCATCCGGCCCGGGCGTCTGTCCCCTCTCCAGACGCCCGGGCCGCGCCCTTGCTGGTTTCAACGGATAGCCGTTGAGGACCCCTTCCTCCTTCCTCGGGGGAGCGCGACTATCCGCCCTTGCAGCACCTCCACCGCCATCAACTCCGTCGGCGGTCGTACAATCTCTCCGATGTCAACGCGCCCCCACACCCTTCTCGAGCCCGGCCACGAGGCTGAGTGGGCTCGGCTGAACGCGGAAAAGCGCGAAGCGCTTACGCCGCCGCCCGATACGCCGATCGGCGAGCTGCTGCGCCGCGGACAGCATCTCTCCTCTCAGGCTGTGGGTCTGCTGCGTGCCGTGGAGCGGGGCGATGAGCGCACTCGATCCTGAGCTTGATGTCGCCGCCGCCGCGATGGTCAGTGAGGGCGCTCGCTTCGTCGTGATCGGGGGCTTCGCCGTGATCGCGAACCGCTTCGTCCGCGCCACCGAGGACATCGACTTCCTCGTCCCCGACGACGAGGAGAATGATCGCCGGGTGCTTGCCGCGCTGCTCGGCCTGGGCGGTGTGCGCCACCGTGACTCCGAGCCGCTGCGGCCCGAGCACCTGATCGGCCAGACCCATCTTCGGGCGATCACCCGACGCCGGCATCGTCGACATCATGCGTGGCGGCCTGGCGCCGCTCGACTACGACACGGTCGCCGCGGAGGGGAGGACCGCCGACTATGCCCTCAAGGGCCCGCCCTCGGCCCCCGTGGACGTCTTCCGAGTGGACCAACTGGACTAATGGTGCTAGGCTGCGTCCGTGACCGCCAGCGTCAACATCCATGAGGCGAAGACCCAGTTCTCCAAGCTCGTGCGGCGGGCTGAGGCGGGGGAGGAGATCGTTGTGCGCCGGGGACCGGAGCCGGTGGCGCGGATAGCGCCGCTTCAGCGCATGGGCGGCGGCGTGAGGGGTCGCGGGTCGATGAAGGGCGAGATCTGGATCGGCCCGGATTTCGACGAGCCGCTCGAGGATTTCGCCGGGTACGAAAAGTAGGCGTTGGCGCGGCTGCTGGTCGACAGCCACGTCCTGCTGTGGCACCTACTTGGCGATTCTCGCCTGGGGCCGCGGCCGACGGCCGCGATCGAGGCGGAGGATGCCGAGGTCTTGGTCAGCATCGCCAGCCTCTGGGAGATCGCGATCAAGAGCGCTCTCGGCAAGCTGGAGGCTCCGGCTGACCTACCGGCACGAGTCGAAGAGCTCGGCTTCCACTCTTTGGCCATTACGCCCGACCACGCTTGGCATGTGCGCTCCCTGCCCCACCACCACGGCGACCCCTTCGACCGGCTGCTGATCGCCCAGGCCCAGGTCGAGCGCCTGCCGATCCTCACCGCCGACCCCGCCTTCGCCGCCTACGACGTCGAGCTGGCCTGGGGTCCTTCATGAGCGTCGACACCGCTCGGTGGCCGCCGTTGTCGCGTATGCCATACTGATGGCATGAGAACGACGCTCGACCTCGACGACCGGCTGATGGAATCGCTGATGGCCCGCCACCGCGGGGAGTCGAAGACCAAGGCGGTCGAGGCGGCGATCGAGGACCACGTTCGCCGCGGCGCCGTCGACTGGCTGCTGGCGAACGCCGGCAAGATCGAGATCGAAGACGCCTCAGCCGAGCTGCGTGCCATCGACCGGCGGATCTGATCCGCCGATGGTCCTGCCGGACACGTCGGTCTGGGTCGACTACTCGCGCCGGGGCGACAAAGGCGCGGCCGCGGCGATGCGCGAGTTGCTGGACCGCGGCGAGGTGGCCACGTGCGGTCCGGTGGCCGCGGAGATTCTCGCCGGCGCGGTGGGGGAGGTCGAGGAGCGCATCTGGCAGACGCTCGACTCGCTGCCCTGGGCGGAGTTGGCGCCGCGGGCGTGGCGGCAGGTCGGGACCGTCGCCGGGGCGCTGCGCCGCGAAGGCCAGACCCTGCCCCTTACCGACGTGACGATCGCCGTCGCCGCCGCCCGCGCCGGCCACGCCCTCTGGAGCTTCGACTCCGACTTCGAGCGCCTCCGCGCGGCGTTGCCCGATCTGGCGCTCTACGAGCCGAGTTGAGCGGCTCGTGCCGTAGGCCACGCAGTCCGCGGCCGGTTCCCGTCGCCATCCGATAGCGCTATCATCCGTCCACAGTGACCGTCACCGCCACCATTCGCGTCCCCCGCGAGACTCGCGATCGCCTCGCTGCCCGTGCCCGCGAGCGCGGCGTGTCGCTCTCCTCCCTGCTCACGGAGTTCGCCCGGGCCGCCGAGCGGGCCGAGGCCCTGCGCTCCGAGCGCGAGGCGACCCGCGCCGATATGGCCGACCCCGAAGCGCAGGCCGAGTACCGCCTCTGGGAGGCGACGGCGAGTGACGGAATCGAGTGAGCCCCGGCGGGGCGAGATCTGGCTGGCGTCGCTCGGCGTCGCTCGCCGCGGCGAGCCCGGCAAGAACCGGCCGGTTGTGGTTCTCTCCGACGAGGAGCTGCTGATCGGCGATTCCGGGGAGTTGATCGTCGTCGTGCCGCTCTCGAGCTCAGTTGCCCCCTCGCGTCTCCGCCCCCCGATCGATCCCAGCAGCGGGATCGACAGCGACAGCGCCGCGGTCTGCCGTGCGGTCCGCGGCATCGCGCGCGCTCGGTTGCTTCGCCGCCTCGGCGAGGCGAGCGCCGAGACGCTCGCCGAGGTCGAGGCGGCGCTCGTCACCGTTCTCGGCCTCGAACAGCCGGCGGCATCCTCCGCGTAGCGGCCCGCGCGCCGGGACAGGATCGGAAACCCTGTAAACAACCAACGCCCCGAGCAGGATTCGAACCTGCGGCCTACTCCTTAGGAGGGAGTCGCTCTATCCAGCTGAGCTATCGGGGCCGGTTGCCGTGAAAAGGCTCTGCTGAGCCACTTCCGGCGGTTGCCCGTCGCTTACGGTCGGCTCAGAATCGACGGAAACCGACTCTCCGCTGCCCATTGCTGCCCAATCGAGGGTTGCATCGAACTCGCGGAGCGCCACACCGATCAGCCGCTCGCGGCGACGCACAGCACTAGCGTAGACCTTCATCGAGAAGCCCGGCTCGGTGTGCCCCAGCTGGGCCGCCACGTACACCGGATCGTCGCCCAGGGCGAAGCGCAGGCTGGCGAAGAGGCGGCGCAGCGAGTGCGGCGTGGCGGCCTCGTCGATCGGTTGCAGACCGATCTCCGCGAGCCTCCGGTTGGCGCGGCGGATCGCCGTCTTGAAGCGCCGCTCGACGTTGCTGACGCTCTGCCGCCGCCCGTTGCGGTTGGGGAACATCGGCCCCTCGCCGCTGCGCCTGGTGCGGAGCTTGAACGCCGTCAGTTCGCGGCGCAGCGCGTCGGGTAGATCGACCTGGCGGACCCCGGCGTCGGTCTTGGCGGCGGCGACGCGCAGCGAGCCGCTGGCGGGGTCGAAGTCGGGCCAGTCGAGCGCGCACGCCTCGCCGTTGCGCAGTCCGGCCCCGGCCATCGCCGCCAGCATCGGCCGCAGCTTCCCGGACGCCTCGAGTAGCGACGGCAGCTGCTCCGGCTCGACGGTCGGCCGGTTCGGCGCCGTCCGCTTCACCCGTCGCCTGCGTCCGCGAGCGACGTTGCGCGCCGGATCGACGTGCCCGTAGTCGCCGGCGGCGTCGAGGATCATCGCCAGCAGGCCGATCGACTTGTTGATCTGGTTCGGTCCCAGCGCCCCCTCGCGCAGCTTCGCGGCCTTGTAGCGGTCGACGTCCTCGGGGCCGATCTGGTCGAGGGGCATCGCGGCGAAGTGCGGCAGCAGATGGCCGCTGAGCAGCCAGCGGTAGCTCGTGACCGTCTTGGGCCGTAGCTCCGGCTCACGGCCCTCCAGCCACTCGGAAGCGAATGCGTGGAAGGTCGGGGCCTCGGCCACCAGCGGAGCCGTCGCTGGCTCATACGGACGCCAGAGGCCGCGTTCGACGTCCGCCAGAACGTGGCGCAACTCCGCTTCCGCCCGCTTGCGGTTCCAGCCGTCCTCGACGCCGCCGAGCGCCACGTAGCGGCGCTTGCCGTAGGCCCGAAAGCGAATCGCCCAGGAGCGGCCGTCACGCGGCTCGATCACCTGTCCCGTCGCTCTGCGCGCCATACCTACCTAAGCCGCGGACGGCGGCCCGTTCTCCCCCCGCCCGCGAATCGGCAGCAACCGCATTCCGCTCCCTCCGCCGATTCCTCACCAACCCTCCGCGAGGGGATTCCGGCGGGCCGGAGCAGCTGCGGGACCATCCAGCTCGAATAGCCTCGCCGCTCCCTGCGACGAACCCGACCCGCCGAAATCCCCTCGCCCGCTGGTCCGATCAGGCGCCGCTCTCGCAGATGATCTTCAGGAAGCGCAGCGCCGCCGGAGAGGGCACGGCAAGGCCGCCGGGACAATGGAGCAGACCGATGCCATTCAAGTCGCGCACAGCGCGCTCAACGGCGTCTCCCTCCCCGAAGTCCTCCGACCCGCTGGTGATCTCGCGGACGAGATCGGGGATCGTCAGCAGCGTCGGTTGCCGGTGAAGGATGTGGATCAGGACGACGCCCTGATCGCGGAGGTCCTGCGCTGCGGTTGGCGGGACCCTCTCGTCTCCCGCCTCTCTAGGCTGGTCTTGCATGGGAAGCACTCCTTCCTGTGCCACGCCCCCGGCTGTTCCACCAGCGCGGGGGCACTTGTCGGGCCGCCGAGGCTACACTAACTTCTGCTGCAACACAAGTGCTACAACCATTGGCCTAAGACACCCGCGTCTGAGACGGTCCCAGGAATGCGCCGCTCCGACCAACCCCAGCCCGCCCTGGGCAAAGCAATCCGCCAGCTGCGCCAAGAGCGCGACATGACCCAGGAAGCCCTAGCCCACGCCGCAGGCGTCACCGTCGGCCACCTCTCAATGATCGAACGAGGCCACTCCAATCCGACCTGGGCAACGGTCAAGGCAGTCTCAGCCGCCCTCGATGCGTCGATGAGCAGCTTGGCAAAGTTGGCGCACGAGTTCGAAACGAACAGGCTCCAGCATTGAGCATCCAGGCCTGGCTTGGAATGCCGGTTTGGAAGGGCAGGCAGGGTTTTCGCCGCTGCCTTGAATACGGTTAGAGTTCATGCCGGTCCTTGACGCACCCCCTCTCTCAAGCTCAAAAAAGCAGCACCGGCGGAAGGCGACACAGGAAGCGACCGTCGTGGATCTGTTCTCGGGAGCTGGGGGCATGAGCTGTGGTTTTGCCCGTCATCCAACATTCAACATCGTCGGCGCAGCGGACGCGGAAATCGGAAAGCCAAGTAGCGGCCCTGGGACTCTGGGTTGCAATGGCTCCTACTTCCGCAATATCGGCATCGATCCTCTCCAGGTCGATCTCGGAAAGGTCTCTCCGAAAGAACTTCGTGACCGACTTGAGCTAACTGCGCCTCCGACGGTGCTGATCGCTTGCCCCCCATGCACCGGTTTCTCACGAACGCTTGCGAGGAATCACTTAGTCGACGATGTCCGCAATTCTCTTGTGCGTAAAGTCGGAGCGTTCGTACGCGCGATGAGTCCAGAGATCGTAGTGATAGAGAATGCCAGGGAGTTAATTAGAGGCAGGTTCTCAAATCACTTCGCAAGTCTAAAGGCTGATCTTGAGGCCCAGAAGTATGTGGTTTCTGATCATGTCCATTTTCTTTCTGAGTTTGGGTTACCACAGCGAAGAGAGAGAGCGCTGGTAATTGCAGCGAAGAAGAAGTATCAGTTGCACAATTTGCACGATCTATGGGAGGGATATGCGGTCAGGAAGGAAGCGACTCACGTGCGGCACGCTATTGGTTCCCTACCTCCTGTTCTAGCTGGTGAAGCACATCCAACGGATCCATACCATGTGTCTCCACGCATACCTTCCGAGGTAAATCGTCGTCGACTCGCGGCACTGCCGCCTGATGGAGGCTCCTGGTTTCAGTTCGTGGAGCATCCAGACGCCAACGAACTTTTGACGCCTGGAATGAAGCAGAAGGCTGCCGTTCAGGACTTTGGTAGTTATCCGGACGTATATGGGCGACTCTGGTGGGATCGCCCGGCGGCCACTATTAAGCGAGAGTGCGGCCATATTGGTAACGGACGCTACGCTCACCCTGAGCAGGATCGTCTTTGTACGGTGCGAGAGCTTGCGCTCCTTCAGGGATTCCCTAGAACCTATGAGTTTGATGCATCTAGTCTCGCCAACATGTATAGGCATGTCGGCGATGCAGTACCACCGCTAATCGCATTCCAGATCGCTGCTGTTATCGCGTGGAGCCTTAGCGGTGAGCGGCCAACTCCTGATCAATTTGTACTCCCAGGGACTTCTTTGACACTCCAGGATGTAGCTTAGCCGTGCTCACGATTCGTGCAAAGCAGCCACCAAAAAACGACCATGTCCGACGTCAGATGCGGGAACAGCGCGAGCGCGATACTGGCATTGAGCGATCTTTACGCACCGCCCTTCACCAACGTGGTCTTCGTTTCCGCCTCCATCGGCGTCTACTCAATGGGTCGAGACGCGAGGCAGACATCGTGTTTGTCGGTGCGCGCGTTGCCGTTTTTGTAGATGGATGTTTTTGGCATGGATGCCCCCAGCATGGGACCTGGCCAACCAACAACAAAGACTTCTGGAGACAGAAGATCGAAGTAAATCAGAAGAGAGACGCGGAAACTACCGAGCAGCTTACGGCGCTTGGCTGGAAGGTGATCAGAGTATGGGAGCACGAGGAGCCGGCCCATGCATCGGATCGGATCGCCGGGTTAGTCAGGGAGTCCCATGTCGCCTAGCCAGGAACTTCAGAAGCTCCTGGGGAATCTCGACAAAGAGCAGAGACAACTAGTCGAGAGGCTCGCCGTCGAGCTCGCAGCGGATGAAGGCGCTAGAGCAAAGCTATTTGCTGTCGTTCATCAGCTCGATGATCAGCAGGTGGAAAAGCTCCTTGATGTAGCGCGGGTGATGTCTCAGCCGATAGAGGAGACGATCAACACCACCAGCGAAGTCGTCCTCCCTGAGTTTGTAGCGGAGTTTCGGGCTCGTCTGCAAGCGCATCATGCCACGCATACAACGCCTATGGACAGACTTGGGTTCGAGAGTGCGTTTCTGTCCGCTAGTCGTGCCGCGGGACTTGACACGGAAGAGGCCCCAAGTAGGACGACGCGATTTTACGATGCAACGATCAGTGATGAGCGATTTGCATTGAAGACTGAGGGTGCCAAATCGATGAAGCCCGACAGGCTGCATATTTCGAAGCTTTCAGAGGCGGCGTGGATTCAGGACATGCGTTCGGCTCGGACGCGATATGAGAAATCAATGGAATTAATTGATGAGTTCTTGGCAGCGGTAGATAGGATGTTTGTGCTTCGCTACTACCAAGCGAGCGAGGCACCACACTATGAGTTGGTAGAGATTCCAGTTTGTCATTTCGAACGCATCAGAGACCTTGCTGTTACGGACTTCGATAGTGATGCGCCTCGGATCACGATCTCCGATGAGATAGGAGAGATCATGGAGTTTTGTTTAGACCGAAGTGATTCAAAGATTACTATCGGCAAGATCCAAAAGTCTCGATGCGTGGTCCACGCAGAGTGGCGGCTTGCTCAGAGGGATGATCCGCTTTAGGTCCCATTCGCCTGTACGGCGAATGCCCGAGCGAGGCTTTGACTGGTCATCTCAGAAATCATTGAGGCAGCGAGCGGCTCTCGCTGCCCAAGTCGACTTTAATCGCTCGTGATCGAAACTAATCCGCGAAGGAGCCCAACACGGGACTCTCCGCTTTGCAGAGCCGGAAACACCGATTCCTCCGTTTCGCTTAGGAGGGAGTCGCTCTATCCAGCTGAGCTATCGGGGCGGGGATGGCTCATCGTAGATGCTTCTGGGCGTGCGCAGGCCAGCATCTAGAGCGGATAGGTCCGTCGCATGAAGCGGTCGAACTGCGGCACGGTGAACGCCGCCAGTCCGTGGCCGGGGGTGTAGAGAAGGCCCTTGTCGATCAACCGTGATCTGGTTGGTCCCATCTGTGCGGAGGTTCGATCAAGGAGGCCAGCCACATCCTTGGCCTGCTGGGGCTCTGAGCCAAGCTCGGCCATTGCTCTCATGTAACGCAACTCCAACTCGGTCATCCTCTCCGCACGCACGCGAAAGAAGCTGCCATCAAGCTTGGCCTCGACGGCTGCACGCGCCCCATCGACATCCCTTGCCGTGATCGGCGATACGTCGGCAAAGTTCCAAAGCACGTTTCCATACTCCTGCAGGAAGTAGGGATATCCCTGGGTGTAGTCCACGATCCCTCTGACCGCCGGGTCCTCGTAGGTGACGTCGAGCTGGGCCGCCGGGTCGACCAATGCCCGAGCCGCATCGACCTCGGAGAGTTGCCCGATCTCCGGAAACTTGAACAACCGCTCCGCGTAGGACTTGGCCTCTCCGGCAAGACGCGGCAACTGCGGCAAGCCAGCCCCAACGAGCGTAATTGGCAGCTGACGCTGCACCGTCTTATGGAGGGCAGCAATCAGTGCCTCCAGCTCGGGCGTAGTCAGGAAATGCACCTCGTCGATCAGGAAGACGACGCCGCTCCCGTGCTCGCGCGCCGCCTCGCCAAGTGCGACAAGAAGGTCGGTGAGATCCTCATCGAGGTCACCGCTATCTGCGAATCCCTCGGCGGCCTCGACATCGAGCCCCGCGCTCAGCGATCCATCGGTCGTCACAGTGACCTGGAAGGACTTCAGCACCGCTGCTGCTCGAGCCGTACGCTCTTTCCAGCGGGCCTTTGGCGCAAGCTGAAATAGCGCTCTGCGGGCGAGTTGTGCCATCCGCGCGCCGAACTCGGTGGCCTTGGTGATCTCGGCCTCGACCGTGGTCCAGTCCCTTTCCCGTGCACGCTCCTCGAAGCGCGTCAAAAGCACCGTCTTGCCAACCCCGCGCAGGCCGGTGATCAACATCGACTGCTCGGTGTGGCCGCGGCGCAACCGCTCAAGGAGGATGTCGAAGGACTCCAGCTGATCGTCGCGCCCCACCAGTGCGGGCGGGCGGGCGCCAGCATTCGGCGTGTACGGGTTGTCATGAGGACGCATGCCAGGAGAGCTTATCAGTCTTATCATGCATTATCAGAAATCGATAAAGCAGAGGAACATTGAAAACACTGGGTAGGCGATCACCCCGCTGACGAGATGACCGTTGGGCAGCCACTGCCCAAAACCGAGCTAAACCCACGTAATCGACCTGAATCCGCGAGGCGCATAGGACAGCGCAGCCCGTATGGCAGAGCCAAAAACTCCGACCTCTCCGCGTCGATTAGGAGGGAGTCGCTCTATCCAGCTGAGCTATCGGGGCCGGATGGCTCATCGTAGAGCTAACTGTCCGTCGCATCGAGGTCTTCGAGGTCGACCTGGTCGAAGGCCGGCTCGGTCAATTGCGCCGAGCAGCGCCCGTGAACTGCATCAGCTGATGGCTGAGAGCGATGCCCTCAGCCAGGTTCACGCTCAGAGGCCGTTCCGCGTCCCTTCGCAACCGCTGCAGGCGGACCACATCTGGATTACCCCCTCGATCATCGGGACGCGTCTCGGGTCGCTCGATTGACTGCATGTGAATACCGTACCGGAGCCCGGACGACCTGAGCCTGATTGGGCAGCGGCTGCCCAAATCGAGGTCGATCGCCCACGGGCAAATGGCCCGTGTGATTACGCGTCGTCACAGTACCCCTCCAACGAGTACCGGGTCAGGAAGGCGCCACTTCGGAGCAACGCTCGATCCACCTCGGTGAGTTCCGCCAGGTCGCACACATTGCTCCACTCGGTCTCCATCGTCTCGATCTGGCGGTTGACGATCTCGCGGGCTTCGTGCTCGCTGAGCAAATAGGTGGGCGCGCGCTCGACGCAGGCAGCGACCTGGCTCAGCCGGTAGCCGTCGCGGCCGATCGCCATCGCCTGGGAGGCCTCTCCTCCGATGCGCGGCAGTGGGCAGATGTCGTAGGCGGGGGTCAGGGTGAGCTCGGACCCGTCCCAGAAGGCAGCGTGGTTGCGGGCGTGGTCGTCGGTGTTGCCCGAGAGAACGTTGAAGACGAGACGGGAGAAGAGTTCGCGCAGCGTGGCTTCCGGAGCGGTGAAGCGGGCCCGAACTTCGTCGGCGAGCGCCTCGTAGCTCGCGTACCTCCCGCCCCACTCGTCGAGGCCGAGGACCGTCAGCGCCGAGACCATGGCACGGCGGCCGCCGGATGCGGGGCGGTCGAATCGCTCCACCAGCAGGGTGTCCTTGCCGAGGGCCTCGGTGAGCGCGACGCGCGCGACGTCGATGCCGGCCCGGCGGGCGAGTTCCATCGCGACGAACTCCCCTTTGACGACGGCGAAGCTGTCGGTCGACGAGCTGAACTTCGCGATCAACCGGCGCGAGTCGCCGCTGATCAGCGCCTTGGGGCGCGCCCCCCCGATCGAGGTGCCATGGAGCAGTGCCCGGTCGAGCGCGGGCGAGAGCGGAATGCCTTCCTCGACCTTGCGCGCCGACCTCGCGAGATCGGCGAGCTCCGAGAGCTGCGCCGCGCCATCTAAGCGCGGGACGTACTCGTCCGGCGAGGCCTGGAAGTCGAGCGCGCCGATCCGGTCCGAGCCGGACTCGAGCAGGTAGGTGAGCTCGGAGAGCGTGCCCGTGTCATCGGCGCTGCCGCCGACCAGGCGGTTGAGAATCACCCGCATTCCCCAGGCATCCGGCCCGGCGTCGGCGATGCACCCGGGGATCGACCCTGTCTCGGGCATGATCTGTCCCCGCCGCAGCGGCAACTCCGGCAGGAAGAGGGGGATCCGTCCCTCGCGCTCCAGGTAGCTGCGCCCGTAGGTGAAGCCGACGAGGTCCCCATCGAGGTCGAGGCGACCGGCCACGACCGGGTCGTCGGCTCCGGGCAGCCAGATCCACACGAATGCCTCGCTGGGCTCAGAAGTCATCGTCGACCTCGCGCGGCGGGCGCACCTTCTGCGGCAGCAGGCTCAGGCGGTCGTCCAGTCGTCCCCTCTCCAATTGCCGGCGGGCGCGGTCCTCGCCGAAGAGGGGCACGCCCGTGAGCGCAGCCGCCTCGAGGGCGATCCCGAGCCGAACGCCCGGATCGCCGCGTTCGACCTTGAGCATGGTCGCTTCGGTGACGCCGACTCGCTCGGCCAGCTCCGCCACGGTCCAGCGACGCTGCCGGCGGCCCACCCGCACGGCGGCGCCGAGCATCCCCGCTGCTTCCAGCGCAAGGGGAGACAGGGCGCGTGTTGGCCTGGCCATCTATATCTAAATATAGCTGAATGAGGTATAGCTATATAAAAACATCGACTCAGCCATAGAGGTTCTCGCTGGCGAGCTCGAGGGCGCGGCGGCTCCACAGCTTCACCTCAAGGAAGATGTCGTCGCCGTAGCCCTCGAGGGCGTCGAGGGCGAGCAGGGTGAAACGTTCGTCGGAGACGACTTCCTGGTCGACGGTCTCGGCGTCGAGCACGGCGGTCGCGGCGATGGCGCCGCGGATCAGCGGCCGGCCCCAGACCAGCGTGACCGCGCCGGCACGACCGTTCTCGCCGCGCCAGCGGCCGATCACCTCGTCGTTGAGGTCGATCCGCCAGTCCGGGTTGTCCTCGGCGAGCACGTCGGTGAAGTCGGCGCCGGCGCGGAAGTCGCCTGGCTCGCCGTCCTCTGGCTGCGCGTAGGAGGCGTGGCCGAACAGCTCCAGCGTCCTGTCGCCGTCACCGCCTGGGTCCGACTTGGCGGCGGGCGCGCTCACGCGCGCCGTCGCCGGCACCCAGACCCGCCCACCCCAGGCGCGCTCCGGGAACCACTCGACCTCGCTGGGAAACTCCACGCCCTCGGGCAGATCCTCGATCGCCCCGCAGGCCTTCGCGAACTCCTCGCCGAGCCGCTCGGCGAACCGCCCGTGCGGAATCCCCTCCTGGGTCGAATCCGCGATGAAGCGCGGGATCGGACGGGGGTTCGGGGTCATCCGGCGATCCTACGGACCTGTGACGTGTGTGACCAAGCAGGCCAAGGAACTCGCGCTGACGCGCTCGCACCCCGCCTTCGGCGGGGGTCGCGTGGCGTGCTCCGCACGCGAACGACCGAGCACGCAGGCATGCGCAGTGTCACACACGTCACAGCAGCTCGCGCAGGTCGGACGCCGCGCGCTCCGGTGGGTAGACGTTGATGTCGACACCGGTGGCGAGCTCGAAGGAGGCCTTGACGGAGAGGCGGGGGGCGATGTCGACGTGCCAGTGGAACTGCTCGGCGCCGCGGGGCGCCGTCGCGACCCAGAGGTTCAGCTCGGGCGGTCCGTCGAAGCGCGCGGCGAGCAGGCGCAGCGCGGTCTGGATCATCGCCGCGCCGCTCTCGTCCTGCTCGAAGCGCGCCGCGGCCCGCCGCGGCACCACCCGCAGCTCGTAGGGGGAGCGCGAGGCCCAGGGGCAGATCAGCGCCGCCTCCTCGTCGATCGCGACCAGGCGCTCGCGCCGCCGCACCTCCTCGACCAGGACGTCGGCGAGCAGGCCGCCGCCGGCCGTCCGTTCACCGTAGGCGCCGGCCCGCTCGCGCTCGCGCGCCACCGCCGCCGGCACGAAGGGCAGCGCGTAGAGCTGCGCGTGGGTGTGGGGAAGGGAGGCCCCGGCGCCAGAGCCCTCGTTGAGGACCAGCTGCACGTGGGCGGCCTCGGCGTGGGCGCGCATCCGCTCGCGCCAGGTCGCCATCGCGCCGGCGAAGCGCTCCTCGCTCAGCTCCGCCATCGCGGTCACGTGCTCGGGCGCGTTGACGATCACCTCGTGGCCGCCGTCCGCCGGCCGGGCCGCGAAGAGGTCGGCCTCGCCGGCCCGGCGCGACTCGAGCAGCGGATCGCCGGCGCTGGCGAAGGCGCCGGCCTCGCCGCTGAGCGGGCCGGCCTCGCCCGCCCCCATCCCGCCGCGTGGTTCCTTAGTCACGTCACGCGTGCTTAAGGAGCCTCGCGATGAGTCGGGACCCTGCGCGGGCGGACCCAGCGCCGGGTACAGGTTGGGCACCACGCGGCTGGTCCAACCGGGCGTGTCCGCCCCGCCGCCGCCCGGCCGCACCGCGTAGACCTCGGGCGGCGTGCGCTCCTCGCGTCCCTCGCAGAACGGGCAGGAGCCCGCCCCCGCCCCCTCGCCTACCGCCGTCCCCTTGCCGCCCTCGCCGACCGTGCGCCCCTCGCCCGAGCGCGCATCCCCGCTGCCGGCATCCACGGCCTCGCCGCCGTGTCCGCGCGGCCGTTCCGACCGCCCGGGGGCGAGGATCGTCCGCAGCCCGGTCAGCTGGTCGATGCGAATCTCAGGCGCGCTCAGGTCGCCCACCTCGTCGGCGGTCGCGGCCGCGAACTGTCCGGGCGGCGCCTCAGTTCCGCGACGGGGGCAGCTCGTCGGGGTCGGGGCCTGGCACGTCGACCTCGGGGCGCGGGACCTCGACGTCTGGGACCTCCTCCGGCGCCGGTCGCGGCCCGGTCTTCGGCGGTTTCGGCTCGGTTTTCATCCCGCCCAGGAAGGGCTCCAGGACGTCCATCGGCAGCGGGAAGACGATCGTCGTGTTCTGGTTGCCGCCGATCTCCAGCAGCGTCTGCAGGTAACGCAGCTGCAGCGAGGCCGGGTTGGTGCTGATGATGTCGGCCGCGTCGGTGAGCTTCTGCGCCGCCTGGTACTCGCCCTCGGAGTTGATGATCTTTGCCCGCCGCTCACGCTCGGCCTCCGCCTGGCGCGCCATCGCCCGCTGCATCTGCTCGGGGATCTCGACGTCCTTGATCTCGACCGCGGTCACCTTCACGCCCCAGGGCTCGGTCGACTCGTCGATGATCGTCTGCAGCTCTTCGTTGAGCCGCTCGCGCTCGGCCAGCAGCTGGTCCAGCTCGGCCTTGCCCAGCACCGAGCGCAGCGCCGTCTGCGAGATCTGCGAAGTGGCGAGCAGGAAGTTCTCGACCTCGACGATCGCCCGGTCGGGGTCGACGACCCGGAAGTAGGCGACCGCGTTGACGCTGGAGGGCACGTTGTCGCGGGTGATCACCTCCTGCGGGGGGATGTTCAGGGTGACCGTGCGCAGGTCGACCCGTTCCATCCGGTCGATCATCGGGATCAACAGGATCAGCCCCGGCCCCTTGGTCGCGATCAGCCGCCCGAGCCGGAAGATCACCCCGCGCTCGTACTCGCGCAGGACCCTGATCGCCGACCCGGCGAGGATCAGCGCGAAGATCACCAGGACGACCAGCACCACGAGAGCTACTTCCATCAGCCTGCTCCTTCTTCGACGGGGGCGTCGGCCGGCGGCTCGGCGCGCACCTTCAGGGTGAGCCCCTCGACCGCCTCGACCGTGACTCTATCTCCCGGCCGCAGCGGCCCCCCGTCGCCGCTCAGGCGCGCCCGCCAGAGCGCCCCCTCGATCCACACCTGTCCCTCGGGGTCGAGTGAGGTGCGGACCTCGGCGCTGGCGCCGACCAGCTCCTCGTAGCCGGCGCGGACCGGCTCGTCGCGGTGCGCGGCCAGCACTTTGCGGCCGACGAAGTAAGCGGTCACGAGCGAGAGCACACCGAGCGTGATCAGCCCGGGCCCAGCCCACTCGCTGGCGCTGGAGTCGGACTCGGCGGTTAGCGCGACGACGCCGGCGGCGATCAGGCCCAGCGCCCCGATCCCCGAGAGCACCCCGCCGGTCGGCAGCATCAGCTCGGCGAGCAGCACGGCGATGGCGACGACGGCGATGACGACGAAGACGTCCATGCCCTCGATTATCCCCTTTCCGTCCCGCCGCCGAGCGCGTGGCGCTCGATGTCCGCCCTCAACTCGGCAAAATCGTCGTAGGGGCCCTGTTTCAGATAGACGAGCTCGCCGCCGCTGTCGTAGAAGGCGGTGTCGGGCATGCCGAGGCTGGCGCCGATGCTCTCCGAGATCGCCTCGTCGGGGTCGCGGTAGCTGGGGTAGGGAACCGGAGCTTCGCGCAGGAAGGTGAGCGCTGCGTCGTCGGAGTCCTGGCGGTCGATGCCGAGGAAGGCAATCCGCTTGCCGTACTTCGCCGCGGCGCGCTGGAAGTAGGGGAACTCGAGCCGGCAGGGGCCGCACCAGGAGGCCCAGACGTTGGCGACGACCGGGTAGCCGCGCAGCGCGGCCAGCCGCCCCTCGTAGGCCTCGAGCCCGCCGCCGAGCAGCTCGTTCTCCTGGCGGTGCAGCGCGGCGAGCGGCGCCGGCGCTCCCGCCAGCGCCTCGTCGTAGTCGGGGGGATTTCCCCCTCCGGTCTCGGCGGATCCGCAGCCGACGATGGTCAATGCCATTCCGACCAAAACGTAGGAGGTCAGCTGAATGATTCCCGAGGGACGTGCCCGCGTCATCCGGGTGCGTGGATCGGAATCATTCATCTGTCCTCATTGTCTACACTAGGACGGTCTGGTTCGTGTACCCGAACCGCTTGAGATCGCCGGGGTAGGGAGAAACCGAACTCCTGGCATCCTCACCAAGTCTTCCGGCGGCACGCACCCGCGTCGCCGCGGAACGAAAGCGCACAAGCCTTCATGGCCAAGACCAGCGAAGTCGCCGCGTCAGCGGCTGTTCCCTCAGGCACCGACATCGAGCGGGCGTCGGCGTTCGCCCGCGAGCCGCTGCTGCTCGACGGCGAGGGGCCCGAGGCGCTCGCCCCGGGGACGGCTCGCCGCCGCGCCCTCGACGCGGCGCTGAGGGAGCTCGACGAGGGGGCGGAGGAGCCCTCGATCCAGTGGCGGCGCGACTTCTCGCTGCTGCTCGGGCTGGAGCGGCTGCTGGCCGACGAGCCACCGAAGCTGCGTGACGGCGCCGAGCTCAACCCGCACCAGGTCGACGCCCTCTCCGGCACCCTGACCGAGCTGATCTCCGAGCAGCAGACGGCGGCCGAGAACGGCGCCGCGGACGTAGCCGCCGCCGAGGCAGCCGCGGCCCCGGCCGACGGCGCCGAGCCGGTGGACGAGGAGGAGCCCGACGAGCTGGAGCCCGACGAGGAGCCCCAGGACTGGGAGGAAGCGGCGGCCGAGGACGACGGCGGGGAGGCGGTAGCCGAGGCGGCCGAGGACCCCGGCGCCGAGCGGCGCTTCTGGTTCGAGCACGCGACCGGCGCCGGCAAGACCGTCGCCGCGGTCGGCTTCATCGACGCCACCCGCACCGGCGGCGTCCTGATCCTCACCCACCGCCGCAACCTGGTCGACCAGTTCATCGGCGAGATCTCCGACCGCGGCTACAAGGAGCGGCTGCGGCCGCCGCTGCTGGGCGATCGCGACGACCCCGACGGCCCGGTCACGGTCGAGACCTACCAGTGGTTCGTCCGCAACCACAAGAAGGTCTCCGACGCCTACTCGATCGTGATCTGCGACGAGGCGCACACCGCGCTGGGCGAGAAAACCAGCGCCTGCATCCGCGCCTGGACCGGCCCCGTCTTCATCGGCATGACCGCGACCGGGGCGCTGATCGCCCGCCACGTCGCCGACCTCTTCCCGACCCAGACCTCGCGCTTCGACCTCGCCCAGGCGGCGCGCCGAGGGGTGATCGCGCCGCTGCGCTGCATTCGCATCCCGCCGGGGCCCGGGGTGCGGACGATCGCCAAGGTGCCGCTGCGCAAAGGCGAGGTCGACCAGGATTTCGACCAGGAGGAGCTGGCCGCGCTGCTCGACCAGGAGCCCTTCAACGTCGCCATCGCCGACCTCTACAAGACCCGCTTCAGCAGGATGCCGGGCGTCCTCTACACCGCCGGCGTGCAGCACGCCAAGAACGTCGCCAAAGCGCTGCAGAACGCCGGCATCGTCGCCCGGGCGGTCTCCGGCGAGACGCCGAAGCGCGAACTGGCCGAGATCCTGGCCGGCTTCGAGCGCGGCGAGGTCGACGTGCTCTGCAACGCGATGCTGCTCGCCGAGGGCTGGAACTCGCCGCGGGCGACGATCTGCATGCACCTCGCCCCGACCGCCTCGCGACGGATCTACCAGCAGCGGGTCGGCCGCGTCACCCGGCGGGCGCCGGGCAAGGAGGCCGGCCTGGTGATCGACTTCGTCCACCCGGCGACCACCCACGACGAGACGATCGTCACCCTGCACAGCCTGCTCGACCGCGACGTCTACCGCGGCGGCGCGATCGTGGTCGGGCCGGTGCGGCGCGGGCGCGGGCGGCGGGTGCGGGTCGAGCGCCGCATCGTCCCCGTCGCCGAGGACTCCGAGCGGCGCACCCAGGTGCTCGAACGGGAGCTCTGGCGGATCGCGGTCGAGAACCTCGACCACGCCGAGCAGCACGCCTGGGCGGCGCTGGCCGGCGCTCGCGTCAACCCGCAGAACTGGCGCCGCGCCCGCTCGATGCTGCAGAACGACCGCACCAAGGAGCTGCGCCGCCGCTTCCTGCTCACCTGCGTGCAGCGCAACCGCAACTCGCAGCTGCGGCTGAAAGCGCTGGCCGAGATCGCCGAGCTGCGCGACGCCGAGGCCTTCGACGACGCGATCGACATCGTCGGCACCTGGAGCCGCGAGGACAAGCGGGCCGGGACGAAGTGCCTGCTGCAGGCGCTGGTCGACAAACGGATCGGCCGCCGCGACCAGGCGCAGGCGTGGGTCTGGCGGCTCGCCTCCTACACCCGCGAGCTGCACGAAGAGTACGCCGTGCAGCGCTGGCCGGAGACCAAGCGCCTGCTCGGCCTCCTGGTCAACTCCTCGGGGCGGGCGCACGGGCGCAACGCCCGCCGGCTGGTCCACGCGGCGCGCAAACAGGACCGCCGCCTGGCGGTGGCGCTGCTCGCCGGCGCCGTCTCCCACACTCCCGAGGGCGAGGAGGTGCTGCGCGGCGCCCGCATGCGGATGGCCCGCAAACCCTCGGCGACGGCGCGCGAGCTGCTGCGCAACTTCCCCAAAAACGGCAAGCGGCGGCGCAAACGGAAAAAAGGCAAGAAGGGCGACGGCGAGAACGGCTCGGCGGCCAAGCAGCGGACCCGGAGCCGGGCAAGGTCGAAGGGGAACGGCGGCGCCCCGGAGGGGGAGCCGCCGGAGTCAGATGCCCCAGACACCCCGGACGGATCGGAGGACGCCGCGGACGCATCACCCGATGTCTCGGACGCCCTGGACGGGGACGCAAGCCGGTCAGGCGACGGTGAGACCGGGTCAGGCGACGGTGAGACCGGGTCAGGAGGCGGTGAGACCGGGTCAGGAGACGGTGAGGTGGACCTCGCCGGCGCCGAGGACGACGCGGTCGCCGCCGGCGACGACGACTCGTAGGTCTCCCGAGTCCTCGATCCCGTCGGCGATTCCGGCACCGCCGTCCCAGGAGATCTCGCGACCGCGCAGCGCGTCGCGGCTGCGCCAGGCGGCGAGCACGGAGTCGCGCTCCGCGGCGACCCAGCGGTTGAGATGGCGGCTTAGAACTGCGGTTGCATGGTGGGGGGTCGGGAGTCGCCTCGCCGAGTGCCTATCACCGCCTTTGGCGGTGAAATGTTGTGCCGCTTCGCGGCTGGAATCACCCTGCCGGGGCCGCTCCGCGAGGCATCGTCGAGGCGACTTCCGACCCCCGTCGAGGGCGCCGAGGAGCGAGATCGCCGTATCCCGGAGCTCGGGCGGGAACTCATCGCGGGTGATGGTCAGGTTGAGACCGACGCCGACCACCGCCCAGTCGCCGCCCGTCTCGCCTGGATCGCCGCCACCCTCGACACCCGCCGGAGCTTTGCCCCCCTGGGCGAACCGTGCCTCGATCAGCACCCCGGCCAGCTTGCGCCCCTCGACCCAGATGTCGTTGGGCCACTTGATTGCGCACTCGATCCCCGGGGCCAGATTCTCCGCCGCCTCGCAGCCGGCGAGCGGCACAGCCAGCGGCAGCAGCAGGTGGCGCTCGTCCAAGGGACGCAGCACCGCCGAGTAGAGCAGCGCCTTGCCCGGCGGCGCGCTCCAGCTGCGTCCCTGCCGCCCGCGGCCGGCGGTCTGCTCGTCGGCGGTGACGACGGTCCCGTGCGGCGCTCCGGCCTCGACCAGCTCGCGCGCACGGGCGTTGGTCGAGTCGGTGACCCGAAAATGCCGCTGCGGCGTCCCGAACCCCATCGTTCCCCCAGTTCTACCGGGCGTTCCCGCGCGAGGTTGCATCTATGCCCGCTATCCGGGCACGGATGCAACCTCGCGGATATTCGGGCGGCCTCACCGGGCGGCGTCGGCCAGGAGTGCGGCGATCAGGCCGTCCACGTCGTGTTGCTTGGCCTCTACGTGGGCCTCGAGGCCGGCGGCGCGGACGGCTTCGCTGGTGATCGGGCCGATCGAGACGATGCGCGCCTCGCGGGGGAAACGCTCGCCGAGCGCCTCGGTCAGGTTGGTCACGGTCGAGGAGGAGGTGAAGGTGACGTAGTCGGCGCCCTGCACCGCCTCGACCGCCTCCGGCGCCGGCTCCTCGCGCACCGTCTCGTAGAGGGCGACGACGTCGACCTCGGCGCCGCGCTCGCGCAGCGCGTCGGGGAGGACGTCGCGAGCCTCGGCGGCGCGGGCGATCAGGACGCGGCGACCCTCGACCTCGACCGGCGCCAGCGCCTCGACCAGCGCCTCGGCGACGAAGCGCTCAGGGACGACGTCGGCTGCGATGCCGTGCTCGGCGAGCGCCCGCGCCGTCCCAGGGCCAATCGCGGCAACTGCCGTCCCCGCCTGGGTTGTGTCCTCCGCGCCAGCGCCCGTCGCTGCCTGCGCCGAGCCCTCCACGGTGGAACCGGACCCTTCCACCTCCTCTACCTGCTTCTTTTTGAGCTTCGTCGGCGCAGGATCCAACGCTCGCGCATCGAGCCCTGCCGTGGCAAGGGCGTCGAAGAGCAGCTGCGCCCCATTGGGGCTGGTGACGCAGATCAGCGCGTACTCGCCGATTCGCGCGACCGCTCGCCGCACCTCCTCGCTCTCGATCCGTGGCTCGATCCGGATCGCCGGCAGCTCGACCGCCTCGGCGCCGAGCGTACGCAGGGTCGCGGCGAGGCCGCTGGCCTGGGCGCGGGCGCGGGTGACGACGACGCGGCGGCCGTGCAGGGGACGGCGCTCGAGCCAGGCGAGCGCCTCACGGCGCCCGACCACGGGGCCGACGACTATCAGCGCCGGGGCGCCGATGTCCTCGAGCTTCACCGCCTCGGCCAGGGTGCGGAGGGTGGCGACGACAGTGCGCTGCCCCTCCATCGTGCCGCGCTCGACCGCGGCGGCGGGTTCCTCCGGGTCGCGACCCGCTTCGATCAGCGCCCGGGCGTTCTCGCCCAATCGCCTGACGCCCATGTAGAAGACGAGCGTGCCGGGGAAGCGGGCGAGCGCCTCCCAGTCGACCCCGGGCCCGACCCCCTCGCCCGCGGCGTCCTCCGGCTCACCCGCGCCCCCGGCCGCGCCCGCCCTGTCAGCCGCGGCAGCGTCGGCGCGTTCGTGGCCGGTGACGAAGGCAACCGCGGAAGCGTCGTCGCGGTGGGTGACCGGGATGCCGGCGTAGGCGCTCGCCGCGATCCCGGCCGTCACCCCGGGCACGACCTCGAACTCGACTCCGGCCTCGCGCAGCGCCTCCGCCTCCTCGCCGCCGCGGCCGAAGACGAACGGGTCGCCGCCCTTCAGCCGTACCACGCTCCGGCCGGCCCGGGCCGCCTCCACCAGCCGCGCGTTGATCTCACCCTGCGGGACGGAGGAGGGCGGCGCGGGACCGTCAGCGTCATTCGGCTGGTCGGCGCGTTTACCCTCGCTCGGGCCGGCGGACCCACCCCCCGGGGGCACCCGCCCGGCTGTACTCGGTCGCTCGGCGGGGACCTTGCCGACGTAGGCGAGTTCGGCGTCGGGCCGGGCGCCGTCGAGCACCCCCGGCGGGATCAGGCGGTCGTGGAAGATCACGTCGGCGGACCCGATCAGCTCCAGCGCGCGCGCCGTGATAAGCCCCGGATCGCCCGGCCCGGCCCCGACCAGGTACACGACCCCCGGCCGGGCGCTCATCCCGCGCCTCCCTCTCGTCGCCAGCGAGGCCGGCCTCGCTGCGTCCCACTTGGCCTGGCCCGTGCCGGCCGCACACGCGGACCTGCGGGTGGACTCTCCACGTCACACACTAGGGCTCCACTCCTCGGCGCGGTCGAGGAGGTCTCGGGCGCCGGCGGCGAGCAGGCGCTCGGCGAGCAACGCCCCGAGGGTCGCCGGCTCGGCCGCATCGCCCTCGACCCGATCGCGGATCCACTCGCTGCCGTCCGGGAGGCCGACGAAGGCCTCGACGGTGAGCATCTGGCCCGACCGCCCTGCGCCCTCGGGCCGGGCTTCGCCTGCGGTCTGTCCTCTGCGCTCGGATGGGGATCTGCCCGCAGCCCGCCCTCCAGTCTCCAATCCAGTCTCCAATCCAGATTCCAATCCGGACTCTCCCCCGCCCCTTTCCTGCGCGGCGACCCCGACCCTGGCGTGGACCCCGATCGGGGTCGCGCAGGTCGCCTCGAGCAGGGCGACGACGGCGCGCTCGGCGGTCAGCTCGCGCAGTGCGGTCTCGTCGCCGATCGCCGCGCAGGCCTGCAGCGCCTTCTCATCGCCGACGCCGGCCTGCAGCACCAGCGCCCCCTGGCCCGCTGCCGGGATCATCGCCTCGGCCGGAATTGCGAAGCCGATCTCCTCCTCGCGTCCGAGCCGTCGCAGACCGGCGGCAGCGAGGACGATCGCGTCGAGCTCCCCCTCGGCCAGCTTGCGCAGCCGCGTGTCGACGTTGCCGTGCAGCTCGGTCACCTCGAGGTCGGGGCGGGCGGCGAGCAGCTGAGCGCGACGACGCAGGCTGGCCGTGCCGACCCGCGCGCCCTCGGGCACACGGCCGAGCGAGGCCTCCGGGCCGGGGGGCAAGCTCACGCGTTCCGAGGACCCGCTCGGCCGGGGCGATGAGATCCCCCCCTCAGAGGACGAGCCGCCCGCCCCGGAGGACGAGACTCTCTCCCTTGGCGACCCGGTCCCCGCGGCCGGGTCCCCGCCCGACTCGATCCAGACGTCGGCCGGATCCTCCCGCACCGGCACCGCGGCGATCGTCAACCCCTCCGGCATCTCCGCCGGCAGATCCTTGGCCGAGTGGACGCCGATATCCGCCTCCCCCGCCAGCAAAGCCCACTCCCCCCCCCCCCCAAACCGAGCCTTGTCGCCCACCTCGCCATCCGACGAAACCTCGACCAGCTCCGCCCCCCCCAGCAGCTCGGCGACCTGACGTGCCTGCGCCATGGCCAGTGCACTGCTGCGAGTGGCTAGGCGCATCGTGACACCGCGCATCTCAGCGTCCTCGGTCGGTCACGCGCGGCGGTGGCTATCCGAATCATCAGAGCGTGTGGATTGTGGCCTATCCCGACAGGGGTGAAACGTCTTGTACTTTTTTTGCGGCGACATCCAAGGACGGCCGCAAACTGTCTTCAAAAAAAGTTAAGTGGAACCCCTACCGGGATAGGTCACCTCCGCGAGTTAAGTGGAACCCCTACCTGATAGGCCTCTCGGGCCGTTTACGTGAAACCCCTGTCGGGATAGGCCACCTCCCCAGCTTAAGTAGAACCCCTACCGGAATCGCCCCTGCGCAACTCGGTCACCTTGCCGGGCGCTTCGCCCTCCGGCTCCAGCTCGGCGTCGAGCCCGAACAGTTCGCGCAGCGCGCTCACGTAGAGGTAGGCCTCGTCGCTCCCCGCCGAGCGCTTCATCCGCAGGGTCGGCTCGTGCAGCAGGCGCGAGGCGATCGCCCTCGCCATCGCTATGAGCCGCTCGCGGTCGGCCTCGCCGAGGCTCTCCCAGCGACCGTCGTTCTCGGCCAGCACCCGGGCGACGAGCTCGTCGCCGCGCTCGCGCAGCGCCGCGATCGTCGGCACCACCTCGAGCGAGGCGAGCCAGCGCTGGAAGCGCTCCAGCTCGGCGGCGATGATCGGCTCCGCCAGCCGCGCCTCGGCCTCGCGGCCGCCGGCGTTGCGCTCGACGATCTGCTGCACGTCGTCGATGTCGTGGAGGCTGACCCCGGCGATCTCGCGGCACTCGGGCTCGATGTCGCGCGGCACCGCGATGTCGACCAGCAGCAGCGGCCGCTGCCCCCGTGTCGCCATCACGTGCTCGAGCCCGTCGCGCTCGACGATGTGGTGAGGCGAGTTGGTCGCGGAGACGACGATGTCGGCCTCGCGCAGCTGCTCGGGCAGCTCCTCGAAGCGGACCGCCGCGCCGCCGAAGCGCTCGGCCAGGCCGATCGCCCGGTCGTAGTGCCGGTTGGCGACGAAGACTGCGCCGGCGCCGCGGGCGACCAGGGCGCGTGCGACCAGCTCGGCGGTCTCGCCGGCGCCGACGACGAGCACGCGCCGCTCGCCGAGTTCCCCCAGCGTGCGCCGCGCCAGCTCGACCGCGACCGAGGGGACCGAGACGTTGCGCTCGCCGATCGCGGTCTCCTCGCGCACGCGGCCGCCGGCGGCGAGGGCGCCGCGGAAGAGGCGGTTGAGGATCGGGCCGGTGCCGCCCTCGACCAGGGCGAGCTCGTAGGCTCGTTTGACCTGGCCCTGGATCTCCGCCTCGCCGACGATCATCGAGTCGAGCCCGGCGGTGACCCGGAAGAGGTGGTCGGCGGCGTCGCCGGCGCGCAGCGAGTAGAGGTGGCCGAGCAGCTCGGTGGGGCGGATCTCCGCCTGGCGGGTGAGCACGCCGAGCGCGGTCGACTCCGCTTCCACCGGGTCGGAGACGATCAGGTAGAGCTCGGTGCGGTTGCAGGTCGAGATCGCCGCCGCCTCGTGGATCCCCTCGACCCCGGTCAGCTCGTTGAGCGCGCCGACGGCGCTGCCCTCGGTCAGCGAGAGCCGCTCGCGCAGGTCGAGCGGCGCGGTCTTGTGCGAGACGCCAAGGGCGAGCAGCTCAGACATCGGATGCCACCTTCTCGCGCCCGGGGGTGGCTTGGTCAGTGGCGGCGCGGGTCTCGGCGAAGCTGGCCAGCTCGCGCAGCTCACGCTCGATCCGCTGCAGTTTCGCCGCCATGATCGCCACGTAGACGACGATCAGGACGAGGAAGACGACGTAGGCGCCGGCGACGTACTTGCCGGCCTCCTCCAGGGGCAGCGCGGGCATCGCTAGGACACCTCCGGGGCGACGCGGGAGGAACCGCCCGGGGTTGGGGCGTCGAGCGCGCGGCGTAGCCGCTTGACCTGTCCGGCGGCGCTCTTCGCGGTCAGCTCGAACTTGACCAGGGTCACCCAGAGCAGCCCGATCGCGGCCAGGCTGGCGAGGAAGGTCAGCATCATCTCGGCGGGCAGGCCGCCGCCGGTGGTGGCGAAGACGCGCGGGTGGACAAGACTCTCGGCCAGCCGCACCGCGATGAAGTTGAGCGGCACGAAGGCGCCGGCGGCGATCGCGAAGACCGAGGCGTAGCGAGCCTGGCGCTCGCGATCCTCGATCGCGTAGCGGAAGGGGTAGTAGGTCGCGTACATCAGGAAGACGATCAGGAAGCTGACCAGGGTCGGCTCGTCCCAGACCCACCAGTGGCCCCAGGAGGCCTTGGCCCAGATCGCGCCGGTGATCAGCACCGCGACGCCGAAGATCACCGAGATGTGGATCGAGACGTAGGAGTAGGCGTCCCAGCGCGAATCGCCGCTGCGCAGGTGGAGGATCGCGAAGACGCCGCCGGCGACGAAGCCGAGCAGGGCGACGATCGCCAGCGGCACGTGCAGGTAGAAGATCTTCTGCACAAAGCCCTGGTCGGCATCCAACGGGGCATAGAAGAAGACGAGGGAAAAGCCGACGGCTAGCGCGGCCACCGTGGCAACTGCAAGAGGTTTGAGTCCTTTTCCGTACATAGAGTTCCTGGAGGGCTAGATGGTTGATTTCGTATTTGCGTGCCCGCGGGGGGACGACTGGCCAAGCTGGGCGGTACACGCGGCCGCTGCGCGTAGCGGCGCTACGCGCGAGGTCGCGGGTGCCGATCCAGCGCCGCGCCAGGCGTTCCATCCGTGGGTGCGCAAATTGGAATCAGTCATCTAGTCCTCCAGCAGAAAGTCGAATACCGCATAGCCGACGAGGAGGAAGATCAAATCGTATAGCCCGAGCACCGCAAGCCAGGTGCCGAAGCGCTCGTAACCGGGACCGCCCGCGGCCAGCAGCGGCTCGATCGCGCCGGTGGCGGCGATCGAGAGCGGCACCGCCAGCGGCAGCAGGACGAGCGGGGTGAGCAGGTCGCGGGCGCGCGAGTTGACCGCCATCGACGAGATCAGCGTGCCGGTGACGGCGAGGCCGAGGTCGGCGAGCAGCAGGACCGCGAGCAGCGGCGGCAGCGCCGCGGCCGAGTCGAGGAAGAAGATCGCGAAGATCGGGACGACGATCAGCTCCAGCACGACCAGGTAGGCGAGCAGCGCCGCCGCCTTGGCGGCGAAGAGGGCGGTACGGTCGAGCGGGGCGAGGCGGATCGCGTCGAAGCCGCCCTCCTCGCGCTCGGTTACGAAGAGCCGGTTGATGCCGAGGATCGCGGCGAAGAGCAGCGTCGCCCAGAGCACCCCGGCGGCGAGGTCGCCGGAGAGGCTGGTGCGATCGAGGCCGAAGCGGAAGATGACGAAGGTGGTGACGGCGAAGAGCGCCATCGCCGGCAGCGACTGCAGGGTGCGCAGCTCCGCCCGCAGGTCCTTGGCGAGGATCGCCCGGAACGCCTCCCGCGCGGGGGTCACGCGACCCCCCCGGCGGCGGCCCCGGCCTCGGCGGGGTCGAGATCCGCCGCCGCGCAGCCGCGGACGACGCGCCCGCCGGGGCCGAGGACGAGCGCCCGCTCGGCCCCCGGCAGGTGGCGGCGCGGATCGTGGGTAACCAGCACGCGCGTGCGGCCCCCGCCGGGCCCGATCAGCTCGCGGACCAGCTCGCGGCCCTCGGCGTCGAGGTTGGAATCGGGCTCGTCGAGCAGCAGCAGCTGCGGCTCGTGCAGGACGCAGCGGCAGACGGCCAGCCGCTGCCGCATCCCGGCGGAGAGCTCGGCGACGCGCTGGTCGGCGCGCCGCTCCATGCCGACCGCGGTCAGCAGGAAGCCGATCCGGGCCTCGGCCGCCTCCCCGCGCAGCCCGTGCAGGCGCGCCTGGAAGCGCAGGTTCTCGCGCCCGCTGAGGTCGCGGTAGAGCAGCGGCTCGTGGCCGAGGAAGCCGATCCGCCCCCGGACCTTCCAGGCCTCGCCGGGCAGCCGCGCCCCCAGCACCCGCACCTCGCCCGCTCCCGGCCGCAGCAGCGTCGCCAGGATGCGCAGCAGGGTCGTCTTGCCGGCGCCGTTGGGGCCGAGGACGAGCAGCGTCTCGCCCGCGGCCAGATCGAAGTCGACCCCGTCCAGCGCCGGCTGTTCGCCGTAGTCGCGCCGCAGCCCGCGCACCTCGACCGCGGCGCTCACGACCAAGGACCCATGCCGGGTAGGGGTGGAACGCCTTGTACTTTTTTTGCGCACCGGCCCTCGGACGGCCTGCCCCTCTCTTCAAAAAAAGTTAAGTGGAACCCCTGCCGGCATGGGTCCCTAGCGTGGCTTCTTGCGCAGCGTACGGGCGCCGACCTTGAGCAGCGGCCCGGCGCCCTCGCGCAGGGCCCTGGTCCGGGCCGCGCCCTTGCCGTAGAGCAGCGTCGCCGAGGCGCGCACCGCTTCGCCCAGCGTCTGGTCGTAGGGGTGCCACCAGAAGTCGCGGGCGAGGCCCGGCTCCCAGGAGTTCATCTTGACGTTGACGCACTCGTAGAAGCCGAATTTGGAGTGCGAGCGGCCGACGCCGGAGTCCTTGACGCCGCCCCAGGCGCACTGGCAGGCGCCGTGGCTGAACGAGTGGTCGTTGACCCAGACCATCCCCGACTCGATCCGGCGGGCGATCCGCGCCCCCTTCTGGCGGTCCTTGGTCCAGACCGAGGCGCCGAGGCCGAACTCGGAGTCGTTGGCGAGGTCGATCGCCTCCTGCTCGGAGTCGACGACGACGATCGGCAGCACCGGGCCGAAGACCTCCTCGCTCATGATCCGCATCTCGTGCGTGACTCCGGTCAGCACGGTCGGGGCGACGAACTTGCCGGAGAGGCCGGCGACCTCGGTCGGGCCGCCGCAGCGCTTGGTTGCGCCGGCAGCGACCGCGTCCTCGATCAGCTCGACGACGATCCCGTGCTGGCTCTCGGAGGTCATCGGGCCGACCTCGGTCTCCCACTCGAGCGGGTTGCCGAGCCGCAGCTTCTCGGTCTCGCGGACGACGCCCTCGACGAAGCGGTCGGCGACCTCGCGCACGACGTAGACGCGCTCGATCCCCGAGCAGGTCTGGCCGGCGTTGGCGAAGCCGCCCCAGACGGCGCCGCTGATCGCGTTGTCGAGGTCGGCGTCGGCGCAGACGATCATCGGGTCCTTGCCGCCCAGCTCCAGCACCGAGCCCTTCAGCCGTTGGGCGCAGACCTCGCCGACCTTGCGGCCAACCTCGACCGAGCCGGTGAAGAAGATCTTCTCCGCGCTCGACTTCGCCAGCGCGTCGCCGACCGCGCCGCCGCCGTGGACGACCCGGACCAACCCCTCGGGCAGGCCGCCCTTCTCGAAGACGCGGCGGATCGCCTCGCCCAGCAGGGGCGTCAGGCTGGCCGGCTTGAGGACGACGCCGTTGCCGGCCATCAGCGCGATCGCGACCTCGCCGAAGGGGATCGACCAGGGGTAGTTCCAGGGGGCGATCACGCCGACGACGCCGAGCGGCTCGTAGGTGAAGCGGGATTTCTTGCTGGCCAGGAAGACCTGCGACATCCGCACCTTCTCGTCGGCGAGGATCTTCGGGCCGGCCTTGGCGCACCAGTGCAGGGCGTCAACCGTCGGCAGCAGCTCCATCGTGTAGGCCTCGGCGCGCGGCTTGCCCTGCTCGGCGACGAGCAGCTCGGCGAGCTCGTCGATGTCGTCGAGCAGCGCCTCGGCGGCGCGGCGCATGTATTCGGCGCGCGTCTTCGCCGTCAGCTCGGCCCAGGCGGGCTGGATCCGGGCGACGTCGTCGACCACGGCCTGCACCTGGTCGGGGGTGATCGTCGCGACCGAGCCGACCAGGTCGCCGGTGGCGGGGTTGAAGGACTCGAGGGTGGACTGGGCGGCTTGGGGCTGCGTGGCGGTCTCCATGTTGGCGATTGTAGGTGGTGTGCGGGGAGCCGGGGGCGGTGTCGAGGGTGCCTATGTTCGCTCCGCCGGCGCTCCGCTCACTATGTTGCAGCCGCTTCGCGGCAGGAATCACTCGCCGGTGCGCCGCTTTGCGAGGCACCCTCGACACCGCCCCCGGCTCCCTCGTATTCGTTGAGCGCCGCTTCGCGAGGCACTCCCGAGGCCTCTCCCGGCGTCCGTCGGCGCGGCCGGTAGCCCTCACGGCTCCTGCGGTGCGCGCTTGGCTAGTACACGTATCCGGAAATTCAGATCGTTTCGGCGGCGTCTGGACGCACCTGACGCCACCCGTGGGAATCGCCGATGCTTCGGCATCGACTCATCCCACGTGCGTCGTCAGGCAAGCCCAGCCACTCGCCGATTCCGACCAGAATTTCCGGATACGTGTACTAGAAACCCGTCATATGGACGGGAAAGTGGCCACACCCGGCCTGCGCCGCGGTCATACTCGGCGCAGTGCCTGACCGACTGTTCGGAAGCGACGAGGAATCAGCCCGCCAGTCTGCTGCGCCGGGAGTTGATGCACCCTTGGCGGTGCGGATGCGGCCGCGGTCGCTGGATGAGCTGGTCGGGCAGGAGCATGTGCTGGGGGAGGGGTCGGCGCTGCGGGTCTCTATAGAGAGCGGGCATCCTCATTCCGCGATCCTGTACGGGCCGCCGGGGTCTGGGAAGACGACGCTGGCGCGGATCGCGGCCGCCGGGGCGGATGGGGCGTTCGAGGAGGAGTCGGCGGTCAATGCCGGCAAAGCCGAGATCCGCGGCGTGATCGAGCGGGCGCGGGAGCGGCGGCGGGCCAGCGGGCGACCGACGATCCTCTTCCTCGACGAGATCCACCGCTTCAACAAGGCGCAGCAGGATGCGCTGCTGCCGGCGGTCGAGGAGGGGCTGCTGACGCTGATCGGGGCGACCACCGAGAACCCCTACTTCGAGGTCAACTCGGCGCTGCTCTCGCGCTGCCAGATCTACGAGCTGGCGCCGCTGGAGCCCGAGCAGGTCGAGCAGCTGCTGCGGCGGGCGCTGGCCGACCCCGAGCGCGGCCTTGCCGACCCGCCGCCGATCGACGACACGGCGCTGGCGATGCTGGCGCATCGCTGCGGCGGCGATGCGCGGGTCGCCCTCTCGGCGCTGGAGCGCGCGGTCGCGCGCGCTGTGGACCTTGTACGTGCTGGGACACGTTCAAAGTCCACAGCGGTCGACGTCGCCGCGGTCGAGGACGCGCTGCAGCGCAAGGCGCTCGACTACGACCGCCAGGGCGACCGCCACTACGACTTCGTCTCGGCCTGGATCAAGGCGACGCGCGGCTCCGACGTCGACGCCTCGCTCTACTACCTGGCGGTGATGCTGGAGGGCGGCGAGGACCCGCGCTTCATCGCCCGCCGCATGGTCATTCTCGCCTCCGAGGACGTCGGCAACGCCGACCCGCAGGCGCTGCTGGTGGCGGACGCGGCGGCGCGCGCGGTCGACCGTGTCGGCCTGCCCGAGTGCGCGCTGAACCTCGCTCAGGCCGCCGTCTACCTCGCCCTCGCCCCCAAGTCCAACGCCTCCTACAAAGCACTCGGTCGGGCGCGGGGAGAGGTGCGCGAGAATGGCGCCCAGCCGCCCCCCGACTACCTGCGCGACGCCCACTATCCGGGCGCCAAGGCGCTCGGACGGGGCGAGGGCTATCGCTACGCCCACGACGAGCCCGGCGCCGTCAGCGACCAGCCGCTGATGCCGCCGGGGCTGGAGGAGCGGCGCTTCTTCGCGCCCACCGAGCGCGGCTTCGAGGCCGAGCTGGGGCGGCGTCTGGAGTCCCTGCGCAGCCGCTTCGAGGCTGGACGAGCGGGCGAGTAGTCACAGGCGCAACTTCCTCTGAGACCCCGTGTTTCAGTGGGCGGCTTTCCAAGCTAGAGCCAGGGAGAGCCGACACACCGGCCGGAGGCCTGGACTGGGGGTCTCCGGCCGGGACCTAGCAGGGGGGATACAGGGGGTCCGACGACCGCGCTCGCGATAGCGCGGTCGTCGGCGTGACATCGTCGGCGTGACAGGTGGCAACGGCGGGGGGGGGGGGGGGGGGGGGGGGG
>JBBDTK010000052.1:0-1824 GCA_040904405.1 Solirubrobacterales bacterium | reverse complement strand
CGGGGGTCGTCCCGGGAGGTGCCCAAATCCCGCCTTCGGCGGGATTGATCTGGGGCCGCTTTCGCGGCAGGAATCACTCTGCGGTGCCCGCTTCGCGAGGCACTCCCGTGACGACCCCCGGCCTCCCAGCTGCCGATCGTGTAGCTAACCCAACCCAGCCTCCACGGCTAATGCGATTCCAGCCACAACCAGGATCGCGGAGATCACGCGGAGCAGGGTGGCGTCGTCGAGGCGGCCGGTCAGCTGGGCTCCCAGGTAGGCGCCGGGGATGGCGCCGGCGGCGCCGGCGTAGAGCAGCGGCCACTCGACTCCGGAGGGGAGGTGGCCGAGGAGGCCGCCGAGGCCGACCACCGCGCCGGTGGCGGCATTGGTCCCCACCGCCGCCTTGGGGGCGGTTCCCAGCCACCTGACCATCGCCGGCAGGCGGAGCGTGCCGAGGATCAGGCCGACCAGGCCGCCGAGCACGCCGACCGCGAAGGCGATCGTCAGGGCCGCGCTGACGCCCCCGCCACGGCGTTTGCCGCGATCGGCGAAGCGGTCGCGGCGGGAGATTTCGTAGGCGCCGAAGAGGACGACGAGGGCGATCGTGGCGAGCAGCAACCGCTCGGGGAGCAGGCCCGAGAGCAGGCCGCCGGCGATGCCGCCGACCAGCGAGGGCGGCGCCATCAGCCAGAAGAGGCGCCACTCGATCCGGCCGGCGCGCCAGTGGGCGATCGAGGCGGTGAGGGCGGAGAGGCCGCTGACGGCGACGTTGGCGCCGGCGCCGGCCGCGGGCGAGGCGGCGAACTGGAGCAGGACCGGCAGCCGCAGGTTGCCGAGCACGAGGCCGGCGACGCCGCCGGCGAGCGCGACGACGAAGGACCAGAGGGCGACGGCGAGCAGCTCCACGCGGCGGCACTCTAAGCGCCCCTCTAAGGTCTGGTGTTATGAGTTCGTCACCGCTGCGACTGGGAGGGATGGCCTTGCGCAACGGCCTGCTGATCCACGGGCCGACGCACTGGGCAGCCGCCGTGCGGACGCCGGACGGCGAGGTGCGGGTCGCTTCCCAGCGCAAACCGCGACTGGCGCCGAAGCTGGCCGGCCGCGCGCCCGGGCTGCGCGGTCCGCTGAAACTGGCCGAGGCGATGGCGGTGCTGCCGCTGGTTCGCCGCCGTCTGCCGGCGGCGCGGCTGCCCTTCGAGGACTGGCGCGTCCTCGCCGCGATCGGCACGACCCTGCTCGCCACCAAGGCGATCCGCCGCCGCTCCGGCAGCTCGGCTCTGCGCGAGGGCCTGGTCCAGGCGATCGGCATCGCCCCCGCCGTCGTCGCCCTCGGGGATCGCGACCTCGCCGCCTACCACGGGGTCGAGCACAAGGCGATCGCCGCCCACGAGCAGGGGGTCGACGATCCGGCCACGGTGCCGAAGGAGCACGACCGCTGCGGCTCCAACCTGATCGCGCCGATGATGCTGCTCTCCGTCGCCGGGACGGTGCTGCTGGAGCGGCTGGTCGAGCGGCCGAGCCCGGCCCTTCGCGCCGCGGTCGGGCTGGGCGGCGCCTCGCTCGCGGTTGAGATGTTCGCCTGGAGCGACCGGCATCACGGCTCGCCGCTGGCCGAGGCCTTTCACGCCCCCGGACGCGAGATCCAGCGCCGCCTGGCGACCAGGGAGCCGACCCCGGCGCAGCTCCAGGTCGGGATCGCGGCGCTGGCCGAGATCCTCCGGGTCGAGACCCCGCAGGACGGCGACGACCCGCTGCCCCCGGCGGCCTAGTGTCAGGACACTAGTGTCCTGATGCGTATCCGGTTGGTTCCGTCTGGGCCGATTCGTAGCTTCACGGGGTGCC
>JBBDTK010000051.1:0-8628 GCA_040904405.1 Solirubrobacterales bacterium | reverse complement strand
TCGCCGCGCTCGCCTGGCGCCGCTTCGGCGGCCGGGACGCGGCGATGCAGGCGCTCGCCTTCGGTGTGCCGCTGGCGCTCTTCGTGCTCCCAGTGGTCAGCTCCGGCCTCGTCCCGCCGACCTCCTCGCCGCTGACCGACGCCAGCGCCGAAGGCAACCTGCGCGGACCGCTCAACGCGCTACAGGGGCTGGGGATCTGGCCTGCGGGCGACTTCCGCTTCGACCCCGACGCCAGCGTCCTCACCGCGATCCTGATCGCGCTCGGCGCCGCGGCCGCCGCGGCCGGCCTTTGGCTCGCCTGGACCCGCCGCCACATGCAGCTGCTGCTCTACGCCAGCAGCCTGCTTGCCTGGGGACTGGATCGAGGCGGTCGGGGCCGAATAGGCGCAGCGGCCGTAGGCTCGCCTCAGCGCTTGCTCGTCCTCCACTGGTCAGTTTGCGACGCCATGCTGTGTTCAACTGACCAACCGGGCCGGTGGACGCTGCGTCCGGGTGCGCTCCGCGGTGCGGCGGAGGACGCTGCGGACGCGGGCGGGTTCGCGGCAGATCTGCCAGTGCGAGAAGCGCAGGACCAAGAGGCCCGCGGCGACGTGAGCCTGGTCGCGTTCCAAGCCGCGGCGCTGCTGGGACCCGGTGCGGTGGTAGCGCAGCCCGTCGGCCTCGACGACGATGCCGAGCGCGGGCCAGAAGAAGTCGACCTCGTAGCCGTTAAGCCAGGCTTTCGTCTCCGGCACGGGTAGTCCGGCCGCCTTCGCGACCGGCCTCATCGCCTGCTCGAGGTCGGAATCGCTGAGCCGGAAGTGGACTGGGTCGAGCAGCTTGCGCAGCGCACCCACCCCCGGTTCGCCGCGGTAGTCGTCGAGCCGGGCGTAGAGGGCGTCGGCCGCGACGCGGTCGAGTTTGTCGGCCTCGTTGACGGCGCGCTCGAGCCGCCGCGGCGACAATCGGGTCGCCTCGTCGATCAGCGTCCGCACCGCCGCGGTGACGGGAATGCATTCGTGCTCGGCGAGGTCCTCCGGCCGCAGCGTGATGCGACGGTGCGCGCGGATTCCCGGGTGCCGGCAGCGCCGCCCGAGGGGCACGGAGACTTCGATCAGATCCCGCGGCTCCCGGCCGAATCCCCACAGCGCCGCAGCGCTGCCGTGGCTCAGCGCCGCCCCGTCACCGCAGGCGAGCACGGCCGCCATCCAGTGCCCACGCCGGCCCAGCTCCGGTCGCCCGACCGCGTACACGCCGCGCCGCACCGGGTGCAGGCGGCCACTCCTCACCCGCCACCGGATCGCGGGCCGACTGAGGCCGAGCGCATGCAGCTGACGGTGGGCCACGACGCCGTGCTGCCGCCGCACGAGCGCCCAGATGCGGCGATCACGCGCCCCTGTCCCCCGCCCCTGGTCACTTTGCGACAGCATCGTGTTCTCAAGTGACCAGGGGGGCGTTTGCTCCCCCCAATGCCGGGGGCGGAAGGTGGAATTTCGGGCGAAAGCCGGCCGCCCGCCGGTCGCAGTGCGTCGGTCGAGCCTGCAGAGGCGTCGCCGCCGAGGGGCCTGCGCGCCGCTAAAGTTGATCGATCCGCCCGGATAGCTCAGTTGGTAGAGCACTTCCATGGTAAGGAAGGGGTCACGAGTTCGAGTCTCGTTCCGGGCTTCCGATGTTCAAGCCTGATCTCGACCGGCGGAAGCTAAGGAGGGAAGCGGGTATGCGCCGCTCCCTCCTGCTTGCCAAGAGCAGCACTCCTTCCGTTCGCTGTCAGGCCGCCAGCTCGTCCATCTCCAAGCAGAGCGCCAGCTAGCTGGTACCATACGTCAGTGCACAAGACCACTGTCTACATAGATGATTCCCAGGCCGAGCGCCTAGGTCGACTGGCAACCGCTAGCGGTTGCAGTCAGGCCGAGTTGATTCGGGAGGGCGTTGAGCGGGTGCTGTCCGAGGCGCCGTCGCGAACCTTTCGCAGCATGGGGAAGGGAAGAAGCGGGGGTCGGGCGAGCCGGCGCTGGGATGCCGATGAGCTGTACCGCAAGGTTCGAGGCGAGCAGCCTCGATGACCCTGATCGTCGATGCCGGCACGCTCTTCGCGCAGGCGGATGCCGACGACCCCGAACACGAGGCCGTCGTCGCGTTGTTCGAAGGCGAGAAGGGACCGCTCGTCACATCTCAGGTGGCGGTCGCCGAGGCCGACTACCTGATTCTTTCCCGGCTTGGCGTCGATGTCGAGCTCGCGTTTCTCGACGATCTCGCCGCAGGCTCCTTCGTGGTCGATTGCCTCGATCGCAAGGAGCTGGGAGCGGCACGCGACCTGGCGCGCCGCTACCGAGACCTTGAGCTGGGCCTCGCCGACGCGTCGCTTGCCGTACTCGCCGATCGACATGGGACCGATCGGATCGCCAGCTTCGATGAGCGCGCCTTTCGAGCAATCACGCCGTTGCGGGGGGAGGCCTTCACGATCCTCCCCGCCGATTCGTAGCGATTTGACGGTCCCGTAGCAGCGGGTTCGAGCGCTGGGCCTTGCGTTGCATCGGCTTCTCGTTCCGGGCTTCGCTCTGGACGCGCCCGCCAGGCGAGCTTGGTCGCCTGGCGACCGGTAGCCTGCGCGCCCCATGGACTTCTCGCTGACCGACGAGCAGAATGACTTCGTCGCCGCGATCCGCGACTTCTGCGCTCGCGAGTGCGGGACGCAGGAGCAGCGGGAGCGGCTGACCGACGGCTACGAGCTGCACCACAACGACGCTCTCTACAAGCGGATGGCCGAGCTCGGCTGGCTCGGGATCACGATCCCGGAGGCCTACGGCGGCTCCGGCGGTTCGATGCTCGACGCCTGCCTGTTCATGGAGGAGAGCTCGCGCGGGCTGGCCCCGATCGGCGGCTACGCGACGACGCTGATCGTGGCCGGCGCGACCAAGCGCTTCGGCACCGAGGAGCAGAAGCGCGAGATCCTCGGCGGGATCGCCTCCGGCTCGGTCGAGGCGATCGCGATGACCGAGCCCGAGGCCGGCTCCGACGTCGGCTCGCTGACCGCCTCCGCCGCCCAGGTCGATGGCGGCTTCGTCCTCAACGGCCAGAAGGTCTTCATCTCCAACGCCCACATCGCCGACAACATCCTCGTCGTCTGCCGCACCACCAAGGGCGAGTCCAAGCACGAGGGGCTCTCGATGATCTGGATCCCCCGTGACGCCGGCGGCCTCGAGATCGTCCCGATCGAGACGATGGGCGGCGCAGAGACCAACACCCTCTACATGACCGACGTCGAGGCGCCCGCCGACGCCCTGCTCGGCCAGGTCGACCAGGGCTGGACCCAGCTGATGGCCGGGCTCAACGTCGAGCGGCTGATCCTCGCCGCGACGATGCTCGGGATCGCCCAGCGCGTCCTCGACGACGCCCTCGCCTACGTCAAGGAGCGCAGGCAGTTCGGCCGCCCGATCGGCTCCTTCCAGGCGCTCCAGCACCGCCTCGCCGACATCGCCACCGAAGTCCAGTCGGCCCGCCTGATGACCCACTGGGTCGCCACGCTGACCGACGAGGACCCCGACCGGATGCTGCCCCGCGAGGCCTCGATGGTGAAGCTGCACGTGACCGAGATCGCCAAACGGGTCGCGGTCGAGGGGATGCAGCTGATGGGCGGGTACGGCTACTCCTCCGAGTACGACATGGAGCGCCTCGTCCGCGCGACGATGGTCTCGACCATCTACGGCGGCACCTCGGAGATCCAGCGCACGATCATCGCCAAGACCCTCGGCCTCTGAACGCTTTGGGGGCGCTGCCGCAATCGACGGCGGAGCGCTATCCTTCGCGGCAGCCTCAGGCTTCGGCCCGGGGTTTTTTCTTGTAACGGCGTCCGTTCGGCAACGAGGAGAACATGGCACGCGGAGATGTCCGCATCGCGGTGACGCTGGCTTGCGAAGACTGCAAGCGGCGCAACTATCAGACCAACAAGTCGCGGCGAAACTCGCCGGACCGCGTCGAGCTGCGCAAGTTCTGCCGCTGGTGCGGCAAGCACACGGCGCACAAGGAGACGCGCTAAGTGCCCGTCCCGTCCGCCGGAAGGGGCTGCTGAGCGATGGCCAAGACGCGCGCCCAGCGCAAGGCCGAGAAGCGCGCCCGCGAAGCGCAAGCGCAGAAGCGCTCCGGCGATGGCCGCAAGTCCGAGTCGCGCGCCCAGCAGGACACCCAGACCGGCGTCTCCGGCGAGGTCGCCGAGGTCGAGGCGGTCGAGGCCGGGATCGCCGCCGGCGCGCCGGAAGCAGACCTGGAGACCCCGGACGCGCCGCAGCAGAGCCGCGCCGAACGGCGCGCCGAGGCCAAAATCGCCAAGGAAGCGGAAAAGCGCCAGCGCGAGGAGCAGAAGCGCCACGAGACCGAACAGCTCGCCAGGCGCCAGAAGCAGGCCCAGGCAGAGCGCCAGCGCGGCGGCGTCATCGGCTTCCTCGCCTCCTGCTGGGCGGAGCTGCGCAAGGTCCAGTGGCCCGACCGCGACACGCTGGTCCAGGCCAGCGCGGTGACGATCGTCTTCGTCGCGGTCGCCGCCGCCTATCTCGGCGCGCTCGACGCCGTCTTCAGCTACCTCATCCAACAGATCCTCTAGCGAGGATCCAGACTAGACAAGGGCTTCAGATGTATCGCTGGTACGTGATCAACACCTACTCCGGGCACGAGAACAAGGTCAAGCACAACCTCGAGCACCGGGTGCAGACGATGGCTCAAAACCGCAACGTGCGGCAGGTCGTGGTGCCGACCGAACAGGTGATGGAGCTCAACAAAGAAGGCCAGAAAGAGTCGAAGGAGAAACGGACGATGCCCGGCTACGTCCTGGTCAACATGGAGATGACCGACGACGCCTGGGGCCTGGTCAAGAACACCCCCGGCGTGACCGGCTTCGTCGGCGCCCGCAACAAGCCGGTGCCGCTCTCCAAACCCGAGGTCGACCGGCTGCTGCACCGCGAGACCGCCGAGCGGCCGCGCACCCAGGCGCAGTTCTCGATCGGGGAGTCGGTCAAAGTCATCTCCGGCCCGCTCTCCGACTTCTCCGGCGAGATCGCCGAGATCAACGAGGACGCGGCCAAACTCAAGGTCCTGGTCTCGATCTTCGGCCGCGAGACGCCGGTCGAGGTGGGCTACGACCAGGTGAAGAAGATTTAGGCGGGCGACCGCTACCCTCCCCGATCCCGATGGCCAAAAAAGTCCTCACCCAGATCAAGCTGCAGATCCAGGCCGGCAACGCCAATCCGGCGCCGCCGGTCGGCCCGGCGCTGGGCCAGCACGGGGTCAACATCATGGAGTTCTGCAAAGCGTTCAACGCGCAGACGCAGAGCGAGGGCGGCACGATCATCCCGGTCGAGATCTCCGTCTACGAGGACCGCAGCTTCGACTTCGTCACCAAGACGCCCCCGGCCGCGGTGCTGATCCGCGAAGCGATCGGGATCAAGAAGGGCTCCGGCGAGCCGCACATGAACAAAGTCGGCACGATCTCGATGGATCAGGTGCGCCAGATCGCCGAGCGCAAGATGCCCGACCTCAACGCCAACGACCTCGACGCCGCCTCGAAGATCATCGCCGGCACCGCCCGCTCGATGGGCGTCGACGTCAAGTAGGGGGACCTCAGTGGCCCACGGCAAGCGCTACCGCAAACAGTCCGGCAAGGTGCAGCGCGAGCGCGCCTACCCGCCCGCCGAGGCGGTCGCCCTGATCAAGGAGACGGCCAGCGCCGGCTTCGACGAGACGGTCGAGCTGCACATGCGGCTCGGGGTCAACGTGCGCCACGCCGAGGAACAGCTGCGCGGCACCCTCGCCCTCCCGCACGGGCTGGGCAAGGAGGTGACGATCGCGGTCTTCGCCGAAGGCCAGCAGGCGCGCGACGCCGAGGCCGCCGGAGCGGACTTCGTCGGCGGCCAGGACCTGGTCGAGAAGGTCCAGGAGGGCTGGACCGGATTCGACGTCGCGATCTCGACCCCGGAGATGATGAAAAGCGTCGGCCAGCTCGGCCGCGTGCTCGGCCCGCAGGGCAAGATGCCCAACCCCAAGGTGGGCACCGTCACCGACGACGTCGAGAAGGCGGTCGGCGAGTCCAAGTCGGGCAAGGTCGAGTACCGCACCGACCGCCAGGCGATCATCCACATGGCGATCGGCAAGGCCAGCTTCGAGCCGCAGCAGCTGCTCGACAACCTGCTGGCGGTGATCGACGAGGTCAACCGCGCCAAGCCCTCCTCCTCGAAGGGCAAATACATCCTCTCGGCGACGGTGACGACGACGATGGGCCCCGGGATCCACCTCGACCCCGGCAAGACCGCTGAGCGCGAGGCGCCCGGCGGCCCCGCCGAGACGCAGCCCGAGGCCGAGCCCGCAGAGGAGCCGGCGACCGCGTAGACTCCCGCGCCGCGCCAACCCAAGACCACCGGCACCCCGCCGACGGGCCTCAAAGTGGACGAATAGGACGCTTTCAGGCCCATCGGCGGTGAGAAGCCCGGTGCAGGTGAACGAATGAACAAAGACGAGAAGGCACAGGCAATAGAGGAGATCGCCGCCCATATCGAGGGCGCCGAAGCGATCTTCGCGGTCGACTACCGGGGGATCAGCGTCACCCAGGCGGCCGAGTTGCGCGGCAAGCTGCGCGAGGCCGACTCCTCCTTCCGCGTCGTCAAGAACCGCCTCGCCAAACGCGCCGCCGAGCAGGTCGGCGAGGAGCGGCTCGAGCAGCTGCTGCAGGGCCCGACCGCGCTCGCCTTCGTCCGCGGCGACACCGCCGGGGCGGCGAAGGCGATCTCGACCTTCAGCAAGGAGCACGAGGTGCTGACCTTCAAGGGCGGCTTCATGGAGGGCCTCAGCCTCGACGAGGAGAAGTTCGACTCGATCGCGCGGCTGCCCTCCCGCGAGCTGCTCGACGGCCAGCTGGCCGGCGTCGTCGCCAGCCCGCTGACCGGCCTGATCCGCGGCCTCGGCTCGATGGTCTCCGGGCTCGCGAACCAACTTCGACAGCTGCAAGAGCAAAAGGAGAAAGAGGCGTAATGGCGACTAAAACCAAGATTTCAACCGAGGACTGGATCGAGGAGCTGAAAGGCATCTCGGTGCTGGAGCTCTCCGAGCGGATCAAAGCGCTCGAGGAGGAGTTCGGCGTCTCCGCGACCGCGGTCGCCGCGGCAGCCCCGGCAGCCGCCGGCGCCCCTGCCGGCGACGGCGACGGAGCTGAGGAAGAGGCCTCCACGGTCGACGTGATGCTGACCGAGGTCGGCGGCCAGAAGGTGCCGGTGATCAAGGTCGTCCGCGCCGCAACCGGGCTCGGCCTGAAAGAGGCCAAGGCGATCGTCGACGAGGCGCCGAAAGCGATCAAAGAGGGCGTCGAACGCGAGGAAGCCGAGAAGATCAAGGGCGAACTCGAGGAGGCCGGCGCGACGGTAGAGCTGAAGTAGGCTCTATCAAGCCGATTGCCGGCCGTGGGCACGGCCGGGCGGCCGCGTGTGTTATTTTTCGCGGTCGCGCGCCTGTTGTCACCCCCTGCCCATAACTGCGCTGTATCCACGTCCCTCTGACCGTCTGAGGAGTCGCCGACTTTGGCACGTTCGAACGCTGCCCCCGTAACCCGCAGGAGTTTCTCCCGACTCAAGAACCCTCTCGAAGTCCCCCACCTGATCGATATCCAGCGCCGCTCCTTCGAAGAGCTGACGGATCCGAAGGCGGGCGGGCTGCGCGAGACGATCAACGACATATCCCCGATCGAGGACTACACGGGGAACCTGGCGATCGTCTTCGGCGAGTTCAAGTTCGAGGATCCGCCGAACACGATCGAAGAGTGCCGCGAGAAGGACATGACCTACTCGCGGCCGCTGACCGCGACCGTCGCCTTCCAGAACAAGGAGACCGGCGAGATCCGCGAGCAGGCCGTCTTCATGGGCGACTTCCCGTGGATGACCGAGCGCGGCACCTTCATCATCAACGGCACCGAGCGGGTCGTCGTCACCCAGCTCGTCCGCTCCCCCGGCGCCTACGTGATGGCGCCCAAGGACCCCGAAAAACAGGTCTTCATCGCCAACCTGATGCCGGCCCGCGGCTCCTGGCTGGAGCTCGAAATCGACAAAAAAGGCCGCGTCTACGTGCGCATCGACCGCAAGCGCAAACTTCCGGTGACGGTGCTGCTGCGGGCGATGGGCTACGTCGAGGACGAGCAGATCCTCTCGATGTTCGACGACTCGGTCTACCTCAAGCACACGCTTGCCGGCGACACCGAGGCGACCCAGAGCGAAGAGGGCGCCCTGATCGAGCTGTTCAAAAAGCAGCGCCCGGGCGAGCCGCCCTCGGTCGACGCCGCGAAAGCGCTGCTCGAGCAGCTCTTCTTCGACTCCAAGCGCTACGACCTGACCCGGGTCGGACGCTACAAGCTGAACGCCCGGCTCGACCTCGACGTCGACCTCGACAACCGGGTCCTCACCCACGACGACATCGTCACCCTGATCAAGGAGCTGGTCAGCCTGCCGAAGCTGCTCGGCATCCCGGAGACGATCGACGAGGAGAACCCGATCAAGGACTACGCGGCGGAGGCGATCACCTACCCGCGCGAGCCCGTCGCCGAGCACCTCGACGAGTACGAGCACTTCGGCAACCGCCGCCTGCGCACGGTCGGCGAGCTGATCCAGGAGGCCTTCCGGA
>JBBDTK010000050.1:0-8674 GCA_040904405.1 Solirubrobacterales bacterium | reverse complement strand
CGCCCGAGCCCCCGCCGCCGCGCCTCGCGTCGCTGCCGGTCCCCCCGCCCCCGCCCCCGTCGCCGCGCAACCGCTCGGCCGGGTAGTGGACCTTGTTGACGATCACCCCGCCGAAGGGCAGCTTCGCCTCGACCAGCTTGCGGTGGAAGTAGACCGCCTCGTCGATCGGCTCGCCCTGCGGGCCGCAGACGACGAGGAAGCAGGTCCGCCGGTCCGCCAGCAGGGTGTTGACACGGCGCGCGCGGGCCTGGAAGCCGTCGACCATGCCGCTGAAGGCGTTGAAGAACTCGGCCAGGTCGGCGAGCAGGTCGAAGCCGACGATCCGCTTCAGCACGCCCAGCGCCACCGTCGCGCCGCGGCCGGCGACCCGCGCCGCGAGGCCGGTCGGCTTCATGAAGACGCGCAGCGAGCGGCCCTCGATGAACTGGGTCAGGCGCCGCGGCGCCTCGAGGAAGTCGAGCGCGTTGCGGGTCGGCGGCGTGTCCAGCACCAGCAGGTCGAAGCGGCCCTCGCTGTGCAGCTCGAAGAGCTTCTCCATCGCCATGTACTCCTGCGAGCCGGCGAGCGCGCTGGAGATCTGCTGGTAGATGCGGTTGTTCAGCACCCGGTCGCGCGACTCCTCGTCGGGCGCCTGGCGGGCGACCAGCTCGTCGAAGGTCGCCTTGGCGTCGAGCATCATCGCCCACAGCTCGCCCTCGATCTCGACCCCGTGGCGCTCGAACAGCGCCGGGTCGACCCGCTTCGCCTCGTTGCCCAGCTCGGGCAGGCCGAGCGAGTCGGCGAGCCGCTTCGCCGGGTCGATCGTGAGCACGCAGACCTTCAGCCCGCGCGCCGCCATGCCGGCGGCGATCGCGGCCGCGGTGGTCGTCTTGCCGACCCCGCCCGAGCCGGCGCAGATACAGATGTCCTTGCCCTCGAGGAGCTCGTCTACGGCCGGCATCGGCGGCTCACCTCAGCTTCCCGGCCAGCTCACGGGCGGCGTCCAGGTCGATCTCGGGCTGGAAGAGGAAGGGCAGGGTCTTGACCGGCGCCTCGACCCGGCGCCGCAGGCGGGCCAGCTGGGCGCGCTGCGAGCGGGCGCGGCCGCACTCGGAGACGGCGGCGCGGGCGGCGGCCCGCACGGCCCCATTCTCGCCCTCGGCCAGCTCGGCGAGCCGGTCGGCCTCCGCGTGGGAGAAGCGCTCCGGGTAGAGCCCGTTGAGGTAGACGCGGTCGACGGCGACGCCGACCTCGGAGCGCAGGTCGGCCTCCAGCGCCGCGGTCTCGTTGACCGGCATCTCCTCCGGCAGGGAGACGATCGCGGTGCCGGTGTGCTCCTGGTCGACGATCAGCCGGTCGAGCTGCTTGGCCTGCGAGTGGATCGGGCCGACCCGGGCGATGCCGGCGAAGGTGCGCGGCGTCTGCAGGAAGCCGATCCCGTGGCCGGTGGCGGGGGCGTCGACGATCACCAGGTCGTACTTGCGACCCTGCCTCACCTTGCGGTCGAGCTGGGCCAGCTCCCAGATCTTGCCGATCGTGACCAGCTCCTTGAGCCCGGGCGTGGCCGCGGCCAGGTAGGAGAAGATGCGGCTGCGGAAGAGCAGGTCGCGCATCGCCCGCACCTTGAGCTGCAGCAGCACGTACTCGCGCATCGACTCGTCGGGGTCGATCGAGATCGACCAGAGGTTCTCCTCCATCTCGACCTCGTGGAAGCCGACCTCGGTGTGGTCGAAGATCCGCGAGGCGTTCTCCTGCGAGGAGACCTCGCAGACGATCGTGCGCTTGCCGGCAGCCGCGGCCCGCAGGCCGAGGGCGACCGCGACCGTGGTCTTGCCGACTCCGCCCTTGCCGGTGACGAAGACCAGCCGCTTGTCGAGTAACTCCGGTATCGGGGTGATTCCTAGCAATTTTCGGATGCGGCAGGAAAAGCGGGTAGCCATGCGAATACCCGCGCAATGGGATTCCTCAGCCGCAAGACCAAGACCATGCCCGCGCCGACCGACGATCCCCACCCGATCGTCGAGGAGCTGCAGGCGATGGAGGAGGCTGTGCCGGAGCGACAGCCTGACACCAGGCCCGCGGGTCCTGCCGGGGGGGATGGCCCTCCGTCTCACCCGCCGGAGGGCCATGCCCCCCCGTCTCCCGCGGGAGAGGCGTCGGTGGATAGCGAAGAGGCCCCGGCCGAGGAGGAGGGGCCTGAGCGGTTCATGCCTCGGGACCTGATCGCTCCGTCGCGGCACGAGGCCGCCGTCGAGGAGCCCGCTGCCGAAGTGGCGACCAAGCATGCCGAGGTGATCGCCTTCGCCAACCAGAAGGGCGGCGTCGCCAAGACGACCACCACGCTCAACCTCGCTGTGGCCTTCGCCGAGTCCGGGCACCGGGTGCTCTGCATCGACCTCGACCCGCAGGGCAACCTGACGATGAGCCAGGGGATCGACCCGGACAAGGTCGAGAAGAGCCTCTACGACGTGCTCGTCCACGACATGCCGATCAGCAAGATCATCCAGCACCGCGAGATCGACATCGCCGTCTCCTCGATCGACCTTGCCGGGGCCGAGATCGCGATGAGCACCAAGATCGGCCGCGAGCGCTCGCTCGAGAAGGCGCTGAAAGAGGTCTCCGGCGATTACGACTTCGTCTGCATCGACACGCCGCCCAGCCTCGGGCTGCTGACGATCAACGCGCTGACCGCGGCGAGCAAGGTGATCGTCCCGGTCCAGTGCGAGTATCTCTCGATGCGCGGCCTGGTCCAGCTGCAGAACACGCTGAAGATGATCCAGGAGAACCTCAACCCGGACGTGGTGATCGAGGGCATCCTGCCGACGATGCTCGACTCGCGCACCGTCCACGCCAAGGAGGCGGTGGAGATCCTCGAGGAGAACTTCGGCGAGCTGGTCTTCAAGTCGCGGATCAAGAAGGCGATCAAATTCGCCGAGGCCCCGGTGAAAGGCGCCAGCGTGCTCAAGTACGATTCGCAGAGCAACGCCGCCAACTACTACCGGGAGCTGGCGAAGGAGGTCTTGGCGAATGAGTCGACGTAAGCGGGCGAGCATGCGCGAGGGTCCCCTTGCCGACCTCTTCCGCTCGACTTCCGACGAGGGCTCCGAGGACGAGAGCACCCGGCCCACGGGTCCTGTCGCCGGGGAGGGGGTGTCCGAGTCGTCGCTGGGTTCCTCGCCAGATGACGAGGCTTCACTCGCTGAGCGGAAGGGGCGAGGAACAGGACGCCGCGCCGCCTCGGACACCCCCTCCCCGGCGCCACCCGCGGGAGATGGGTCTGGGCCCACGGAAAGACCGAGCGGCGCGTCTCCCGAAGAGCAGCGGGACGAGGGGGCTGCGGGAGAAGCTGAAACTGCCCCGGAGCGGCTGAAAAGGGTCTTTTCCGAGGAGCCGGCTCCGCGGCGCGAAGCGCCGAGCGAGACGCCGCGGTACGGGCGGGAGGAACCGGAGTACGAGCCGCCCGGGAGCGGCGAGCCGCACCAGCCGGTGATCCGCGTCGTCGGCGTCGGGGGCGCTGGGGTCAACGCCGTCAACCGGATGGTCGAGGCGAACGTGCCCGGGGTCGAGTTCATGGCCGTCAACACCGATCTTCAGTCGCTGCAGCTCTGCGTCGCCGACGTCACCGTCCACATCGGCGACGAGCAGACGCGCGGCCTCGGCGCCGGCGCCCACCCCGCGGTCGGCCACCGCTCCGCCTTCGGCGAGCAGGACAAGATCAAGCGCCTCTTGAAGGGCTCCGACATGGTCTTCGTCGCCGCCGGCGCCGGCGGCGGCACCGGCAGCGGCGCCGCTCCGGTCGTCGCCCGCCTCGCCCGCGAGGTCGGCGCGCTGACGGTCGGCATCGTCACCAAGCCGTTCAGCTTCGAGGGCTCGCGCCGCGGCAACCAGGCCAGCAAGGGGATCGAGGAGCTGGCGGCGGAGGTCGACACCCTGATCGTCGTCCCCAACGACCGCCTGCTCGAGGTGCTGGACCAGCAGACCTCGATGGTCGAGGCCTTCCAGGTCGCCGACGACGTGCTGCGCCAGGGCGTGCAGGGCATCTCCGACCTGGTCACGCTGCCCGCGGTGATCAACCTCGACTTCGCCGACGTGCGCACGATCATGTCCGACGCCGGCCGGGCGTTGCTCGGGATCGGCATGGGCAGTGGCGACGGCCGCGCCCTGCTGGCGGCCGAAAAAGCGATCTCCTCGCCGCTGCTGGAGACCTCGATGGAGGGGGCGCGGGCGATCCTGCTCTCGGTCACCGGCGGCTCCGACCTCTCGCTGGTCGAGGTCAGCGAGGCGGCGAAGCTGGTCGGCGAGGCCGCCCATCCCGAGGCCAACATCATCTTCGGCGCCAACATCGACGACGAGCTGAGCGACCAGATCTGGGTCACGGTCGTCGCGACCCGCTTCGACGGCCGGGCGATGCCGCCGCGCCGCGCCGCCGAGCCGACGATCCGCCGCACCAAGGGCGCCGGCCGCGGCCGGGCGCCGCGCTCGGAGAAGGCCGGCGACCTGAGCAGTCTCGACGTCCCCGAGTTCCTCCCGGGGTAGCGGCCCCTACCCGGGGACCCTTCGATGAAGGGCGTTGTCGCCGCCGGGCACCCACTTACGGCTGAGGTCGGTGCGGATGTCTTGCGGAGGGGCGGCAACGCGGTCGACGCCGCGATCGCAGCGGTGCTCGCCTCGTTCGCGGTCGAGAGCCCGCTGACCGGGTTCGGGGCCGGCGGCTTCATGATGGTCAGCGGGGGTGAGGAGACCGCCCTGATCGACTTCTTCGTGGCGGCTCCCGGCAGGGACGGGGTCGAGCGGACCGTCGAGCTGGCGCCGGTCCCGGTCCACTTCGACGAGGACACCGTGCAGACGTTCTACGTCGGCCCCGCCTCCTGCGGCGTGCCGGGGACCGCGGCGGGGTTTGAGCTGGCACTGCGCCGCTTCGGCTCGATGCCGCTGGCCGAGCTCGCCGCGCCCGCCGTCCGCCTCGCCCGCGAGGGCGCCCCGGTCAACCGCGAGCAGGCCTACATCCTCGAGATCCTCTGGCCGATCCACGCGCGGCTGGAGGGCACGCGGGAGCTCTACGCGCCGGGCGGGGAGCGGATCGGCGAAGGCGACGTCTTCCGCTTCGTCGAGCTGGCCGAGGCGCTGGAACGCTTCGGGGCCGAGGGCGCGGAGCCCTTCTACCGCGGCGAGCTGGCGGCGGCGCTGAGCGGCTTCGTCGCCGAGCGCGGCGGCACCCTTGGCCCGACCGACCTCGCCGCCTATGAGGCGATCGAGCGCGAGCCGATCCGGGTGCCCTTCCGCGGCGCCGAGGTGCTGACCAACCCGCCGCCCTCCTCGGGCGGCATCCTCGTCGCCTACACGCTCGGCCTGCTGGAGCGGCTCGGGGAGCGCAGCGGGCCGGAGGAGCTGGTGGCGGCGACGGGGGCCGCCAACGCCGCCCGCGACGAGGCCTTCGCCGAGGCGCTCTACGGCGAGGGGTTGGAGGCGGCGTTGCTCGACCCGGTGGCGCTGGACCGGGCCGCGGAGGCCGCCCGCCGGGGCGGGCCGCCCGCCGGGCCGATGCCGCCCCAGCCCGGCGACCTGCTCGGCTCGACCACCCACATCTCGGTCCTCGACGGCGAGGGCATCTGCGCCAGCGTCACCTGCTCCAACGGCTCGGGCTCCGGCGTGCTCGTCCCCGGCACCGGCGTGATCCTCAACAACATGCTGGGCGAGGAGGACCTCAACCCGCTCGGCTTCCACGCGATCGCGCCCGGCCGCCGCGTGCCTTCGATGATGGCGCCGACGGTGGTCCGGCGGGGCGGCGAGATCGAGTTGGGGCTGGGCAGCGCCGGCTCCAACCGGATCCGCTCGGCGATCGTGCAGACGGTGGTCCGCGCGGTGGAGGAGGGTATGAGCGCCGGCGAGGCGGTGCGGGCGCCGCGGCTGCACTTCGAGCAGGGCGTGGTCCAGGCCGAGCCGGGGATCGACGAGGTGGCGCTGGCGCGGATCGAGGCGAGCGGGATCCCGGTCTTGCGGCGGCCGCGGATCAACCTCTTCTTCGGCGGCGTCCAGGCGGTCGTCCGCGATCCGGCCGGCGGCGAGCTCAGCGGCGGCGGCGACCCGCGCCGCGGCGGCGCCGTCGCGACCGCGCGATAGGCCACTTTCCCGTCCATATGACCGGAAAGTGGCCAGGTAGGGAGAATGCCGCTGTGATCGACTTCGAGGCAGAGGGCCTGCTCGACGGCACCGAGGGCGAGGCGCGCGCGGCGCGGCTCGATCTGCTCGAGCGCCTCGCCGGCGAAGGGGTGCCGCTGGAGGAGCTGCGCGAGGCGGTCGAGGGCGGCCGTCTCACCCTGCTGCCGGTCGAGCGGGCGCTGGCCGGCGACGGCCCCCGCTACACGCCGCGCGAGATCGCCGAGATCGCCGGCATCGACCTGGCGCTGCTGCTGCGCGCCACCGCGGCGCTCGGCATCCCCTATCCCGACCCCGACGATCGCTCGCTCACCGAGGCCGACCTGGATCAGGCGCGGCGGGTGAAGGCCTTCCGCGACGCCGGCCTGCCCGAGGAGGGGATCGTGCAGGTGGCGCGGACGATCGGGATGGGTACGGCGCGGATCGCCGAGGCCAACCGCGAGTTGATCGTCCGCACCCTGATGCAGCCGGGCGACACCGAGCGCGACCTGGCGCTGCGCTTCGCCGCCGCCGCCGAGCACATGCTGCCCGTCTTCGAGCCGATCCTGCTCTACGCCCAGCGAGCCCACATGCTGGAGCAGATCCGCCGCGACGTGATCGCCGCCGCCGACCTCGCCGCGGGCGAGCCCGGGACGACGCCCGAGGTATCGGTCTGCTTCGCCGACCTGGTCGGCTTCACCAAGCTCGGCGAGCAGGTTGAAACCGAAGAGCTGGGCCTGATCGCCGGCCGCCTCGACGAGCTGGCGACCGCGGTCGCCGAGCCGCCGGTGCGCCTGGTGAAGCTGATCGGCGACGCGGCGATGCTGGTCTCCACCGACGCCGGGGCGATGGTCGAGGCGGCGCTGCGGATGGTCGCGGCGGCGGAGGCCGAAGGGGACGAGTTCCCCGGCCTGCGCGCCGGCATCGCCCACGGCTCGGTCCACGTCCAGGCCGGCGACTACTACGGCCGCCCGGTCAACCTGGCGAGCCGCCTGACCGCGATCGCCAAGCCCGGCAGCGTGCTCGTCGACGCCGCGACGAAGGTGGCGGCCGAGGCCGAGGACGCCACCGCGGCTGCGCATGAGTCGGCCGTCCATTTCAGCTTCGCCGGCGAGAAACGCCTCAAGGGCTTCGACTCGAAAGCAAAGCTCTACCGAGCCCGCCGCCCCGAGCCCAAGTAGCTGCCACCCGCAAATAGCGCCAAACCAACCCTCGCCGTTGGCCTCCAGGGGGGCGAATCTCAGTCGATCGCAGCTTTATGGGGTCTATGACCCGGAAAAAGCTGCGACGAGAGAATGCGGAGATCTGGAAGCTGGTACGTGACCAGCACGGGGTTATCGCCAGGCGGCAGTTGCTGGAACTTGGATTTGACTCCGAAGCGATCGAACATCGGATAACGAAGGGGCGTTTGCACCGCCTCTGGCGCGGTGTCTACGCGGTGGGACGACCTGAGGTAAGCCAGAAAGGGCAATGGATGGCCGCCGTGCTGTGCTGTGGCCAGGATGCATTGCTGAGCCACGGCAGCGCCGCCGTTCTCTGGGGCCTCTGCCGAACTACGAGGGGAATCGACATCGTCGTCCCAGAAGGCACCTACAGGCGTCGGTCGGGCATTCGGGTGCACCGGCGATCCGGACTCCGGGAGGAGCACCGCCGGGAAGTTGCGCGCATACCGGTGACGGATCCGGTTTCGACGCTGATCGATTTGGCGGCCCAGCCGCCCAAATGGAAGCTGGAACGAGCGCTGAACGAGGCTGACCGACTCGATCTGGTCGACCTCGAAGCCCTGCGCGCGACGATCGATCTGCTCCCGCGCAGGCCCGGGCTCGCTTGCTTGCGGCGTTTGCTCGGCGCTCAGCCGCTGACGGAGTCCGGCCTCGAGCGCCGCTTCCTGGCGATCGTGCGGCTTGCGGGTATTCCGATGCCAGAGACCCAGGCGAAGCTGAATGGCTACCGAGTCGATTTCTACTGGCCCGATCTTGGGCTGGTCGTCGAGGCCGACAGCTGGCGTCATCACCGGACTTCAGGAGAGCAGACCACCGATCACCGCCGCGACCAGGTGCATATGGCTGCCGGGCTGGCCACCTTGCGCTTCGCCGAAGACCAGATCCGTCACGAACCGGATGAGGTGAGCCGAACTCTGGTAACCGTCGCGGCGCAGCTCAGCGAAGCCTCTGGCTAGCCCCCTCCTTCATCGCAGCTTTTTCAGGGCTATGACCCGGAAAAGCTGCGATTGACGGGACAGCAGCGGGACGGCAGCAGTGGAGTGGTGCTCAGGCGGGCTTGCGGGCGGAGAGCAGGAGGTTGTAGAAGAGCTCGGCGGGGAGGCGGGGCTCGAGCAGGCGGGTGTCGACCTTCTGCAGGGTCATGTAGCTGTTGAAGGCGAAGCGGCGCCAGCCCCAGGGGACCGATTCCGGCTCGGCGCTGGCCTCGACCGTGCGCAGGCCCCAGCCCCAGGCGTTGGCGAGCAGCTCCTCGCCGCCGACCCGCCGGCGCTCGAAGCCGGAGTCGCGCAGCAGGCGGCGCAGGTCGGCCGGGGCGAATGCGTGGACGTCGACCTCCC
>JBBDTK010000049.1:0-9047 GCA_040904405.1 Solirubrobacterales bacterium | reverse complement strand
CACCGCGCACCGCCAGCCACGCCCGGCCACTCGCCAATCCGCGACGCCACTTACGGCCGGGAGCACTTAGGCCTGGCTGTGTCCTCAGTCGATCGGCTGCGGGTCACGCACTGAAGTGCGCTCCCCTCGCCTCTCTCCCTGCGTCCTTGCCAGGCCTACGCCTGCGGCGTCAGTACCGGCCGGAGGCGCCGCTTAAGTAACTATCCGGAGACCCGCGTGTGCGGCTGGCGAGTGCCGGACCAAGCGGGGCAAGAACGCAGGGAGGCCGAATAGCAGCGCTATTTGGCCGACTGAGGACGCCGCACCGCGCAGTGTGTCCGGTGCCGCCAGACGTGCGCGGGGGTTTTCGGATAGTTACTAAGGGCTCGCATGCGAGCCCTAACCGGAGCAGCGCTCGCAGAGGCCGCGCAGGACCACGTCGTGCTCGGTGACCTCGACGTCCACCTGACCCGCGACCCTGGCGATCGCGCGCTCCAGCTCCGGGTCCTCGAACGGCTCCACGCGGCCGCAGCGGCGACAGATCGCGTGGTGGTGGTGATGGCCGTCGGGCCGCACTCGCTCGTAGCTGGCGATGCCGCGGGAGGCCTCGAGCCGGTGGACGAGCTCGAGCTGCTCGAGCTGCTCGAGCGTCCGGTAGACGCTGGCCCGGCCGACCGCGGGCTCGCCGCGGCTCAGCTCCTCGTCCAGATCGAGGGCGGTGACCGCGCACTCGTGGCGGGCGAGCGCTTCGACCACCGCGGTGCGGGCGCCGCCGCGACGGTAGCCGGCGCGCTGGAGGGCAGCCAGCGCGTGCTCCACCCATGCTCTGTCGGCGGGGCCGCTTGGCATCAGCCGATCGTAGCCTCCGGCCGGACCGGCCGGGACCGGCGCAGTCGCAGGGCCCAGCCGGCCGGCAACGAGATCAGGTAGGCGGCGACGATCGCCAGCGCCACCGAGGCGCCGCCGGCAGTGCCGGCGTAGTAGGAGAGGTAGAGGCCGGCGAGGCCGGCGAGCAGGGCGATCGCGACAGCCAGCGCCAGCATCGGCGCGATCCGCTCGCTGAGCTGCCGCGCGGCGGCCGCGGGGCCGACGAAGAGGGCGACGACGAGCAGGTTGCCGAGGCCCTGCACGGCGACGACGATCGCCGCCGCCAGCAGGACCGCGAGCACCGCTTCGGCGAGGCCGGGCCGGACCCCCAGCGCGCGGGCGGCATCGCGGTCGAAGCCGCCGGCGAGCAGCCGCGGGTGGACGAGCGAGAGCCCCGCCAGCACCGTGACCGCCAGCGCCATGGCGGCGATCAGGTCGGCGTCGGAGGGCCCGAGGATGTCGCCGAAGAGGATCGCCTGGACCCCCGGCGGGGAGGCCGGGGAGAGCGCCAGCAGGGCGCCGAGCCCGAGCATCGTGGTGACGACGACCCCGACCGCCACCTCACGGCTCAGCACGGGAACCCTGGCGATGGCGACGATCGCCAGCGCCGCGAGTCCGATCGCCGGGGCGCCGCCGGCCAGCAGCGGCACGCCGGCCAGCGTGGCGAGCACGAGGCCGGGGAAGAGCGAGTGGGAGAGCGACTCGGCGGCGTAGGAGAGCCGGTAGAGGACGACCCAGCAGCCGAGCGCCCCGCCCGCCAGGCCGATCAGGGCCAGCTCGGCGATCGCCCGCCGCATGAACTCTTCCTGAAAGGGCTCGAGCATCGCTCAGTGGTGGTGCGGGGGCAGGATCGCCCGGCCGCCGTCGCCCGGCAGCTCGACGATCGCACCGCCGTAGGTCTGCTCGATCGCGGCGAGGTCGAGGACCTCGGCCGGGGCCCCGACCGCGACCTGGGCGCGGTTGAGGCAGAGGACGCTGTCCCAGCGCCGCGCCTGCTCGAGGTCGTGGGTTGCCACCACGACCGCCCGGCCGGCGGCGGCGAGCGACTCGATCAGCGCTTCGAGCCGCTCGGAGCTGGGGCGGTCGAGGCCGGAGAAGGGCTCGTCGAGGAGCAGGGCCTGGGCGTCCTGGACGAGGCTGCGGGCGATCAGGACGCGCTGGCGCTGACCGCCCGAGAGCCGCCCGAAGGTCCGGTCGGCGAGCTCGGCGAGGCCGACGCGGTCCAGCGCCTCGAGCGCGTCCTGGCGCTCGCGGCGCCCGGGCCGGCGCCACCACGGCAGCCGCGAGAGCGCCCCCATCGCTGCCACGTCGAGCGCCGAGACGGGGTAGTCGAGCTGGGAGCGCTCGGTCTGCGGCAGCGTCGCGCAGCGGACCCCCACCCGCAGGCTCCCCGCCAGCGGCCGCAGCTCGCCGAGCAGCGCCCGCAGCAGGGTGGTCTTGCCACCCCCGTTGGGGCCCAGCAGCGCCATCCTCTCCCCCGCCCGCAGCGAGAAGGCGACGCCGGAGATCGCGGCCTCGCCGTCGTAACCGGCGGCGAGGCCTTCCGCCTCGATCAGGGGCTCGGCCTGCATCCGCGCCGCTCGCCGCTCAGCCCGCGGACCACCGAGTCCGCGTTTGCCTCGTGCATCGCCAGGTAGGTCGCGCCGTCCGAGCCCTCGGGGCCGAGCGCATCGCCGTACAGCGTGCGATCGGCCGCAGCGCCGGTCTGCCGGGCGATTGCCTCGGCCGCCTTGGAGCCCAGCGAGCTCTCCGGGAAGATCGCCTCCACTTCCTCCGCTTCGATCGTCCGCGCCAGCTCGCGCAGATCGCGGGCGGAGGGCTGCGCCTCGGTCGCCTGCGAGGGAATCACCGCGCCGACCACCTCCAGCCCGTAGCGGTTGGCGAAGTAGCCGAACGCCTCGTGGTCGGTGACCAGCTTGCGCTGCCCGGCGGGGAGCGACTCGACGCACTCGGCGACAGCCGCGTCGAGGGCGCGCAGGCCGGCGGCGTAGTCGGCGGCGTTGCGCTCGAGCTCGGCCCGGTGCGTGGGATCGGCGGCGACCAGAGCGCGCTCGATCCGCCGCACCGCGGCGACCGCGTTGCGCGGGTCGTGCCACCAGTGGGGGTCGAACTCCGAGTCGTGCTCGTGCGCCTCCTCCCCGTCCTCCTCGTGTCCGTGCTCGTCCTCGTACTCGTCGTGTCCCGCCTCCTCCCCGTCCTCCTCGTGTCCGTGCTCGTCCCCGTGGCCGGCGTGCTCCTCCTCGTCATGGTCCTGCCCCTCGCCGGGCAGGCGGACGGGGAGGTCGGCCGCGAGGTCGACGATCCTGGCGTCCCCGCCGCTGTCGGAGACGATCGCCCCGACCCACTCGTCGAGGCCGTCGCCGCTGGCGAAGACGAGCTCGGCGCTGGCCACCGCCTGGACGTCGGCCGGGCGGGGCTCGTAGTCGTGCGGGTCGCTGTTCGGCTGCAGCAGCTGGGTGACCTCGACCGAGTCGCCGCCCACCTCGCGCACGAGGTCGCCGACCTGGGTCGTGGTGGCGACCACGGCGACCCGCTCGCCGCCGCCGTCGTCGTTGCCGCCGCAGCCCGCGCCGAGCAGGGCCAGCGCCCCGAGCGCCGCCGCGGCGAGGGCGGCGCGGCGCGGAAGCCGGATCGCCGCCCGGCCGATCGCGACCAGGGCGAAGCTGGCGCCGGCGACGCAGGCGATCGTCGCGCCCGGGGGCGCGTTCGTCTGCACCGATAGCCAGAGCCCGAACGTGCCCTCGGCCGCGACCAGGCCGACGCTGAGCAGCTGCCAGCTGCGCAGCCGCTCGGTCAGCAGTCGCGCGGTGATCGCCGGGACGAGGAAGAGGGCGGTGACCAGCAGGGCGCCGACCACGGTCACGGCCGCGATCGCCGCCAGCGCGACGAGGCCGAGCAGGATCGCGTCGTAGACACGGTGGCCGGGGCCGCCGGACACGGCCAGGGTGGGGTCGAAGCCGGTGCTCAGCCAGTGCTGGCCGATCGTCGCGCTGGCCAGCAGCGTCACAGCCGCAGCCAGCGCGGCGAGCGCGATCTCGCCACCGCCGACCAGCAGCAGGCTGCCGAACAGCAGCGTCTCGACGTTCGAGCCGGAGCCGAACACGTCGCTGGCCAGGATCACCCCGGCCGCCAGGCAGGCGACGAGGACCAGCGCCACCGCGACGTCCTGGCCGGAGCGCCTGCCGCGCAGCCCCCCCGCCCCGGCGGCGAAGGCGATCGCCGCCCCGAAGGCGCCCAGCGGCGCCGCGAAGCCGAGCCCGTCGGCGAGGACTAGGCCGGGGAAGGCGGCGGTGCCGACCCCGTGCGAGAAGAAGGCGAGGCCGCGCAGCACGATCCAGGTGCCGAGCAGCCCGGCCGGGATCGCGAGGATCAGGATCTCGATCAGGCCGCGCTGGACGAAGGGAAGCTGGAACGGCTCGAGCACGGCCGCGATCATAATGAGAATGACTCCAGTTTGCATCCCGCCCTCCGCCCGCCAAGCGCGAGGTTGCGTTCAGACCCGGATAGCGGTTGCCGCCGCCCCAGCCGTCATTTTCCCGGCCATGGACTGCGTGCACATGGACCCGTACTACGTCGCCGGCCTGACCCCGACCAGAAGCGCCATCTCCAGCCACTTCCAGTAGCAGTCGACGTCGTCGAAGCCGATCGCGCGCAACCAGCCCAGCTGGGTCTCGACGTCGAGCGTGCGGTCGGAGGGGTCCTCGTTCTCGATCGGCTCGCCGAGCGCCTCGAAGAAGGCGAGATGGATGCGCTCGGTCGGCGAGGCGACGTGCTCGAAGTTGGCAAAGACCCCGCCCGGCTCCAGCAATCCAAACGCTTCGCCGTAGAGCGAGCGCTTGCGCTCGTGCTCGAGATGATGGATCGCGAAGGAGGAGACGACCGCGTCGAAGCGCCCCAGGTCGGGCAGCGGCAGGGAGAGATCGTGCTCGACCACCTCTACCCCCTCTTCCCCGGCGAACCGCTCGCGCGCCCGCGTCAGCATCGGCGGCGAGAAATCCAGCCCCACCCCCGTCATCTGCGGTCGCCCGGCACGCAGCAGGGCGAGCAGCCGCCCGTCGCCGGTGCCGAGGTCGAGCACGCGACCGATCTCGAGCGGCACCTGCTCGAGCAGCACTCCCTCGCCCTCGCGCCGGTGCGGAAACACGTCGGCCCGCTCGAGGTAACCCTCGACCCGGTCCAACTCTGTAGCCCACTCCTCACCCGGCATTCGTCGAGGCTATCTCCCCCCGCGAGGTTGCGTTCAGACCCGGATAGCGGGCACGGATGCAACCTCGTGGGGGTCAGCGAGCGAGGAGCGCTCGCAGGTCCGCGGCGATCGCCTCCGCTTCGTCGTCGAGCTGTGACCAGGCAATGCGGGCGACCGAGTAGCCGGCGACCCGCAGTCGCCGGTCGCGCTCGCGGTCAGCGCGGAAGGCGGCGCGGGTGCCGTGGCCCTCCCAACCGTCGAGCTCGACGATCAGCCGCCGAGCGGGCCAGAGGCAGTCGACCCGGTAGCGCCTCCCTCCGGCCTGCAGCCAGGCGTTGAAATGGGGACGCGGCAGGGCGTGGCGGTCGAGGAAGGGGAGGAACCGCTGCTCGAAGGGAGTCTCGACCCGGCCCGGCGATTCGGCGCCGCGCTCCAGGGCAGCACAGACCGCGCGCGAGCCGCGCCGCCCGGGGTAACGGTCGAGCAGATCGCGCAGCGAAATACGATCGTAGAGTTGGTGGTATTCGGCCTCGCGCAGCATCCTCTCGACCTCCCCCCTGGACGAGGTCGCGGCCGTATCCAGAATTGTGCGCGGGACAGTGGTCACGGGGATCCCGTCGACGATGGTCGTCTCGTCGGCGGAGAGCCGGCCGGAGTGGCGCCTGATCGATCCGGACGAGCGGCTCTTGGCGGACACCGTGATATGCACCGTCGCGACGTCGTATCCCCTGATCCCCCAGAGCGCCGCCGCCGACCGATGGCTGAGAACGGATCCGAGGCAGGTCGGATCGGTGGCCCCGTCGTCGCCCTTGGCCTTCTGCCTGTGTGCGGAGGAGAGCACGGCCGCCATCCACCTCCCCTTCCGGGACAGCTTGCGGTGGCCAACCGCGTAGACGCCGGGGTGGACCCGGTGCAACCACCCGGCCTCTATGCCCCGCCCGATCTTGCCCCGCGTGAAGCCCAGCTGTCCCAACTGCCATCGCGCCAGCACCCCATGCTGCCGCTCGGCAAGCTCCGCGACCGCCCCTATCCCCACGCGAGGTTGCGTTTGGACCCGCATGGCGGGCACGGATGCAACCTCGTGCGGGGAATTCGGCATGCCCCGAATCTGACAGGGCGCGACCGACCTGTGGCGCGCGCAAAGCGCCGAAACTGCGACGCCTCTGGGTAGGGACCCTCGCGCCCCGATTCCGGCTCACTGCACAAGGGTTTTGGCCCGGGCGCTCGACACCGCCTTCGACCCGACGACGATTGCGGAAGTCGGCACGATCGCCGTGCCGAGGGACCCCTTCGGGCAATCTTCGCGGCGATTCAGCCCGGCCCCGCGGTGCAGAGCGGCATAGGCGGCAACCTCCTTGGAGACTTCAGAACACCTCCTCGGTTCGCCGTCGATCGCCCCATCCTTGCCGCCGGGTAGCCGCGTCACCCCGTCGCCACCGTCCGCGATCTCCTGCAAGTCAGGCGGAGATCACGAAAGTCGAGTCACTAAGGGTGGACCGAGAAACGGGGCCGGTCACCCGGCGCCGAGCACACCGAGCCCTGGAACGTCGACTCGCGCCTCTACGAACGGCGCCTGGCCGCGTTCCTCGCCGGGCTCGGGCGATAGGCGTCGAGAGCTACGCGAGGTTGCGTTTGGACCCGCATGGCGGGCACGGACGCAACCTCGCGCGGCGTGCCCGGTGATCGCCGCCATGCCGACCGAGGTAGGCGCGGCAGTGGTTAGGGCGAGGTCGGCGAGACTCTCCGCTCCGCAGGCCGAGTCGGGGGATGATTTCCGCTCACCCAGGTTATTTCCGCTCACCCAGGTAGTGGTTCTACCTGGGGGAGGAAATTGGCTCCCGGCGAAGGGATGCGGAGTGGAGAGGCCGGCGAGATCGGTCGATTCAGGTTAGGGCCCGCGCACGAATTAGTGACGGAATTTGACGAGTGGCTGGGCGCGACTGATGTCGCACGTGGGATGAGTCGATGCCGAAGCATCGGCGATTCCCACGGGTGGCGTCAGGCGTGTCCCAGACGCCGTCAAAACCGTCAGTAATTTGGGCGCGGGCCCTTAGAACCTGTCTCAAAACCCGCGTGTGCGACTGGCGAGACCCGGACCGAGCGGGGGTAGGACGCAGGGAGGCCGAATAGCAGCGCTATTTGGCCGACCGAGGACGCCGCCCCGCGAAGTGTGTCCGGGGCCGCCAGGCGTGCGCGGGGGTTTTGAGACAGGTTCTTAGGGGCAGACCTCACTCCCACTCGATCGTCGCCGGGGGCTTGGAGGAGATGTCGAGGGCGACGCGGTTGACGTCGGGGATCTCGTTGATGATCCGGTTCGAGACCCTCTCCAGCAGGTCGTAGGGCAGGCGGGCCCAGTCGGCGGTCATCGCGTCGTCGGAGGTGACCGCGCGGATCACGATCGGGTACGCGTAGGTGCGGCCGTCCCCCTGCACCCCGACGGAGCGCACGACCGGCAGCACGCAGAAGGACTGCCAGAGCTGGCGGTAGAGCTCGGCGGCGCGGATCTCCTCCTGCAGGATCGCGTCGGCGGCGCGGAGGATGTCGAGCCGCTCCTTCGTCACCTCGCCGCCGACGATGCGGATGCCGAGGCCGGGGCCGGGGAAGGGCTGGCGCCAGACCATCCGCTCGGGCAGGCCGAGCTCGGCGCCGACCGCGCGCACCTCGTCCTTGAACAGCATCCGCAGCGGCTCGACCAGCTCGAACTCGAGGTCCTCGGGCAGGCCGCCGACGTTGTGGTGCGACTTGATCGTCGCCGCGGACTCGCTGCCGCCGGACTCGATCACGTCGGAGTAGAGCGTGCCCTGGACCAGGTATGCGGCGTCCTCGAGCCTCGCCGCCTCCTCCTCGAAGACGCGGATGAACTCCTCGCCGATGATCTTGCGCTTGCGCTCCGGCTCGTCGACCCCGGCGAGGCGGGCGAGGAAGCGCTGCTCGGCGTCGACGTGGACCAGCGGGATGCCGAACTGCTCGAAGGCGGCGACCACCTGCTCGGCCTCGTTCAGCCGCATCAGCCCGTGGTCGACGAAGACGCAGGTCAGCTGCGCGCCGATCGCTCGGTGGACCAGCAGCGCCGCGACCGAGGAGTCGACCCCGCCGGAGAGGCCGCAGATCACCCTGCCGTCGCCGACCCGGGCCCGGATCGCGGCGACCTGCTCCTCGATCACCGATTGCGGCGACCACTGCTGCTCGCAGCCGGCGACCTCACGCAGGAAGCGGGTCAGGACCTCGGTCCCGTAGGGAGTGTGGACGACCTCGGGATGGAACTGGATGCCGAAGAGGCCGCGCTCGGGCGCCTCGCAGGCGGCGACCGGCGAGCCGGGCGTCGAGGCCAGCGCCGCAAAGCCGGGGGGAGGCTCGAAGACCGTGTCGCGGTGGCTCATCCAGCAGGTCTGTTCCTCGGGCAGGCCGCCGAGCAGCCGGCCGCCGCCCTCGCGCAGAGTCAGGTCGGCGCGACCGAACTCCCCCGACTCGGCCGCCTCGACCTTCCCCCCCAGCGCCTGGACCATCGCCTGCATCCCGTAACAGATCCCCAGCAGGGGTATGCCCAGATCGAGGAGGACGGTGGGGAAAGTGGGCGCGCCGGGCTCGTAGACCGACGCCGGACCCCCAGAGAGGACCAAGGCCTTCGGTTCGCGCTCTCGGATCTTCTCCACCGGCGTACTCGCCGGCAACAGCTCCGAGAATACGCCGCATTCCCGGATCCGGCGCGCGATCAGCTGCGAATACTGCCCTCCAAAATCTAGAACCAAGACCTCCTCGACCACACGCTTATCCAACTCCACGTCGGCGGCGGTGGTCACGGTCGCGGCCTGGGGTGACGTCATGGCGAGCGAGGATCAAGCGAGGCAAGGACGCAGGGAGGCCCAATAGCAGCGCTATTGGGCCGACTGAGGACGCCGCATCGCGCCGATCCGCAGCCGCCAGGGCGTTGCCCCAGACGCGAGCGGGGCCGCCGCGGCTTAGAACCTGTCTCAAAACCCGCGTGTGCGACTGGCGAGACCCGGACCGAGCGGGG
>JBBDTK010000048.1:0-9048 GCA_040904405.1 Solirubrobacterales bacterium | reverse complement strand
GCGAGGGCGCCGAGCCGCGCCTCGCCGCCAATCTGATCGTGACGCAGTTCGTGCTCCCTCCGGCGAGCGCTTGACCGGCGCACCCCCGACGTCTCGCGCGCTCATACGCAGCGCGACCGTTCCCATGTCCTTTTGGCCTGCTCGGTCAGTCCATCTCAGGCTCAGGTCTCCGTCGCCGCAGCAGCTCCTCGAGTCGGCGCACCACCACCTCCGGTTCGCGTTCGAGCCTGCGGTCGGTGACGCGGACCATCTCGATCCCCGCCATCTTCAGGTTCTCCTGCCGTTCGCGGTCCTCCTCGAACGCGGCGCGGCTGCGGTGGCTCTCGAACCCGTCAAGTTCCACCGCGAAGCGCTGGGGCTCCCAGTAGGCGTCGAGCTCGTATCCCTCTACGAATACGTTGGCCGCGGGCTGCGGCAGGTCGGACCCGCGGATCAGCGCGCGGAAGCGCAGCTCGAGGTCCGAGCGGGTGAAGGCCGGCTCCCGGTAGAGGCTCAGCGCCCGCCGCAACCGCCCTGCGCCATGGTGTCCGGCCATCCGCGCCAACAGCGCCTCGACCGGGCGAAGGTCGAACAGCCGCAGCGTTTCAGAGCGCTCGATCGCCCGCTCCAACCGGCGGGCGGGGAGGACGGCGGCGAGGTCGAGCAGGGTCCGGGGCAGCGACGTGACCGGAATCCGCTCGCAGATCGCCCGGTCCTCCTCCCTGAGCGCCGGAGCTTTGTGGAGGCGGATCGACTTCCTGGCCGGAACGCGGCGCGGCACGACAACCTCGACCGGCAGGCCGCAAGACGGAAGCAGCCCCCACAGCCACGCCGCCGACCTGTGGCTGAGCAACGCGTCGCCGCCGCAGGCGAGCACCGCCGCCAGGCAGTCGCCGTGCCGGGTCAGGTGACTGTGGCCGACCGCGTAGGCGCCGCGGTGGACGCGATGCAGGCGCCCGGCCCGAGCCGCGCGAGCGATCGCGCTGTCCGAGTAGCCGAGTCCCCGCAGCTGTTCCCGCGACACCACTCCCCACTGGCGTTTCGCCAGCTCGGCAAGGCCGTGGTGCGTTCGAACTTCTGCCCGCATACCGGCTATAAGGTCGAACGCCGTCGATCTCTCCCCCCTCCGCAGTGCTCGGAGCTTGGGAGAAGCCGGTGCGTGCGAAGTTTTGCCCGCATAGCGACCAAAAGGTCGAACGCACGGGGGGAGGACGGGCCTCCGCGCCGCTTCAGTGCGTGTCGCAGCCCCGACACCGCCGGGCCCCCGACGCCACTTCAGCCTTCGGCCGGCGCCTCGGCTTCCAGCGCTTCTATTTGAGGCAACCGCCAGAGCAGGCTGGCGATCGTCAGCCCGATCGCCGAGCAGGCGAGGGCGAGGAACCACTGGGCCGAGCTGAGCATCGTCATCTCGAAGAAGTCGCGCACCGGCGCCGCCGCCAGGATCAGCGCGAAGAGGGCGCCGAGCCCGGCGACCATCGCCAGCATGTAGCTCTGGATCGCGATGTGCTCCCGCCCCGGGCCGCGCTCCAGCAGCAGCACGAAGGCCAGCCCGAGCACGATCAGGGTCGTCGTCGCCGCGGTGCGCCCGGCCTCCAGCGAGCCGCCGAAGACGGTGTCGACGAGGAAGAAGCAGAGGATCGAGCCGAGCGCCGTCGCCAGGCCGGCCGGCACCGCGAAGGCGGCCAGCGCCCGCAGCAGCCGGCCCCGGTAGAGCGGCCCGTCGGAGGGGGCCAGGGCGAGCACGAATGAGGGGACGCCGATCGTCAGGAAGGCGGCCAGGGTGAGGTGGCGGGGGAGGAAGGGGAAGGAGAAGCCGGGCAGGGCGACGAGCACGATCAGCGTCGCCGCGTAGATCGTCTTGGTCAGGTAGAGGCGGCCGAGGCGGTGGATGTTGCGGGCGATCCGCCGCCCCTCGGCGACCGCCTGCGGCAGCCGCGCGAACTGGTCCTTGAGCAGGACGACGTCGGCGATCCCCTTGGTCACCTGGGCGCCGGAGCCCATCGCCACCGCCAGCCGCGCCTGCTTCAGCGCCGGCACGTCGTTGACCCCGTCGCCGATCATCGCCGTGTAGCGGCCGGCGGCGCGCAGCGCCCCGACCAGCGCCTTCTTCTGCTCCGGCGCGATCCGGCAGAAGATCGTGTTGCGCTGCGCCACCTCGGCCAGCGCCTCGGCGTCCTCGGGCAGGTCCGGCCCCTCGACCACCCCCGCCTCCGCCGGCACCCCGACCGCGTAGGCGACCGCCGTCACCGTCGCCCGCGCGTCGCCGGAGATCAGCTTCAGGTCGACGCCCTCCGCGCGGATCGTGGCGATCGTCTCCGCCGCGTCGGGCCGCAGCGTCTCTTCCAGCACGACCAGCGCCAGCGCCTCCCGGCGCGGCGGCGCCGCCGCCTCCGCGTCCTCGGGCAGCTCCTCGCCGGAGCGGCCGAAGGCGACGACGCGCCGTCCCGCCGCGGTCTGCTGCTCCAGCTTGCGGGCGAGGCCGGGGGGCAGCTCCAGCGCCCCGGCCTGGGCGAGCACGTCGGGCGCGCCCAGCACGTAGCTGGCGCCGCCCAGCCCCAGGCCGCTCCACTTCCACTTCGAGGAGAAGGGGACTTCGCCGCTGACCCGGGCGGCTCGCGCCGGGAAGGCCTCGGCGACGGTCTCCAGCGTCCGGTTGCGATCGCCGGCGCTCGCCGCGAAGCGCCCCAGCGCCGCCTGCGCCTGCTCCGGGTCGACCCCGTCGGCGACCTCGATTGCGAGCAGCCGCAGCTCGCCGTCGGTCAGCGTGCCGGTCTTGTCGACGCAGATCGTGTCGACCGCGGCGAGGCTCTCGGTGGCGCTGATCTGCTGGACCAGGGTGTCGCGCCGCGCCAGCCGCACCGCCGCCACCGCGAAGGTGACGCTCATCAGCAGCACCAGGCCCTCGGGGATCAGCGTGATCAGGCCGGCGGTCGCGGTCTGCGCCGCCTCGACCAGCTCGACGCTGCGCAGCTGGAAGGTGAGCAGCAGCAGCGCCGCCAGCGGCGCCATCACCCAGGTGCAGGCGACGATCACCCGGTTGACCTCGCCCTGCAGCGGCGAGGGCGGGTGGCGGAAGGCCTTGGCCTCGCCGGCGAGCCTGCCGGCGTAGCTCTGCTCGCGCACGGCGTCGACGACGTAGCGGCCGGAGCCGGAGAGGCAGAAGGAGCCGGAGAGCACCCGCTCGCCGCCCTGCTTGCGCACGCCGTCCGCCTCGCCGGTCAGCAGCGACTCGTCGAGGGTCAGGCCGCGGCTGGCGATCGCCTCGCCGTCGGCGATCAGCTGGTCGCCGGGCTCGACCACGATCGTGTCGCCGGGGACCACCTGCTCGGCCAGCAGCTCGACCACCGCCCCGTCGCGGACCACCTTGGCGTGGGGCGCGACCAGCACCGCCAGCTCGTCCAGCGTCCGTTTCGCCTTCAGCTCCTGGCGGATGCCGATGTAGGAGTTGATCACGGCGATCGCGAGGAAGGCCGCGTCGGCGAACAGGCCCAGCGAGAGGATCAGCACCCCGAAGCCGCCGATGATCGCGTTGAAGAGGGTGAAGACGTTGCCGGCGACGATGCTCGAGACCGAGCGCGAGGAGGCCTGCTCGGGGGGCCCGAGGTCGCGCAGCCGCTTCGCCGCCTCGGCGCTGGAGAGGCCCTGCTCGGCGGTTTCCCGGGGGTCGGTCGCGGAGGCCATCGCGGCACATTCAATAGGGTTCCGGCGGATGTCACTCAAACTCGGACTCAACCTCGGCTACTGGGGCATCGGCCCCTCGGGCCCCGACGCCGTGGATGTCGTGCAGGCGGCCGAGCGGGCCGGCTACGAGTCGGTCTGGGCGGCCGAGTCCTACGGCTCCGACGTGGTCAGCGTGCTCGCCTGGCTGGCGCCGCAGACGACGACGATCAAGCTCGGCGCCGCGATCATGCAGGTGCCCGCCCGCCCGCCCGCCGCCGCGGCGATGGCGGGGGCGACGATCGACAAGCTCTCCGGCGGCCGCTTCCTCTTCGGCTTCGGCCCCTCGGGCCCGCAGGTCTCCGAGGGCTGGTACGGCGTGCCCTACGCGAAGCCGTGGGGGCGGACCCGCGAGTACATCGAAGTCGTGCGCGAGATCGTCGCCCGCGAGGGCAAGCTCGACCACCAGGGCGACCACTACCGGCTACCGCTGCCGGGTGGCGAGGGCAAGCCGCTGAAGCTCAACTTCCACCCCGAGCGCACCCGGATCCCGGTCTTCGTCGGCGCGATCGGGCGCAAATCGGTGGAGCTGGCGGCCGAGATTTGCGACGGCTGGATCCCGATCTTCTTCAGCGTCGACGCCTTCGAGGAGACCTGGGGCGAGCACCTGGAGGCGGGCTTCGCCAAGGGGGGGAGGAGCCGCGCCGACCTCGAGGTCAGCCCCACCATGCAGGTGGCGATCGACGGCGACCTGGAGGCGGCGAAGAGCGTCGTCAAGGCCGGCCTCGTCCTCTACTTCGGCGGCATGGGCAGCCGCAAGACCAACTTCTACGTCGACCTGGCGCACCGCTTCGGCTTCGGCGAGGTCGCCGACGAGGTGCAGCGGCGCTTCCAGGACGGCGACCGCGGCGGCGCCTTCGAGGCGATGCCCGACGAGATCGTCGAGGCGACCTCGCTGGTCGGCAGCGAGGCCGAGGTGGCGGAGCGGATCGAGCGCTTCCGCGGCGCCGGCATCGACCGCCTGATCGCCTCCCCGGTCCACGTCGAGCGAGACCAGCAACTGCATACGATCGAGCGCCTGGCTGCTCTGGCAGCCGGCTGACCCGGCACCGACCCGATCCCATAATCTTCCGCGCCGCATGAAGATCGGAGTGCCGAAAGAGACCGCCGAGGGCGAGCGCCGCGTGGCGCTGGTCCCCGATGCCGTCAGGTCGCTGAAGGTGGGCGAGGGGATCGAGGTGGCGGTCGAGCGCGGCGCCGGCGACACCGCCGGCCATCCCGACTCCCAGTACGAGGAGGCGGGCGCCGAGGTCGTCGACCCCGACGTCGCCTGGGGCGCCGACGTCGTCCTTCGCGTCGCCACCCCCAGCGTCGAGCAGATCGGCCGGCTGCGCTCCGGCCAGGTGCTGATCGGCCACCTCGGGCCCTGGACCGCGGCCGAGACCAACAGGGCGCTGGCCGCCGCCGGCGTCACCAGCTTCGCGATCGAGGCGGTGCCGCGCACGACCCGCGCCCAGGCGATGGACGCGCTCTCCTCGCAGGCCGCCGCCGGCGGCTACGCGGCGACGCTGATCGCCGCCCGCGAGTCGGGCCGCTTCTTCGGCATGATGACCACCGCCGCCGGCACCGTGCCGCCGGCCAAGGTGCTGGTTCTGGGCGCCGGCGTCGCCGGCCTGCAGGCGGTCGCGACCGCGAAGCGGCTGGGTGCGATCGTCACCGGCTTCGACATCCGCCGCGCCGCCTGGGAGCAGATCGCCTCGCTCGGCGGGCGACCGCTGGAACTCGACTTCATCCCCGACGCCGAAGGGGAGGGTGGCTACGCGCGCCCGCTGACCGACGAGGAGAACGCCAAGGTGGTCGAGGCGATCGGCGAGAACGCCGCCAGGCAGGACGTGATCGTCACCACCGCCGCGATCCCCGGCCGGCCGGCGCCGCTGTTGATCACCGCCGAGGCGGTGCGCTCGATGCAGCCCGGCTCGGTGATCGTCGACCTCGCCGCCGAGAGCGGCGGCAACTGCGAGCTGACCGAGGCGGGGCAGACCGTGGTCGAGGGCGGCGTCAAGGTGATCGGCCCGCGCAACCTGGCCAGCGAGATGCCGGCCCCGGCCTCGCAGCTCTACGCCAAGAACCTCGAGAACCTGCTCGGGCTGCTGGTCGGCGAGGCGGGCGGGCTGGAGATCGACTTCGAGGACGACATCGTCGCCGCCGCCTGCATCACCCACGGCGGCGAGATCCGCAACGAGAGGGCGGCGAAATGACGCTTTTCACCGAGCTGACCATCTTCGTGCTCGCCGCCTTCGTCGGCTTCGAGGTGATCTCGAAGGTGCCGACCACGCTGCACACGCCGCTGATGTCGCAGACCAACGCGATCCACGGCATCGTCATGCTCGGCGGGCTGATCGTCGTCGGCTACCCCCTCGAGTACGCGATCGGCACCGTGGCGATCGTCTTCGGTGCGATCAACATCGTCGGCGGCTTCATGGTCACCGACCGCATGCTCGGCATGTTCTCGAGGAAAAAGCCGGCCGCCTCCTCTGCTTCCGGTCAGGCGAAGAAGTCAGATATGGATTCGCCTGACCTCCCGCGTCCGGGGGCGGCCGGGTCAGAGAAGGGATGAGGCATGCCTGACCTTCCTTCCCTTCCTTACGCAGTGCTCGAGCCGGGCGGCGACGCCGCCACCGCGCTCTACATCGTCGCCTTCTCGCTCTTCATCGTCGGGATCAAACAGGGCACCCACCCGACCTCGGCCAAGCGGGGCAACCTGATCGCCGCCTTCGGCATGGCGATCGCCGTGGTCACGACCCTGCTGCTGGACGGGATCGGCAACTGGGGCGTGATCTTCGGCGCCCTGGCGATCGGCAGCGCGATCGGCATCGTCGCCTCGACCCGGGTGCAGATGACCGAGATGCCGCAGATGGTCGCCCTCTACAACGGCGTCGGCGGCGGCGCCGTCGCCCTGATCGCCTGGTCGGAGATCCGACACGGGATCTCGCTCGGCGACGAGATCCCGCTCGACACGCTGATCCCGGTCCTCTTCTCCGCCGTGGTCGGCTCGATCTCCTTCTGGGGCTCCAACATCGCCTTCGCCAAGCTCCAGGACCTGATCCCGACCAGGCCGCTCGCGGTGCCCGGCCAGCAGGTGATCAACGCCGTCCTGCTGATCGGCATCGTCGTCGCCTGCGTCAACCTCGCGATCGACAACGACGGGCCCTCGCAGGCGATCTTCGTCGGCGTCCTGATCGCCGCCGCGATCCTCGGCAACCTCGTCGTGCTGCCGATCGGCGGCGCCGACATGCCGGTCGTGATCTCGCTGCTCAACGCCTTCACCGGCCTCGCCGCCGCCGCCGCCGGCTTCGCCCTCGACAACGTGGCGCTGATCGTCGCCGGCACCCTGGTCGGCTCCTCGGGAACGATCCTGACGATGGAGATGGCGACGGCGATGAACCGCTCGGTCGGCCACATCCTCTTCGCCGGCTTCGGCGGCGCGCCCTCGGGCGGCGGCGGGGCGGCGACCGAGGAAAGGCCGCACGTCTCGATCGGCGCCCAGGACGCGGCGATCAAGCTCGCCTACGCCGACTCGGTCGTGGTGGTGCCCGGCTACGGCCTCGCCGTCGCCCAGGCCCAGCACGCGATCAAGGAGGTCGCCGACGCGCTCGAGCAGCGCGGCGTGACCGTCAACTACGCGATCCACCCGGTCGCCGGCCGCATGCCCGGCCACATGAACGTCCTGCTCGCCGAGGCCGACGTCCCCTACGAGCAGCTGAAGGAGATGGAGGAGGTCAACCCGGAGCTGCCCCGCACCGACGTCGCCGTCGTCGTCGGCGCCAACGACGTCACCAACCCGGCGGCGAAGAACGACCCCGACAGCCCGATCGCCGGGATGCCGATCATCGAAGTCTCCGAGGCCCAGCAGGTGATCGTGATCAAGCGCTCGCTCAGCCCCGGCTTCGCCGGCATCGACAACGACCTCTTCTACGAGCCGAACACCTCGATGCTCTTCGCCGACGCCAAAGCGGCTGCGTCGGAGATCGCGTCCGAGATCGCGCAGCTTTAGCCCGGTGGGCTGCTGCGGGGCCTACCCCGGTGATGCGTATCCGGTTCCGTCAGGCGTGGTGCCCAAATCGCCTTGGCACGGTCGGCGGCGCCCTGCCCAGCTTCCCGTTCCGCTGTTCCTTTTGTGCGTATAGGGACCATAAGGAACAGCGGAACGGAGGCCAGCGCAGAAAAAGCACAAGACGTTCCACCCCTACCGGGATAGTCCCCGCCCGAGGGGGGAGAGAATGGCGCCCTCGGGACTTGAGCATGAGTGAGAGAGCGGGGGCAGGGGACGGTTGAGTGGGTTGGGACTCTCGCCGTCGTGGCGCTGCTCTTCGCGGCGCTGGTGGCGGCAGGGGTGCGGGTGCCCGGTGGGGAGCTGGCGCGGGCGGTCGCTTCGCGGATTCTCTGCGCTGCCGCTCTTGCCGAGCGCTGCGGTGACGAACCTGTCCTGATCGCCGCCTACGGGGAGGAGGTCGGGAAGCTGGTGCGGCGGCAGATGCCGGCTCTCTTCTTCGAGCGCGGCTCCAAGGCGATGCCGGTCGACTTCCGGCGCTGCCGTGCGAGCGCCTGCGCCGACGGCTCCGCGCGCGGGCTCGTCCACCACACCGACGCCGGCCTTCCCGTGACCGCGTTCGTGCGAGTGATCGACTGCCGCGAGGGGGCGACGGTGGCGGGCGACGCGCTCCTGCCGGGTGGGGCGGGAGCGGCCGGCGCGTCCTCACCCCCGAGTTGCGCCGGCCCGAGGGCGGGGCGCCTCTACATCCAGTACTGGACCTACTACCCCGACTCCGCGACCCTGCGCGGGGTGCCGGTCGCCGGTTCGGCCGGATACCACCGGGACGACTGGGAGTCGGTTCAGTTCCGGATCGGCCCGGACGGGCGGGTCGACCAGCGCGCCTCCTCCCACCATGGCTACAACCACCTCAAGGGCGCCGCCAACTGGGGCTCGGACGCGGCGATCCGCCCGCTGAACGCCGCCGCCGAGGCGCTCGGCGCCCGGCCCCGCCGCGGCTGGGGACCGGAGACCGGCATCCTCCTGGTCTCCGGCGGCAGCCACGCGGGCAACAGCGGCGGCTTCCCACGAATCGACCGGGTCACGCCGGGACGTCGCGTCCACCTGGTTCCGCTGGAGCCGCTGGTCGAAGCCGGCGCCGACCGCCACCGCTTCGCGGTCAGCCCGCCCTGGCGCAAGCAAGCCTGGCACGACCCGGAGGCCCGCGGCACCGAGTGAGACAGGGCCGATCCCGGTAGGGGTGGAACGTCTTGTACTTTTTCTGCGGCGGCCCCCTCGGACGGCCACGACCTGTTTTCAGAAAAAGTTAAGGACCTATCTCGATAGGGGCGTGCCCCTGGGACGGTTCAGGACCAAGCGGG
>JBBDTK010000047.1:7790-9071 GCA_040904405.1 Solirubrobacterales bacterium | reverse complement strand
CACCGCGCACCGCCAGCCACGCCCGGCCACTCGCCAATCCGCGACGCCACTTACGACCGGGGGCCCTAAGCTGCGCGCATGCGGATCGGCGTGCTCACCGGCGGCGGCGATTGCCCGGGACTGAACGCTGTCATCCGGGCGATCGTCCGCCGCGGCGTCGAGCAGCTCGACCATGAGTTCGTCGGCTACCGCGACGGCTGGCAGGGGCCGCTCAGCGGCAGCGGAAACCCGCTCGGGGTGCCCGAGGTGCGCGGCATCCTGCCGCGCGGCGGCACGATCCTCGGCTCCTCGCGGACCAACCCCTTCAAGCAGGACGGCGGCGCCGAGCGGATCGGCGAGAACATGGCGGCCGAAGGCGTCGACGGGTTGATCGCGATCGGCGGCGAGGACACGCTCGGGGTCGCCGCCAAGCTGCACGCCGAGCATGGGGTGCAGGTCGTCGGCGTGCCGAAGACGATCGACAACGACCTCGGCGCCACCGACTACACCTTCGGCTTCGACACCGCTGTCAACATCGCGATGGAGGCGATCGACCGCCTGCACACCACCGCGGACAGCCACCACCGGGTCTTGATCGTCGAGGTTATGGGCCGCCACGCCGGCTGGATCGCCTTCCACGCCGGCCTTGCCGGCGGCGCCAACGTCATCCTGATCCCCGAGCAGCCCTTCGACCTGGATCGCGTCTGCGAGCTGGTCGGGCGGCGGCTGGAGGCCCGCTTCGCGCCGATCGTCGTCGTCTCCGAGGGGGCCCAGCCCGTGGGCGGGGTGCCCGAGACGCAGGAAAAGGGGAAGGACGCCTTCGGGCATGTGCGACTCGGCGGCATCGCCCACTGGCTGGAGGGCGAGATCGAGCGGCGGACCGGCAAGGAGACGCGGGCGACGGTGCTCGGCCACGTTCAGCGCGGCGGCACCCCGACCGCCTTCGACCGCGTCCTCGCCACCCGCTTCGGCCTGCACGCGATCGACGCCGCCGACGCCGGCGAGTGGGGCAAGATGACCGCCCTGCGCGGCACCGGGATCGAGCTGGCCGGGCTGAGCGAGGCGACCGCCGAGCTCAAGACCGTGCCGAAGGAGCTCTATTCCGAGGCCGAGGTCTTCTTCGGGTGAGCGCGGAGGAGGGAGGGCAGGGTGACCCCTCCCCGAAGGGAACGGGAAGGCAGGGTGACCCCTCCCCGGAGGGAAGGGGAGGGCCAGGTGACCCCTCCCCGGAGGGAACGGGAAGGCAGGGTGACCTTTCCCCGGAGGGAAGGGGAGGGCAGGGTGACCCCACCCCCAACGCCC
>JBBDTK010000047.1:0-7780 GCA_040904405.1 Solirubrobacterales bacterium | reverse complement strand
CCGAAGGCCGTCGCGCAGCTGATCCGTCTTGGGGGCTCGGGCGTGGTTCCATGAGCCTTCGTGGAGGGGTCACCCGGCCCTCCCGTCGCCGGCACGGACCGATCTTCCCCTCGGCGGCGTGCGCGTTGCTTGCGCTTGTCGCTGGTTGCGGAGCGGAGGGGATCGGCGAGGACGCGACCGTCGGCGTGTACGTAGAAGCGCCGCTCTGCGCGGAAGCGAAGCGGGAGCTTGCCCGCGAGGGAGGGAGCGTCGGGGGCATTCGGGTCCGGGTCGTTTGCCTACCCAGCGGTAGACGGGGGGATGGGCTCGATCTGGCCGCGTTGGGGTCCAATGCGCGGCGGGCCACGGAGGACTCGAGCGCCGTCGCCTACATCGCCGCCCCGGATCGCCGAGCGACCCGTTTCACCGCCCCGATCCTCGAATCCGCCGAGATCCCCCAGCTATCGAACGCGAGCGGGCGCGTGGCCATGACCCGTGTGCTCGCCGCCCTCGAGTCCGCCGACACCTCCAGCTCCCCGCGCCAGGCGGTGAGGGATGGCCTGAGCGATGGCCCCTCCGGACCCTGAGGGAGGCGCGGGTGACCCCTCCCACGAAGGCTCAGGCGACCACGCCTCGAACCCCCAGACCGGATCAGCTGCGCAACGGCCTTCGGAAGAGGGGTCACCCGCGCCTCCCACCCCAAAGATCGGAAGAGGGGTCACCCGCGCCTCCCACCCCGCCAACAGCGCCCACCTACAGCAGGTTCGTCAGCGCCGCGTCGATGTCCGTGAAGCGGAACTCGTAGCCGAGGTCGAGCGCTCGCCGCGGCATCACCCGCTGCCCGCCCCGCAGCACATGGCCGAACTCGCTGCCGAATTTGAGATCGAGCACGAAGCCCGGCACCGGCACCGCAGCGGGCCGTCCGAGGGCGCGCCCTAGCGCCTGCGAGAAGTCGCGGTTGGTCACCGGATTGGGGGCGGTGGCGTTGATCGTGCCGCGCGCCTTCTCGCTGTCGAGCGCCCAGAGCAGGATCCCGATCTCGTCCTCGATGTGGATCCAGGACATGTACTGGCGCCCGCCGGCGAGCGGCCCGCCGACGCCGAGCTTGAACGGCGGCAGCATCTCTCCGAGCAGGCCGCCGCGGGGGTCGAGGACGTGGCCGGTGCGGACGACGACCAGGCGCAGGCCGAGCGTCCCGGCCTCGCTCGCCGCCGCCTCCCACTCGCGCACGACCTCGGAGTCGTAGCCTTCGCCGGGCGGCGCCGACTCGTCGACGATCGCCTCGCCGCGGTCGCCGTAGAAGCCGATCGCGGCCTGGTTGACCAGCACCCGCGGCTTGCGCTCCAGCCCGGCGATCGCGCCGATCAGGTTGTGGGTGCCGGTGCGCCGGCTCTCCATGATCCGCTGTTTGGCATCGTCGGTCCAGCGCTGGTTGATCTTCTCGCCCTCGAGGTTGACCACCGCGTCGACGCCCTCGAACGCCTGGGCAGGCGGGCGTTCCAGGGTCGGCTCCCAGCGGTCCCAGACGACGCTCGGGTTTGTGCCGCGGGCGCGCTGCGGGTCGCGGCTGAGGCCGACCACCGAGTCGCCGCGGGCCAGCAGCGCGTCGCAGAGCGCCGCGCCGATCAAGCCGCTGGCGCCGGTGACGAGAACCTTCACGCGCTCAGATCTCCACCGTGGAGAAGGTCCCGGTCTCCTCGCTGAAGCGGGCGATGCCCTCGCGCTTGGCCTCCTCGACCACCGCCTGCGCGACCTTCGGCGCGACATCGCGGTCGAAGACGCTGGGAATGATGTAGTCCTCAGAGAGGTCGTCCTCGGCGACCACCTCGGCGATTCCGCGCGCGGCCGCCAGCTTCATCTCCTCGGTGATGTTGGGCGCGCCGGCATCGAGCGCGCCGCGGAAGATGCCGGGGAAGCAGAGCACGTTGTTGATCTGGTTCGGGTAGTCGGAGCGGCCGGTGGCCATGATCCGCACGTGGGGCGCCGCGTCCTCGGGCATCACCTCGGGGTTGGGGTTGGCCATCGCGAAGACGATCGCGTCGTCGTTCATCTTGCCCAGCGCATCCGCCGAGATGATCCCCGGCCCGGAGAGGCCGATGAAGAGGTCCATCCCCTCGATCGCGTCGGCGGGCTGGCCGCTCAGCCTGTCCGGGTTGGAGCTCTCGGCGTACCAGCGCTTGATCCCGCTCATCTCGCCGGAGAGGTAATCCTCGCGCTCGGTCGAGAGGGCGCCCTGCCGGTCGCAGCCGACCACATGCGTGACGCCGGAGGCGAGCATCATCTTGGTCACCGCTACCCCGGCGGCGCCGAGCCCAACCACCAGCACGCGCAGCTGCTCGATCGGCTTGCCGACGATCTTGAGCGCGTTGAAGAGCGCCGCCATCGTCACCACCGCGGTGCCGTGCTGGTCGTCGTGGAAGACGGGGATGTCGAGCGATGCCTTCAGCCGCTCCTCGATCTCGAAGCAGCGCGGCGCCGAGATGTCCTCGAGGTTTATCCCGCCGAAGGTGGGCGCGATCAGCTCGACCGCCTTGACGATCTCGTCGGCGTCCTGGGTGTCGAGGCAGATCGGGAAGGCGTCGACCCCGGCGAACTCCTTGAACAGCATCGCCTTGCCCTCCATCACCGGCATCGCCGCCTCGGGGCCGATGTTGCCGAGGCCGAGCACGGCGCTGCCGTCGGAGACGACCGCGACGGTGTTCTTCTTGATCGTGTACTCGAAGGCCTTGGCCCGGTCGGCGTGGATGTCTTCGCAGACGCGGGCGACGCCGGGCGTGTAGGCCATCGAGAGGTCGTCGCGGGTCTTCAGCGGGTACTTGTTCTCCATCTCGATCTTGCCGCCGCGGTGCATCTGCATCGTGCGGTCGACGTAGTCGAGCACCTTGGCGCCGCGGGTCGAGCCGATCGCGCGCAGGATCCGCTCCCAGTGCGGCCGGTCCTGGGCGTCGATCGTGAACTCGCGCACCCGTTTGCCCTCGCTGCCGGCGCCCGGCACAAGGTCGACCCCCTGCAGCTGCCCGCCCGCCTCGGCGATCGAGGCGGTCAGTTTGCCCAGGGGCTCCTGCCGGGCATCGAGCTCGACCCGGATCGTGACGCTGTACTGCGCGGAGACGGCCATCGCCGGCTATCGAATCAGATTCGACCCCGATGCTCGCCTGTGCCTGTGCTCCTTTGGTCTGAGATTCGTATGCTGCGCTTTGCAAACGAATGAAGTCTTAAGGAGGAACGATGCGGGTGCTGGCGCTGACGGCTTTCTGCTTCGCCGTTCTGATCGCGGCCGGTTGCGGCTCCGACTCGGGAACGGGCTCGTCGGAGAACCGCGAGGAGGCACGGCAGGCCGCGGCTCGCGAAGCGCGACTTGCCGCCGAGCGCGCCGAAGCGCGTGAACGGCGCCAGGCCGCGCGCCGTAAGGAGAGGCGCCAGGCGGCACAGCAGCGCGCCCGTCGGGAGAGGGTCGAAGTCGAAGAACGGGAACGAGCCGAAGGAGAAGCGTCCGCGGAACCGCCGGCCGAAGCGGACGAATGCGACCCCAACTACGAGGGCGCCTGCCTCGACCCCAATGCCCCCGACTACGACTGCGAAGGCGGTAGCGGCGACGGGCCCTACTACACCGGGCCGGTCACGGTGGTCGGCGACGACCACCACGGCCTCGACTCGGACGGCGACGGCTCGGGCTGCGAGTAGCGAACTCAACTACCTGATTCGCACGCCCGATTAAGATCGGGGTCGATGGCGGCGGTAGCGCTCGTTCTCCTCGGCATCTTCCTCGTCGTCAGCTTCGGGGTTCGTGTGGCCGTGCAGCTGCGCCGAACCGGCTCGACCGGGCTGCACGGGGTCCCACCCGGCGCTCCCCTGCTTGAGTGGCTGGCCGGTGCCCTGCTCGTCTTCGCCGCCGCGATGGGAGTCGCCGCGCCGGCGCTGGCGCTGCTCGACGTCGTGGCGCCGATCGCGGCGCTCGACGGCGCCGTCGCTCACACGATCGGCGTCACGCTGGCGATCTGCGGCATCGCTCTCACCTTCGGCGCACAGCTGGCGATGGGCGACGCCTGGCGGGTCGGCGTCGACCCGGAGGAGCGGACCAAGCTGGTCACCGGCGGCCCCTTCCGGCTGGTCCGCAACCCGATCTACAGCGCGATGGCTCCGACCTTCTTCGGGCTCGCGCTGATGGTTCCGAGCGTCCTCGCCATCGTCGGCCTGCTGGCTCTCGTGACTGCCCTCGAGTTGCAGGTGCGGCTCGTCGAGGAGCCCTATCTGCTGCGCACCCACGGCAAGGCTTACGCCGACTACGCCGCGCGAGTCGGCCGCTTCGTCCCAGGGGTGGGAGTGATCGATGGCGTTCGATGAGGCGCTGGCCGACCGCGTGCGCGAGCTGCTTGGCGCTCGCGAGGAGCTGAGCGAGCGCAAGATGTTCGGCGGTATCGCCTTCATGGTCGGTGGCAAGATGGCGGTCGGTGTGATCGGCGAGGATCTGATGGTGCGCCTCGATCCCGCCGATGTCGAGAAGGCCCTGGCCGAGCCGCACACCCGCCCGATGGACTTCACCGGCAAGCCGATGAAAGGCATGGTCTACGTCGACTCCACCGGCACCAGAGCCGACGACGACCTTGCCGGCTGGGTTGAGGCCGGCGCCGAGTACGCCGCCTCGCTGCCGTCCAAGTGACGATCATCGCGGGCAATTAGCGAAGGTTTCGGGTCCACCGGGGGAAGAACAAGCGGTGCCTGGCGACTTGGTCGGAATATGTCCGACTTTCGCGCCAAGCACAGCGGCGCCGCTCTCAAGGATCGAGCCGTTGCCACTCTCGCGTCCCGACAGCACGGAGCGGTGTCGACTTCCCAGCTCCACGCGGCTGGGCTCAGCAAGCACGATGTCCTCCACCGCGTCCGGACCGAGCGCCTGCACCGGATGCATCGAGGCGCCTACGCCGTGGGCCACGCAGCGCCATCCTCGGAGAGGCTTTGGATGGCGGCAGTCCTTGCCTGTGGGGGAGGACGCGCCCAGAAGGTGGCCACGGCGAGCGACGCCGATCTGGGGGAGCCCGGGAGCGTTGGGCGGGACGGAAACGCGGTCGCTCCATCGCACGTCATCTCCACGATCCTTGATTTCTGGGGCGCCGCGGTGAGCCATCGCAGCGCCGCCGAGCTCTGGGGGCTGCTGTCCGAGCAGAAGCCGCTGGTGGACATCTCGGTGCCCGGCGATGGGGGTCGCGGGCGCCGGCGGGGAATCCGAGTGCACCGGTCCGTCACCCTCTCGTCCGCCGATGTGACGCTTCAAAGGGGCATCCCGGTTACGACCCCTGCGCGGACGATCTCGGATCTGCGCGGGTCGGTCGTACACGGCGGGAAGGTGGGGATCGTGACCGAGCGCGAGCTGCGGCGCGCGATCAGGCAGGCCAACGTGATCGGCCTGCCGCTCGAGGAAGCCGAGAGGCGGGATCGCACCCGCAGCGACCTCGAGCGCGACTTCCTGAGACTCTGCCGCCGCCACCGGCTGCCGGCGCCGGAGGTCAACGTTCGCGTCGGGATCTACCTGGTCGACTTCCTCTGGCGCGGGCGGCGACTGGTCGTCGAAACGGACGGCTACGCCTCGCATCGCGGACGCGCCGCCTTCCAGGACGATCGCGCCCGCGACCTCGATCTGCGCCGGCACGGCTGGGGCGTCATCCGGCTCTCGGAAAAGCAGGTGGACGAGGAACCGGAGCGTGTTGCGGAGGTGCTCGCGGGCAGGTTGGCGAGATAGTCGGAATATGTCCGACTTTCGCGCCATGCGCGGCAATTCTCGGGGTGCGCCTTAGAGTTGCGGCAATGGCGACTGGCGAGAAGGCGACGTCGAAGGCAACCGGGGCGGCCGGGGCGCCGCGCGGCGGCGGAGAGCTCTTCCTGATCGACGGCAACTCGCTTGCCTACCGCGCCTTCTTCGCCCTGCCGGAGTCGATCGGGACCAGCGACGGCCGGCCGACCAACGCGATCTACGGGCTGGCCTCGATGCTGGTCAAGATCATCGACGAGCACCGCCCCGCCGGGGTCGTCGTCGCCTGGGACGCCGGCATGTCCGGTCGCGAGGTCACCTACGACCTCTACAAGGCGCAGCGCAAACCCCGCCCCGACCTGCTGCGCGAGCAGTGGCCGAACCTGATGCCGCTGGTCGAGGCCTTCGGCTACGCCAACGTCAAGGTCGAGGGCTACGAGGCCGACGACGTGATCGCCTCGCTGACCCGACGGGCGCGCGAGCAGGGCATCCCGGTGATGGTGGTGACCGGCGACCGCGACGCCTACCAGCTGGTCGGGCCGGGAGTGCGGGTGATGAGCACCTCGCGCGGGATCACCGAGACCAAGGTCTACGACGAGGCCGCGGTCGAGGAGCGCTACGGCGTGCCGCCGGAGCTGATCACCGACCTGATGGGGCTGCGCGGCGACACCTCCGACAACATCCCCGGGGTCCCGGGGATCGGCGAGAAGACCGCGACCCAGCTGCTGCAGAGGTTCGGCTCGCTGGAGCGGGTGCTGGCCAGCGTCGAGGAGATCTCCGGCGCCAAGCGCAAGCAGAACCTGGTCGAGCACGCCGACGACGCCCGCATGTCGAAGCAGCTGGCGACCCTGCAGTACGAGATCGAGACCGGCGTCGACCTGGCGGCGGCGATGGGCTCCGAGCCCGACCGCGGGGCCCTGCGCGAGTTCATGCGCGAGTTCGAGCTGCGGGCGGTGATGGAGCGGCTGGAGGAGGCGCTGCCCGAGGGGGAGGCGGTGCCCGGCCGCAGCGTCGAGACCGAGCTGGGGGTCGAGGCGGAGGAGGGAACCGTGGCCGACCTCGCCGACGGCGCCGCGGCGGTGGCGATCGCCGGCGAGCGCTGGGCGGCCGCCCAGGGCGAGCGCATCCTCACCGGCGCCGCGACTCTCGACCAGCTGGCTGTCGCGCTCGCCGGCCGGCCGCTCGCCGCCCACGACGCCAAGTCGCTCGGCGGCGGTCGCCACGGCCTGCTCGCCGCCGCCGCTCGCGAGGGCGTCGAGCTCGAGCTGGAGCACGACACGATGCTGGCCGCCTACGTGCTGGAGCCGCAGCGCCGCACCTACGAGCTGACCGAGCTGGCGGCGGACGCCGGGATCGGCCTCGCCGAGGGGGTGGGCGCCGAGCCCGACGACGCCCAGCTCGCGCTCGGCGAGGAGGTCGAGGCGGGGCTCGACCCGCCCGAGGAAGCGCGCCTGGTCGCCGCGCTCGCCGACGCGCAGCGACCGCGCCTCGCCGATCTCGGCCTCGAGCCGCTGCTGCGCGAGGTCGAGCTGCCGCTGGTCGACGTCCTCGCCGCGACCGAACGCGAGGGCCTCAAGCTCGACGCCGAGCGCCTGGCCGAGGTCGGGGCCGGCTTCGGCGAGCGGATCGAGACCCTGCAGCGGGAGATATTCGAGCTGGCCGAGGAGGAGTTCACGATCGGCTCGCCGCAGCAGGTCGGCCGCGTCCTCTTCGAGAAGCTGGGGCTGACCCGCAAGCGCCGCGGCAAGACCGGCTACTCCACCGACGCCCGCGTCCTCGCCCAGATCCGCGACGAGCACCCGATCGTCGAGAAGATCGAGTCCTGGCGCGAGCTGACCAAGCTCAAGAACACCTACCTCGACTCGCTGCCGGACCTGATCGACGCCGAGACCGGCCGCGTCCACACCACCTTCAACCAGGCGGCGACCACCACCGGCCGCCTCTCCAGCACCAACCCCAACCTGCAGAACATCCCGATCCGCACCGAGATCGGCCGCCCGGTCCGCGCCTGCTTCGTCGCCGAGCCGGGCGCCCGGCTGCTCTCCGCCGACTACA
>JBBDTK010000046.1:6728-9154 GCA_040904405.1 Solirubrobacterales bacterium | reverse complement strand
GGGGGGGGGGGGGGCCCCGGGGCGAGCTCGCCGGCGTCGGCCGCTGGCGCCTGTTCGAGGACGGCGCCGTCACCGCGGTCCTCTACGAGTGGAACGTGGCGACGACCAGGCCCTGGATGAACCTGGTCGCGCCGGTCGGCCGCCCGGTCTTCGAGTGGAACCACGACTGGGTGATGGCGCGCGGCGGCGAGGGGATCGCGGAGCTGCTCGGCTGCCGCCTGCTCGCGAGCGGTTGAGGGCCGCCCCGAAATTTTGCGCGCACGCACGTCTGGCGGCACCGGACACACTGCGCGGCATCGCTATCTTTACGACTCGTTGGCACTCCCGTGTGTAGAGTGCCAAGGCCCGGAGACCAAATCCGGCTCCGAGGCGCGATTTTCGAGACTTTTGACCAAGCACAGACCCACAACGGAGGTTCACGGATGAAGCTGAAGCCCCTCGGGGACCGGCTGATAGTCAAGCCGATCGAGGAGGAGGAGACGACCGCGAGCGGCATCGTCCTCCCCGACACGGCCAAAGAGAAGCCGCAGAAGGGCAAGGTCGTCGCCGTCGGCGATGGCAAATGGGACGAGGACGGGGAGAAGCGCATCCCGCTCGACGTCGAAGCGGGCGACGAGGTCCTCTACTCCAAGTACGGCGGGACCGAGGTCACCGTCGAGGGCGACGACGTCCTCGTGCTGCGCGAGTCGGACATCCTCGCCAAGCTCGGCTAGAGCGCCCGCCAACAGGACTTAGAGAGACCAAGGAGGAAGGAAACGAATGGCTCACAAGGAGCTGAAGTACAAGGAGGAGGCGAGGGGCGCGCTGCAGGCCGGCGTCGACGCCGTCGCCGACGCGGTCAAGGTGACGCTGGGGCCGAAGGGCCGCTACGTCGTGCTCGACAAAAAGTTCGGCGCGCCGACGATCACCAACGACGGTGTCACCATCGCCCGCGAGATCGAGGTCGAGGACGTCTTCGAGAACCAGGGCGCCCAGCTGGTCCGCGAGGTCGCCACGGCGACCAACGACGTGGCCGGCGACGGCACCACGACGGCGACCCTGCTGGCGCAGATCATCGTCCGTCAGGGGCTGAAGAACGTCGCCGCCGGCGCCAACCCGCTGGCCCTGCGCCGCGGGATCGAGAAGGCGGTCGACGACGTGGTCGACAACCTGCGCGGCAAGCAGTCCAAGGAGGTCGCCGGCAAGGAGCAGATCGCCCGCGTCGCCGCGATCTCCGCCGCCGACGACGAGATCGGCAACGTGATCGCCGACGCGATCGAGAAGGTCGGCAAAGACGGCGTCGTCAACGTCGAGGAGGGCCAGACCTTCGGCATGGAGCTGGAGTTCACCGAGGGGATGCAGTTCGACAAGGGCTACATCTCCCCGTACATGGTCACCGACCAGGACCGCATGGAGGCGGTGCTGGAGGAGCCCTACGTGCTGATCGCCAACCAGAAGATCGGCTCCGTGCGGGACATCCTGCCGGTGCTCGAGCAGGTGATGCAGGGCGGCAAGCCGCTGCTGATCGTCGCCGAGGACGTCGAGGGCGAGTGCCTCGCGACCCTGGTGGTCAACAAGCTGCGCGGCACCTTCACCGGCGTCGCGGTCAAAGCGCCGGGCTTCGGCGACCGCCGCAAGCGGATGCTCGAGGACATCGGCATCCTCACCGGCGGCGAGGTGATCACCGAGGAGATGGGGCTCAAACTGGAGAACACCCAGGTCTCCCAGCTCGGCAAGGCGCGTCGCGTCGTCGTCTCCAAGGACACGACGACGATCATCGACGGGGCCGGCGACACCGAGGACATCAAGGGCCGGATCAACCAGATCAAGCAGGAGATCGAGAACACCGACTCCGACTTCGATCGCGAGAAGCTCCAGGAGCGGCTCGCCAAGCTGGCCGGCGGGGTCGCGGTGGTCAAGGTCGGCGCCGCCACCGAGACCGAGATGAAGGAGAAGAAGCACCGCGTCGAGGACGCCCTGCAGGCGACCCGGGCGGCGCTCGAGGAGGGTGTCGTGCCGGGTGGCGGCGTCGCTCTGCTGAACGCGCAGAGCGACCTCGATCCCGAAAAGCTCGACGAACCCGACGAGGCGACCGGGGCGCGCATCGTGCACCGCTCGCTGGAGGAGCCGGTGCGGCAGATCGCCGAGAACTCCGGCCTCGAGGGCTCGGTCGTCGTCAACAAGGTCCGCGACCTCAAGGCCGGCGAAGGCCTCAACGCGGCCAACGGCGAGTACGGCGACCTGATCGCGGCCGGCGTCATCGACCCGACCATGGTCACCCGCTCGGCGCTGCAGAACGCGGCCTCGATCGCCAAGAACATCCTGGTGACCGAGGCGATCATCGCCGAGCCGCCGGAGAAGGAAGGCGCCGGCGGCGGCATGCCGGGCGGCGGCGGCATGCCCGACATGGGCGGCATGATGTAGCGATTCGCCGCAGGCGAATCGCT
>JBBDTK010000046.1:0-6718 GCA_040904405.1 Solirubrobacterales bacterium | reverse complement strand
TGACGAGGGGCCCGGGAGACCGGGCCCCTCGTCGTTCGGCTCATTTCAAATGGGACCTCAGTTGCTCCACCGAAAGCCAGGGCCGCTTCGCGTGAACCATTCGGTGGCAGTTGGCGCAGAGGAGTGCGAGATCCTCACTCATCCGGCGGATCTCGAGCGGGTACGGGGGGATCTCAAGGTCGCCGTCGGCATTTGCTATTCGCTCGGTCTGGATCTTGACCATCGAGCCCTTGTGATCGAGGATCCTTGGCAGCCCATCGAAGAAATCGTCAACCGTTGGGTGGCGGCCAAGCCTGATGTCGTATTGACCGCGAGACTCGCCGCGAAGGGTGTCGAGCGTCGACTGGTTGGCCAATCGCCACAAAAGCTTCGACTCAGGCATGAACTGCGCTCTGTCGCATGTCGCGGGCGCCGTCCGTGCCTACCCGTAATCTGCATCGCCATGTCTGCGGCGAACCCGGCTTCCCTTCGCTGGTCTGACCGTTCAAGGTTCGGCTCCCGCTCAGACGCGCAAGAGATGGCAGCCCCAGCATCCTTGCGCCGTCATCGTCGGTATGGCTCTCGGGCGGCTGACCGGAGCCTCCGCGGGATGTTGATCGAAGGGGATGCATTGCCTGCCTTGGACGCTCTCGGCAAGACCGAGTCGCGCAGGGCAAAACTAATCTATTTGGACCCGCCGTTCAACACCGGTGAGCCCTTCACCCATTATCGCGATCGGTATGAGATTGGTGACTGGCTCTCGCTCATGTGGGCGCATCTGACGGAGGCTGTCAAGATGCTCGACGACGAAGGCTCGATCTGGGTTCACTGCGACGACCGCGGTCAAGCCTATCTGCGCGTGATGCTCGACGAGATTCTCGGTCGTGAGTCCTTTGTGGCGACCGTTGTCTGGCAGCGCCGCTACTCACGCGAGAATCGACGAGCGATCGGCCTCGTTCAGGATTACATTCATGTCTTTTCTCCACTCGGGCATCGCTGGAAGGATGTGAGGAACCGGCTTCCCCGAGAAGATCCACCTGACTACTGGCGAAATCCTGATGACGATCCGCAAGGTGCCTGGATCTCCACTTCACTGGTAGCTCAAGGCGGACATAGCACTAAGCAGCAACACCACGAGATCGTCACTCCGTCGGGCCGCGTTGTCAGCCCGCCCGCAGGTTCGTGCTGGCGGGTCACGCGCGAGCGGTTCGAGGAGCTGCGCGCCGAGGGCAGGATCACGTTCGGCGTCGATGGCTCCAATGTGCCGAGGCGCAAGGTTTACCAATTCGAGGCGAAGGGGCTGACGCCGTGGACGTGGTGGACTCACCGAGAGGTGGGCCATAACGAGGAGGCCCGTCGCGAGCAGCGCCCGCTGTTTCCGGACGTGAGCGCCTTCCCCACCCCGAAGCCCGAGCGGCTGCTAGCGCGGATAGTAGAAATCGCTACCGCGCCCGGCGACCTCGTCCTCGACAGCTTTTTGGGGTCTGCGACGACCGCCGCAGTAGCACACAAGATGCGCCGACCATGGATTGGAGTTGAGTGCGAGCGGGACATTGTCCGGCAATACGCGGTGCCACGACTGAGAGCCGTGATCGATGGTGAGGACGGGGGCATTAGCTCGGAAGCCGACTGGCGAGGCGGTGGCTCATTCGAGTTGTTTCGCTGCCTTCCAGAGTCCGGCTCACCCGCCGAGGACGATCTCACCGTGGCTCGAGCCGCATGACTCAGGCAAACGCCACGTGATAGAGGCGCTCGACGACAGTCGGCCCCCGATGCGGGCCGGCGCTGCTGCGGTAACGCCTGTACGCGGTTTCCAGGACCGCCAGCTTCCCGAACGCGCTGAGTATTTCCCTGATCGTCGAGTCCGGTATCTGCCCGTCGTCGCTATAGCTGAGGAATAGGTGTCCGGCATCTAGGCGCGAAATAAGCCTCTCCAGCGCTGCTGGTGCTTTGCGCCGGTAGCAGAAGTCCGAACTCGCCTCCGACCATGGGCGGAGGCCAGTCTTACCGCTCACGATGGGGCGGTCGTTGCGGACAATCGTCTCTAAGACGTGGTAATAGGCAGCGTACTGGCGCTTGGTATATGGAGGATCCGCGTAAACGACGTCCGCCCGTAAAGCTTCGGCCAGTTCGGTAGCGTCCGAGCAGTATACGGCGTGGTCATTTCTCCGGCGCGATAGCCCGCGACTCAGGGTAAGGGTGAGCGGTTCGAGGGCCCGTGGCTTCCACGTCTTCAGGAAGCAGCCATAGGTCCCGGCAGTATTGCTCCGCGTCGACGCGGCTCTCACAAGGTCGACAATGAGAAGGCTGCGCTCGCCGCGTGAGAGCAATCCTTCCCAGGCGGCGATCTGACTGCGAACCGCGTCGATCATCGCGGCATTGGTCGGAGTGAAGTATCTGCGCTCCACCCCCGAATTGCGGGCTGTGGCGGGCGAGTAGGTCCGGTAGACGAACCCTCTGCGGGGTTGGAGCGCGTTGAGTCGACGCAGGACGCTCTCATAGGGATGCTCGTGCGGCTGCGAGTCGACCTCTCCGGCTTCCAACAGTGCTTCGAATCGAGGCATGCCCGAGTTGAGCAGACGAGCCTCGGCCATCGTGCTACAGAGTGCGAGCTGATCGTTCGCCGTGACACGAAGCCCTTGGTTTCGGAAGGCACCCGAAACACTAGCCGTTCCGCAAAAAAGGTCGACGAAGTGCCCATCCTTCGGTGCATGCGCGACGATTGCCGCGCTGAGGAACTCGAGTAGGCGGTCCTTGCTTCCGAGGAACTCGATCGACATCGCAGCCGGGAACCCTAGTCAGTGGTCTGGGCGGATGCTCAGCTGGCTTCCTGCGCGGTGCCTTTTTTCTTGCCCTGATTGGTCCGGCGCTCGCCAGCCGCACACCCCGGATCTTCCGAAACGGGTCACGGCGTCGGCCCTCCCCCGGCTGAGCCGCCGAGACGAATCCCTCGGCGTCAGGGGACTTTCGGCGGCGGCGGGGGGTCCGGCGGGATCATGCCGGCGTGGCCCCAGGCGTAGGGCGGGATGCTGTTGCGGCGGATCTTCTTGCGCAGGGTGTTGGCGGTGCGCGGGTAGAGGCCGAGCGCGTAGGGGTTGCCGGTCGCGCCGAAGCCGCGGTAGTAGACGAACATCCGCACCCGCGGGCGCTTGACGATCCAGGCGATCAGCTGGCGGGTGAAGCGCGGGTCGTCCTTGCCGGCCACCGCCCACTCGGTCAGCGAGAACGGCTTGCCGCGCCAGCGCGGCTGGCGGAAGAAGCGCTCGAGGTCGCGCCAGTGCGGGTACTGCGAGTAGAAGTCGGTGCCGACCCAGTCGACCCAGCGCGGCCCGGGCCAGTAGTTGCCGGGCCAGTTCCCTTTGACCCGCGGCGAGCCGGCCGGCAACGGGCTCCAGATCGTCGCCACCGGGGCGGCGGGGAGGCTTTTCGGGTTCGGCCCTTTGGTGCGGCTGAGCGGCGGCAGGCCGATCCCGGCGAGGGTCGCGTTGACCTCGTCCGCGGTGCCGCCCCCGCGCACGATCGTGACGATCCGACGGAAGGCCTGTTTGTACCAGAGGGGGGCGTGCTCGCCGCCTTTCATCTTGCCGTCGCAGGTCACCCCCGACCAGACGTTGCGGCAGCGGTTGGGCTCGCCGAGCGGGCGGATGTAGGCGCGCAGGCCGCGTTTGGAGAAGAAGGCGTTGAGCTGCAGCAGGTAGTCGTCGCCCTGCCCCTGGGCGATCTGCTGCGGCGTGATCAGCTCGGCCAGGGTCTGGTCGTCGGCGGTGGCGATGTGGAGGATCGGCCGCACCGCGGTTTCGTGCCAGCGCTGGAAGGCGGCGTTGAGGCTGTTGCCCCAGGGGTGGAAGGTCTGCAGCAGCGCCGGGTGCTTGCCGACCATCGCTTCGAACTCGAGGAACTCGGCGGTGCTGCCACGGTCGCTGACGCCGAAGAAGACGGTGTTGCGGGGCGGGGTCAGGGTCAGCGCCGAGGCGGGCGCGGCAAGCCAGAGCGCGCCCACGGCGATCGCCGCGGCGAGCAGTCCCCGCGTGGCTCTGGCGCTTGCCCCCACTTGGGGTCGAAACACCGCAGACCGCGCTCGGTTGTGGCGCTCACGTCTCTGAGAGCACATCGCCCATCCTTCGCGGGGAGACCCCCAGCTCCTCCGCGTCGGCGGGGCCGCGCTCGCTGACCATCGAGACCTCCATCAGCTCCGCCTCCTCCCAGGTGGCGAATACGGCCTCGCCGAAGGCGGCGCGCAGCGCGATCAGGCCCGACCGCACCAGCGGCAGCGGCAGGTGCAGCAGCCGCCGCGGCCGGCCGGCGGCGCGGCTGACCAGGTCCGACATCTCGTCGTAGCTGAGCGTTTCCGGCCCGGCCAGCTCGTAGCGCTTACGGGCGTCGGCCGGCTCGCGGTCGAGCGCGGCGATGACGCAGCGGGCGGCGTCGTCGGCCCAGATCGGCTGGAAGCGGGCCCGGCCGTCGCCGGAGACGGGCAGCACCGGCAGGAAGGAGAAGCGCTTCAGCAGCGTCACCCAGGGATCGCTGTGGTCGTAGACGATCGAGGGCGCGAAGACGGTCGTCTCCAGCGGCGAGCTGGCGACGGCGCGCTCGGCCAGCCACTTGGCGCGGAAGAAGCGGGTGCGCTGCGCCGCGGCGGCGTCGAGGGCGCTGAAGAAGACGAAGCGGCGCACGCCGCTGCGCTCGGCGGCGCGCAGCAGCCGCACCGTCGCCAGGCCGTTGAGCTCCTCGATCCGGTGCGGCGGCTGGTCGCGGATCGTCGCCGCCAGATGGATCACCGTGTCGACCCCGCGCAGCGCCTGCCGCACCAGGTAGGGATCCGACATCTCGCCGAGGTCGCCGAGCGCGATCTGCACGTCGACCCGGCGCGCGCCGAGGCGGCGCGGCTCACGCACCAGGCAGCGCACGTCCTCGCCCCGCTCCAGCAGGAGCGGCAGCAGGCGCGACCCGATGCTTCCGGTCGCTCCGGTCAGCAGCAGCACGGTCGGGCCTCGATCGGGTCGGCCTTTCCCATCGCGCAACAGCCTAGATGGGGCTCGGCTTGCCCCGCGCCCTCCCGCATCCCTAAAATGTGCGCCCGCGCTCGGTGGGGACCCCGAGACCCGCCGCGCACCGCAAAGACGACCCAGGAGATAAGCCTCGAAATGACCTACGTCATCGCCGAGCCGTGTATCGGCACCAAGGACAACTCGTGCGTCGAGGTCTGTCCGGTGGACTGCATCCACCCGACCCCGGACGAGCCCGACTACGACTCGGTCGAGATGCTCTACATCGACCCCGACGAGTGCATCGACTGCGATGCCTGCGTCGAGGCCTGCCCGGTCGACGCCTGCTTCGCCGAGGACCAGCTCCCCGCCGAGTGGGCCAAATACACCGAGATCAACGCCGAGTACTACAAGAGCAAGAGCGCGGCCTAGCCGCCTCGTGCCCGGGGGGAGAGACGTGGCAGAGGAAGTCCATCCGGGCTTGTCCATCCCGGAGGTCGACGTCAGCTCGTTCGTGCTCGAGCATGCCGCGGAGCGGGCTGAGAAGCCGGCGCTGATCGACGGGCCGAGCGGGCGCACGCTCAGCTACGGCCAGCTCGAGGCGATGGTCGGCGCCTTCGCCGGCGGGCTCGTCGCCCGCGGCTTCGTCAAGGGCGACGTCCTGGCGATCCACATGCCGAACGTTCCCGAGTACGCGGTCGCCTTCCACGGCGCCGCCTCGGCCGGAGGCTGCGCCACCACCGTCAACCCCCTCTACACCGCGAACGAGCTGGCCCACCAGCTGCGCGACTCGCGGGCCCGGTTCCTGCTCACCGTGCCGCCCTTCGTCGACGTGGCGCTGGCGGCGGCCGCGGACTCCCCGGTCGAGGAGGTCTTCGTGCTCGGCGAGGCGGAGGGGGCGACGCCGTTCGCCGAGCTGCTCGGCGAGGCCGGGCCTCCCGCCGTGCGGATCGACCCCGGCGCCGATCTCGCCGTCCTTCCCTATTCGAGCGGCACCACCGGCCTGCCCAAGGGGGTGATGCTCTCGCACCGCAACCTGGTCGCCAACATGGTCCAGGTCCAGGGCCTGGAGATGGTCGACGACGAGGACAGGCTGATCGCGGTCCTGCCCTTCTTCCACATCTACGGGATGACGGTGATCATGAACCTCGGCCTGCGGCTCGGCGCCACGATCGTCACCATGCCGCGCTTCGACCTGGCGCAGTTCCTCGAGCTGATCCAGTCGCACCGCATCACCACCGGCTTCATCGTCCCGCCGATCGCCCTCGCTCTGGCCAAACACCCCGCGGTCGACGGCAGCGACCTCTCCTCGCTGGAGGTGCTGATGTCGGGCGCCGCTCCCCTGGGGCCGGAGCTGACCGGCCTGGTCGAAGAGCGGATCGGCTGCCTGGTGATCCAGGGCTACGGGATGACCGAGACCAGCCCGGTCACGCACTCGATCCCGCCCGACCCGCAGCGCAACCGCCCCGGCACGATCGGGCCCGCGCTGGCGGCGACCGAGTGCCGCCTCGTCGACCCCGAGAGCGGCGCCGAGGTCGAGGCCGGCGAGCGCGGCGAGCTCTGGATCAGGGGGCCGCAGGTGATGCAGGGATACCTCGGCAACGAGGAGGCGACCGCGGCGACGATCGACGGCGAGGGCTGGCTGCGCACCGGCGACGTCGCCGTTGTCGACGGCGACGGCTACTACACGATCGTCGACCGGCTCAAGGAGCTGATCAAGTTCAAGGGCTTCCAGGTCCCGCCGGCCGAGCTGG
>JBBDTK010000045.1:0-9339 GCA_040904405.1 Solirubrobacterales bacterium | reverse complement strand
GATCACGATCGACTCGGCGACGCTGATGAACAAGGGCTTCGAGGCGATCGAGGCCCACCACCTCTTCGACGTGCCGTACGAGCGGATCGGGGTCGTCGTCCACCCGCAGTCGATCGTCCACTCGCTGGTCGACCTCAACGACGGCGCGACCCTGGCCCACCTCGGCTACCCCGACATGAAGGTGCCGATCTCCTACGCCCTGCACCACCCCGAGCGGGCCGACGTCGAGGTGCCCCGCCTGGACCTCGCCGCGGTCGGCGAGCTGAGCTTCGAGCCGCCCGACCTGGAGACCTTCGCCTGCCTGCGCCTGGCGCTGGACGCGGGGGCGGCGGGGGGGACGGCGCCCTGCGTGCTCAACGCCGCCGACGAGGTCGCGGTCGCAGCGTTCCTCGAGGGCCGTATCCCCTTCACCGCGATCGCCGCGGCGATCGAGCGCGTGCTGGACGGGATGCCGCCGCTCGCGGTGACCCACTTCGAGGACCTCTTCGCGGGCGACGCCGAGGCGCGGCGCCGCGCCGAGCAGCAGGTGGGGGACCTGGCAGCGGTATGAACTGGCTGCTGATCTTCCTCGGCTTCTCGCTGCTGATCGTCCTGCACGAGGCCGGCCACTTCTTCGCCGCCAAGGCGACCGGGATGCGGGTCGAGCGCTTCTTCCTCTTCTTCCCGCCGAAGCTGGTCTCGATCAAGCGCGGCGAGACCGAGTACGGGATCGGCGCGATCCCGCTCGGCGGCTTCGTGAAGATCAGCGGCATGAACCCGGACGAGGAGCTGCCGTCCGAGGCCAAGGGCCGCGGCTACTACGACCAGCCGGTCTGGAAGCGCCTGGTCGTGATCGGCGCCGGCCCGGCGGTGAACATCGTCCTCGCCTTCGCGATCCTCTACTTCCTCGCCCTGGGCGGCAACAAGCCAAACCAGAGCGTCGAGCGAGTCTTCCCCGACACGCCTGCCGCGACGGCCGGCCTGCAGCCCGGCGACGAGGTCCTCGCGGTCGACGGCAGCCGCTACGCGAACCGCGAGGGCGAGGCGCGGATCGAAGGCTTCCGCGCCGAGGTCGGCAAGCACGAGTGCGACGGAAGGCAGGTCGACGGCTGCCTCGCCGCGACGCCCGCGGTGCTCACCGTGAGGCGGGACGGCGAGACCCGTGAGATCGCGGTCCGCCCGCAGTACGACGGCGCGGCGCAGCAGGCCCTGATCGGGTTCGGCTACGGGATCGAACCCGCGAACCGCGGCTCCGCCGAAGCCGCGGCCGCCGCCGGCGACCTGATGTGGATGGTCGCCAGCCGCACCGCCACCGTCTTCGCCCGGCTCTTCGAAGAGGAGAAACGCAAGGAAGTCTCCGGCGTGGTCGGCGTCAGCGTCGTCGGCAACCAGATACTCGACATCAGCACCGAGCGCTCGCTGCTCCTGCTCGCCGTCGTCAGCCTCTCCCTGGGCCTGATCAACCTCTTCCCCTTCCTGCCCCTGGACGGCGGCCACATCTTCTGGAGCCTGGTCGAGAAAGCCCGCCGCAAGCCGGTCCCGTTCGCGGTGATGGAGCGTGCCGGCGTGCTCGGATTCGTGCTCGTGATCATGCTCTTCTTCCTCGGCCTGACCAACGACATCGGCCGCATCACCGGCGAAGGTTTCGACGTCCGCTGAGCGCCTCCGGGGCCCTCGTTCGCTGGAGCGATCGCGGCGCCCGCGCCAGTTCAGGCGCCGCGGCGGCAGCGTCTGAACTGCCGCAGGCCGGGCCGCTTGCGCTTCACGACCCGGAAGCGGTAGACGGCCGGCGTCGGATCGACGGTGCCCCCGGCGCGGGCCCAGACCCGGAACACGTGGCAGCCGTAGCTCAGCCGCTTCCAGGTGAAGGGGGAACGGCATCGCCTCGCCCGCCTGCTGTCCATCTTGCAGCGGAAGGATGCCCGCCGGTTGGCCCGGAAGCGAAAGGTCGGGGTGCGGTCCGCCGTGACCCGGCCCGGCCCGCGCACGATCCTGGTCTGCAGCCGGCGGGCGGGGCCGCCGGCATCGCCTTCCCCGGCTCCGCCCGGTCCGTCCGTCCCGGACTTGCAGGCGCGCTCGCTGGGCTCCACAGAGTTGGGCCGCGGCGCCGGGAAGGCGTCGAAGAAGTCGGCGGCGCTGTCGTTGCCGTCGTCGGCCTCCTCCAGCAGCGTCGCGCAGCTCCGCGCGATCGTGCGCCGCAGCGCCATCCCCTCCGGGATGCCGGTGGGGTCGGCGGGGGAGCCGGTGGGGGAGGGGAGGGCGCCGCCGGAGAATCCGCCCCACGAGACGCAGTCGAGCGACGTCCAGCAGACGGCGCCCCCGGAGGGATCGAGGCGCCCCGGGGTCATCGCCGCGTCGACCGCTACCCCGAACTGAGCCTCGGCCGCCGCCGTGCCGACCAGGACCGTGCGCTGGCTCTGGCCGTTGGCGACGTCTTTGAGGAGCGTGTCGGAGCCGAGCAGGGCGCCCCCGGCATCGTAGAAGCGGACCGGGTGGCCTTTGACGAACTCCTGCCCGGACGCGTACATCTGCAGCATCACGTACTCGGACTCGGGGTTGGCGGCGCTGCCGGGGTAGACCTCGCGGATCTTGATCAGGTGGAACTCCGCCGGCGCGGCGGGCGCGGCGAGTCCAAGCGTCCCGAGGGCGAGGGCAAGGCCGAGGAGCGCGAGGCGGGCGCGTCGCATCGCCTCAGCCCGCCGCCCTTCGCGTGTCGTCGCCGCCGCGCCGGTTCGCCTGCGCCTTGTGGCTCGCGGCCCGAAGCGTCAGAGCCCGGTTCTTGAGGTGCCTGCCGACCAGGCTTACCCTGAGGCCGCGCCCGCCCGCCCGCCGCAGCAGCTGCCTGCCCTGCCCGGTGAGCCTGGCCCGGACGGTGCGCTGCGGGCCGCCGGCGGGGAGGCTGTACCTGGTACTGCCGATCGTCAAGTTGCGGCTTCCCTTGCGACTGCTCCGGGCGCTCCCAACCCTGGCGATCAGCCGCAGATTGCCCTTGCAGCGTGCGCCCTGCTGCCCTCGGCAGCGCATCCTGAGCAGGGCCAGAGCGCCCCTGACCCGGGCGACGCCGGCGGCGAACGCGGTGCCCGGCGGCGCGTCGGCCGAGGTCGGAGGCGGTGGGAGTGGCGGCGGCGCGTCGAGCAGCGAGGGCGCGACGACGTCGAAGGTGTAGCCGGCGGGGGTCGGATCGACGTTGCCGCTCGGGTCCCTGGCCTGCACCTGGAAGGTGCGGGTGCCGTCGGCGAGGCCGTTGTAGGTGATGCCGGTGTCCGGGCAGCCGGCGAAGGGGGTGGCGTCGAGCTTGCATTCGAAGGTCGAGCCGGGCTCGTTCGAGCTGTAGGCGAAGGAGGCGGTGGAGCTTTCGCTCGGGTTGGGCGGCATCGAGGTGATTTTCGTCTCCGGCGGCGTCGTGTCGGCGAGCGAGTTGTCGACGGTCCAGCTGTAGGTACCCGCAGGGAATGCCGCCGGGGTGCTCTGGTTGCCAGCCAGATCGGTAGCTCTGACCATGAACGTATGAAGGCCATCGCTCAGGCCCGTGTAGGTCTTGCCTCCCGACGGGCAGCCTTCGAACGTGCCGAGCCCGCCCGGGGTGTCGAGACGGCACTGGGTGCCGGTGACCGACTCGTCCGCCTGGTAGGAGAACGCGGCGCTCCCTCCGGGGCTCGGGTCGGCGGGCTGGTCGGTGATCGTCATCGTCGGCGCGACCGTGTCGACGGTCCAGTTGTGGGTCGCCGGGGTCGGGTCGGTGCCGTTTTCGTTCTTCGCGCGGACCCGGAAGTTGTGTGGGGTCCCGGACACGGAGTCGTCGCCGTCGAGCGAGGTGTATGCCTGCGGAGACGTGCATGGATCCTCGAATACGGCGCCGTCGAGCGAGCATTCGAAGCTGGCGCCCGCGGAGGGCGTTGCGGTGAATTCGAACGAGATAGCGGTGTTGCTCGTCCTGCCCCCATTCGGGACCGTCGCCGAGGTGATCGTCGTGTTCGGCGCGTTGCATTCTTCCTCGACGATCGGGCTGGAGTTGCTGCGCGGGTTCGGTTCCTGCTCGAAGAAGTCGGTGGCGCTGTCGTTGCTGTCGTCTTGGGGCTCAAGCAGGGTGGAACAGCCGGGCGCGATTGAACGATGCAGGGCTTTGCCAGCCATCACCCCCGACGGCAACGCGGGCGTTCCCGCTGACGGCAGCGAGCCGGTGAAGCTCCCCCACGAAACGCAATCGGGAGAGTCGAAGCACGCTGCCCCACCGGATGCCGGGATGTCCAGCCCCGCGTGCGTCGCGTCGGGAGCCGGGCCGCCCGAGAACGCGGTCGAATAGGCAGTATCGGCGACCAGGACCGTAGCCTGATTCGCTCCGTTTGAGACATCGCTGGAAAACGTGAACGTCGTGATGAGGACTCCCGTCGCTCCGTAGACGTCGATGTGGTGGCTGGGGGCCAGGTTGGTCTGCCCAAATGCATACATCTGGAGGACGACATAGCTGCTGTTGGCCGCACCACCGGGGTAGATCTCGCGAATCTTTATGAAATGGAAGTCGGCCTGCGCCGCCGCAGGGAGCAGCATCACGCCCGCGAGAGCCGCCACGGCGCCGAGGTAGGCCCGCCGACAAATGCGAAGGAGGCGCCCACCCCCCGCCCTTGCGGGCACCCTGTCCCCCGCTGGGGGCCGCTCACCCGTGCGCCGCACCATGCGCCTCCCCAGGGTACACCCCGCCGCCTGAACCACCGGCACCAGGGCTCGGAGTCGCCGCCAGGATACCCTTGGCTGATGGCCTCCAAGCGGCAGATATTCGTTGGCGGGGTGCCGATCGGCGGTGGGGCGCCGGTCGCCGTGCAGACGATGACCAAGACCGAGACCGCCAACCTGGCGGCGACGATGGAGCAGATCGGCAAGGTCGCCGAGGCCGGGGCGGACATCGTGCGGGTGGCGGTGCCGCGCGAAGAGGACGTCGAGGCGCTGCGGACGATCGTCAAGCAGTCGCCGATCCCGGTGATCGCCGACATCCACTTCAACCACACCCTGGCGCTGAAGGCGATCGACGCCGGCGCCCACTGCATCCGGCTCAACCCGGGCAACATCGGCGGCCGCGAGAAAGTCGCCGAGGTGGCCGAGCGGGCGACCGCGGCCGGGGTGCCGATGCGGATCGGGGTCAACTCCGGTTCCCTGCCCAGGCACCTGCACGAGCTCGAGCGGGAGCAGCCGGTCGAGGCCCTGGTCGCCGCCGCGGTCGAGTTCGTCGAGTTGATGGAGGGACTCGAGTTCACCGAGTTCAAGGTCTCGATCAAGTCGACCAACGTGCCCAACACGATCGCCGCCAACCGGCTGCTGGCGGAGCGGATCGCCTACCCGCTGCACCTCGGGATCACCGAGGCCGGGACGAAATGGTCGGGCTCGCTGAAATCCTCGGTCGGGCTGGGGACCCTGCTCGCCGACGGGATCGGCGACACGATCCGGATCAGCCTCTCGACCTTCCACGCGGAGGAGGAGGTCAAGGTCGCCTGGGAGATCCTCAAGGCGCTGCAGCTGCGCGAGCGCGGCCCGGTGCTGATCGCCTGCCCGACCTGCGGCCGGCTGCAGTTCGACATGGACTCGGTCGTGGCCGAGATCGAGCAGCGGCTGGAAGGCTACGCCGAGCCGGTCGAGGTGGCCGTGCTGGGCTGCGCGGTCAACGGCATCGGCGAGGCCAGCCACGCCGACTTCGGCATCGCCGGGGCCAAGAACGAGGGGCTGATCTTCGCCGGCGGCAAGCCGTTGCGGAAGGTCCCGCAGGCCGAGCTGGTCGACACCCTGTTCGAGGAGATCGACAAGTCGCTGGATCGCGGCGGCGAGGTCGAGTTCGACGAGGTCGAGTCGCGCGAGGGGGCCGAGTGGGTGGAGAGGATCGAGCAGGAGAACGCCGGCGACCTGACCCCGGAGAAGATCGCCCGGATGGAGCACGAAGCGGCCGAGAAGGGCGAGTCCGACAAGGTCCTGCTCGACGAGGAGGCCTCGCCCACCGCGGGCCGGAGGTTCACGCGCGCCTGATCGGGGCCTTCGACCGTCGATCCGCTTCGAGCACGGCCGCGACCGCCGCACGGCGCCTCATCCCTAGCTTGGCGAGCACTTTCGAGACGCGCTCTGGCAGGCATCGACCAGATCGATGCAGGCAGCAATTTCCTATTTTGCACCGGCTATAATCCTGGTATGCAACAGCCAAAATCCAGGTCTGCGTCAGAGCCGAGGACAGGAGCGGAGCCGTTGTTCGCGCGTCGGGCACATCCGTCGGTGACCGCGGCTCTCGAAGACACCCGGGTGGTGATGATTCTCGGCGCAAGGCAGGTCGGCAAGAGCACCCTCGCGGAAGAGGTGGCAATGCAAGAGCGCGGTCGCCAGATCTTGAGCTTCGACACCGCAGCCACGCGCGAGGCGGCCGAGCGCGATCCGAAGGGTTTCGTCGCGGGCCTGTCGGGACCGGCCCTGATCGACGAGGTGCAGCGCGTACCCGACATCCTCCTGGAGATCAAGCACGCCGTCGATCAAGACCAGCGCCCGGGGCGCTTCCTGCTGACCGGCTCGGCAAACGTGTTCACCGCGCCGAAGGTCCGCGATGCGCTGACGGGACGTGCGGAGTTCATCCGGCTCTGGCCGCTCGCTCAAACGGAGATAGAGAGAACCGCGACGAACCTCGTCGACGCCTTGTTCGCCGGCGACCCGCCGCAGATCAGAGGCGCCCCGGTCGGGCGCGAGGCCTTCGTCGCGAGAGTTGCGGCAGGCGGTTATCCGCAGGCCCGCAGGCGGGCAGATCCGAAGCGTCGCCGGGCGTGGTTCTCAAGCTATGTCGAGTCGCTGATCGAGCGGGATCTGCGCGATCTCGCCTCCGCGCAGAAGCTCGTGGAGGTGCCCCGGTTGTTGCGACTGATCGCATCCCGGGCGGGGGGTCTGTACGTGCCCGGGAGCATCAGCCAGCGGATCGGTCTCGACGCGAAGACCGTCAAGTCCTACGTCCAGCTGCTCGAAACCGTGTTCCTGGTGCGGGTGCTGCCCGCCTGGCGGCCCGGTCTCGGAGCGCGCGAGGTCGCGCACGGGAAGGCGTGTGTGGTGGACAGCGGGCTGCTGGCCCACCTGCTGAACGCCAGCGAGAGGCGGATCTCCGAGGACGATCAGATCAGCGGTCCGATCCTCGAGAGCTTCGCGGCGATGGAGCTGCTGCGCCAGCTCGAGTGGTCGGAGGTCGGCGCGGGCCTCTATCACTACCGGCGCGGACGACAGGAGATCGACCTCCTGCTCGAGAGCCCCGAGCAGGAGGTCGTCGCCTTGGAGGTAAAGGCGGCAGCGACGATCAGGGCCGGTGACTGGGTCGCGCTCGAGAGACTGCGCGACGACCGTGGGAGCTCGTTCAAGGCTGGCGTGGTCCTCCACACCGGCGATCAGACCCTGCCTCTTGGGGACCGACTGTGGGCGCTGCCGATCTCGGCGCTATGGGCGTGAGGGGGATCGCTCGACCTTGGGGGCCTCCGCGGTCTCGCGCGTAGGCTGCGAGCGAGATGGGCTCGGACATCGGTCTCGACTGCCAACGCGAGGATCCAAGCACATCCCGCCCGTATAGGTTTCCGGCGTGACCCGGTTGAGCCAGAGCTTCCTGCCCACCCTCAAGGACCCGCCCGCCGACGCGGAGGCGGTCTCGCACAAGCTGATGGTGCGGGCCGGGTTGGTCCGGCAGCTGGGCGCGGGGCTCTGGACCTGGCTGCCCGCCGGCTGGCGGGTTCTGCGCAAGGTAGAGGCGATCGTCCGCGAGGAGATGGAGGCGATCGGCTGCGAGGAGATGCTGATGCCCGTCCTGCAGCCGGCGGAGCCGTGGCAGAAGACCGGGCGCTACGGAATCGAGGAGATGTTCAAGCTCTCCGACCGCAAGGGCTCGCCGCTGGTCCTGGCGATGACCCACGAGGAGAGCATCACCCAGCACATCGCCCAGGAGGTCCGCTCCTACCGCGACCTGCCAATCATGCTCTTCCACATCCAGACCAAGGAGCGGGACGAGCCGCGGCCGCGGGCCGGCGTTCTGCGCACGCGCGAGTTCGCGATGAAGGACGCCTACTCCTTCGACCGCGACGTGGCCGGCCTGGAGCGCTCCTACGAGCTGCAGAGCGAGGCCTACGCGCGGATCCTCGACCGCTGCGGGCTACGCTGGTACCGGGTCGAGTCCGACGTCGGGATGATGGGTGGCTCCGGCGCCCACGAGTACATGGCGCCCTGCGCGGCAGGCGAGGACGCGATCGCCCTGGCCCCCGAGTTCGCCGCCAACGTCGAGGTGACCGAGCTGCGCGACGGCGACCCGGGGCCGAACGGCGGCACGGTCGAGGTCCAGCCGGCGATCGAGGTCGGCAACATCTTCAAGCTCGGCAGCCGCTACTCGGAGCCGCTCGGCGCCACCTACCTCGACCGGAGCGGCGAGGAGCGGCCGATCGTGATGGGCAGCTACGGCATCGGCCCGGCGCGGATCGTCGCCGCGGCGATCGAGCAGGGCGCCGACGAGCGCGGCATCGTCTGGCCGCCGCCGCTGGCGCCCTGGCAGATCCAGCTGGTCTCGCTGGCGAAGGCGGGCGAGGAGGAGCGCGAGGCCGCCGACCGTCTCTACGACGAGCTGCTGGCGCTCGGCGCCGAGGTCCTCTACGACGACCGCGACGCCGGGCCAGGCGAGAAGCTGACCGATGCCGAGCTGCTCGGCTGCCCGCTGCGGATCGTGGTCGGGGGGCGTCCGCGAGCGCCGGACTTGCCACGCGTGAGATGATTGGCGCGAGCGTACGACTTCATGGACGAAGAGATGCGCGCGCTCGTCGGAGCTTCCGGGCGTCCGGGCGAGGGCGGCGAGACACAGACGGATCTGAATCTGCGCCGGGTTGAGCAGGAACTCGAGCGGCGGCAGTCTGCGCTGGAACGCTCAAACCGCGACCTCGAGCAGTTCGCCTACATCGCCTCTCACGAGCTGCAGGAACCGCTGCGGATGGTGAGCGAATACGTGGGGCTGATTCAACGACGCTACGCCGGCCGCCTCGACGAGGAGGCGAGGGCGTTTCTCGACTTCGCGGCAGACGGTGCCAGCCGCATGCGCGAGCTGATCAGCGACCTGCTGGCCTACTCGCGAGTCGATGCCGCGGCCGATGAGCCCGCCGGCGCCGATGCAGAGCAGGCGCTCGCGCAGGCGCTCCAGAACCTGCGCTCGGCGATCGAGGAAAGCGGCGCCGTGGTCGAAGCCGAGAGCCTGCCAAGTGTGAGGGTCGGGGCCACCCAGCTGATGCAGGTGTTCCAGAACCTGCTCGCCAACGCGATCAAGTTCCACAGCGAGGACGCACCCCGGATCCGGGTCTCGGCAGAGAGCGTCGGGGGCGAGGAGTGGTT
>JBBDTK010000044.1:0-9381 GCA_040904405.1 Solirubrobacterales bacterium | reverse complement strand
TCTGTGGGACACAAAAGGCACAGCGGAAGGAGCATGCGGCAGCCGCTGCGGGTCGTTTTCGACCGCCGGGCGCGGCTGCCGCTCGACTCGCAGCTGCTGCGGACGCTCGACGTCTCGCCGGTGCTCGTCGTGGTCTCGCAGGGCGCCGACCCTTCGCGCCTTGCCGCCCTGCGCGAGGCGGGCGCCGAGATCCTCGTCGCCGACGGCATCGAGGCCGCGCTCGCCGAGCTCGGCCGCCGCGGCATCGCCAGCCTCTTCCTCGAGGGAGGCTCCACTCTCGCTGCGGCGTTCATCGTCGCCGGCGCGATCGACGAGGCGCGGACCTTCGTCGCCCCTCTGCTGCTTGGCGGAAGCGATCCCTGTGAGCCCGGGGCGGAGCGGGAGGGTGGGGGCGCCCGGGCGGGCGCTGGGCTTTTCGCCGGGCGCGTCGCGCCTCTCGCCGAGCCGGAGCTGCGGAAAGCAGGACGCCGCGCCCCCCCGGACACCCCCACCCTCCCACCAGACGTCGCTGTCGAGCAGGTCGGCGACGATGTGCTGATCAAAGCTCGATTCAAGGAGTGGTGAAGTGTTCACTGGTCTGATCCGGGACGTAGGCAGGGTTGAGTCGGTCGAGGCCGGTGAGGAGGGCGCGCGGCTACGGATCTCGACTTCGCTCGTGGGTGAGATCGAGACTGGCGACTCGGTCGCGGTCAACGGCGCCTGCCTGACGGCAACGGCCGTGGATGGGGACGGCTTCGAGACCGAGGCGATGAATCAGACGTTGGACGTCACTGCGTTGGGTGGGCTGGAGATCGGCGACCGGGTCAACCTGGAGCTGGCGATGAAGGCTTCCGATCGGCTCGGCGGGCACATCGTCCAGGGGCACGTCGATGGCGTCGGGGAGGTTGTCTCGCTCGAGCGGGACGGGTTCGCCAAGCGGTTGCGCGTCTCGCTGCCGGGCGAGCTACTGCGCTACGTGATCGCCCAGGGCTCGATCGCTTTGGACGGCGTCAGCCTCACCGTGGCGGGGCTGGGGGAGGGGTGGATCGAGGTCGCGCTGATCCCGGAGACGCTGGAGCGGACGGCGCTGGGGGAGGCCGAGCCGGGAGGCAAGCTGAACGTCGAGTGTGACCTGGTCGCCAGATACGTCGAGCGGATCGTGGGACCATTGGCCGGAAAGGAGCGCGGGTGAGCGCAATGACCGAGACGCAGAGGAAAGAGCAGGAGCGGGCGGCGGGCGAGAGCCCGTTCGCGACGATCGAGGAGGCGATCGAGGAGATCCGCCGCGGCCGCATGGTCGTCGTCTGCGACGGCGAGGATCGCGAGAACGAGGGCGACCTGGTGATGGCGGCGCAGTTCGCCACCCCCGAGGCGGTCAACTTCATGGCCAAGGAGGCGCGCGGGCTGATCTGCCTGGCGCTGACCGCCGAGCGCTGCGAGCAGCTCGGGCTCAACCTGATGGCGGCGAAGAACGAGGCGCCGCTGCAGACCGCCTTCACGGTGACGATCGAGGCCGCCGGCGGGGTCAGCACCGGGATCTCGGCCCACGATCGCGCCCACACGATCCAGGTCGCGATCGATCCCAGCTCCGGGCCGCGCGAGATCGTCGTCCCCGGCCACATGTTCCCGCTGCGGGCCAAGGACGGCGGCGTGCTCGAGCGCACCGGCCACACCGAGGCCAGCGTCGACCTGGCCCGGCTCGCCGGCCTGACCCCGGCCGGGGTGATCTGCGAGGTGATGAACGACGACGGCACGATGGCCCGCGTCCCCGACCTCGGCCCCTACTGCGAGAAGCACGGCCTGAAGATGGTCACGGTCGCCGACCTGATCGCCTACCGGCGCCGCACCGAGAAGCTGGTCGAGCGGGTCGTCGCCACCGGCCTGCCGACCGCCTTCGGCGAGTTCACCGCGGTCGGCTACCGCTCCCTGGTCGACGACAAACACCACGTGGCGATGGTCAAGGGCGAGGTCGACGGCGCCGAGGACGTGCTGGTCCGCGTGCACAGCGAGTGCCTGACCGGCGACGTCTTCCACAGCATGCGCTGCGACTGCGGCGAACAGCTCGAGGCGGCGCTGGCGACGATCGAGCGCGAGGGGCGCGGCGTCCTGCTCTACCTCTCCCAGGAGGGCCGCGGGATCGGCCTGCTCAACAAGCTGCGCGCCTACAAGCTGCAGGAGGAGGGGGCCGACACGGTCGAGGCCAACCTGAAGCTGGGGCTGCCGGCCGACCTGCGCGACTACGGGATCGGCGCCCAGATCCTCGGCGACCTCGGCCTGACCAGCATCCGCATCCTCACCAACAACCCGAAAAAGATCGTCGGCCTCGAGGGCTACGGGCTCTCGGTCAGCGAGCAGGTGCCGATCGAGTCGGCGCCCAACGCCCACAACGAGCAGTACCTGCGCGCCAAGCGCGAGAAGCTGGGCCACACCCTGCACCACCAGGGCCTCGCCTTCGACGAGGAGATGATCCACGACGAGGAGGAGCGCGACGCGGAGGCCCAGGGTGAAAAGTGAGAACGGCGCCTTCCTCGAGTCCTTCGACGGGGCCGAGCGCTCGATCCTCTCCTCGCTCAGCTTCGCGGTCTGCGTCGGCCGCTTCTACGAGGACCTGGCGCAGCGCCTGCTGCGCGGCGCCGAGGAGGGCTTCGAGCTGGCCGGAGTGCCGGCCGCCGCGATCCGCCACGCCTCGGTCCCGGGCGCCTACGAGCTGCCCTTCGCGGCGCAGCTGCACGCCGAAAGCGGCGAGTTCGCCGGCGTCGCCTGCCTCGGCGTAGTGATCCGCGGCGAGACCGACCACTACGACTTCGTCTGCGCCGAGGCCGCCCGCGGGATCCAGGACGTGCAGCTGCGCACCGGCGTGCCCTGCTCCTTCGGCGTGATCACCTGCGACACGATGGAGCAGGCGCTGGAGCGGGCCGGTGGCGGCAAGCGCGACCAGGGACGCAACGCCGCCCTCACCGTCGCCCGGATGGCGCTGATGCAACGGCAGTTGGGATAGGCCTTTCAGTCAAACCGCCGGGAGGATCGAAACCGGGTAGCGCCGTATCTCCCGGTCCGAGGTGACCAGGGTCAGGCCCTCGACCTGCGCTTGGGCGATGAGCATGCGGTCGAAGGGATCCCGATGGTGATGGGCCATCGACCTGATCAGCTCGACGTGGCGCAGAGCCACGGGGAGCAGCTCGAACCGGTTGCGCTCGAGATGCGCCTCGAGGTCGCCGGGGGCGCTGAGCCTGCCGCGCGCTTCGGCTATTGCCAGCTCCCATGGGCTGACGACGCTGACGAAGACCCGGGAGTCTTCCGCCGCGATCACCGTCGCCGCGTGTGCCGCGAGGCGCTCCGGTTCCTTCAGCGCCCAGAGCAGCGTATGGGTGTCGAGCAGCAGCCTCAATCGCCCCGCCAGAGGTCGTCCTCGCCGGGGATCAGCTCGCTTTGCTCGAAGTCCTTGGCGAGCTCTTCCTTGAACTCCCGCCACTCCTCGTCAGTGGGCACCTCGGCGCCTTCCCAGCCACCGAGCTTGCGCTTGCCAGGTTTGGCCCGCGGCATCGGCACGAGCTTCGCCGCCGGCTTGCCGGCGCGGCTGATCACGATCTCCTCGCCGCCTGCGGCACGCTCGACCAGCTTCGAGAGGTGGGTCTTCGCCTCGTGCATGTTCACCTGCTCCAAGTCCCCGGCGGTCATTTCTCTCCCCCTCGCGATCGCTTGTTGCGGATAATTCCGGTGTTAGTCCGATTAGCTAACCTAGGTCAGGCTACCATGCACGACCCGATGGCCAAGGTATGCCACAGCTGCGGCAAGGGGCCGGCGTTCGGCCAGTCCCGCAGCCACTCGATGGTCGCCACCAAGCGGCGTTTCGACCCCAACCTGCAGAAGGTGCGGATCGAAGAGGGCGGGCGCAAGCTGCGCGCCTACGTCTGCACCCGCTGCCTCAAGGCGAACAAGGTCTCCAAGGCCGCCTGACGCGGCGCGAGAACGCGCCGTCGGCTACGCGCCGTGCGGAGCACTGTCGCTCCGCCGCCGCCACGTTCTCGCTTGGTCAGTCGGCCTTGGCGGGTCACATAGCTTCTTGTCTCGCGTCCGTTGGCGCAGGCTAGATTTAGCCTATGCCCGATCCGTCGATAGCGCGCTTCCGCCGCGTCGTCACGTCCGCCTACGGCCACCTGGAGGAGCGGCGGCAGGAGGTCAACGACCTCAACGTCTTTCCGGTCGCCGACGGCGACACCGGCGACAACATGGCGATGACGATGCGGGCGGTGATGGAGGAGCTCGACCGGCTCGACGGGCTCGAGGTCGACGAGGTCGGCCGCACCCGGCTGGTCCAGGCGCTCGCCCGCGCGGCGCTGATGGGCGCCCGCGGCAACTCCGGCGTGATCCTCAGCCAGATCGTCCGCGGCGCCGCCGAGGAGCTGGCCTCGCGACCCGGCGAGCTGGTCGACCCGGTGCTCGTCGCCTCGGCCTTCGCCAGCGCCGCCGACGCCGCCTACGCCTCGGTCCGCAACCCGGCCGAGGGGACGATGCTGACCGTCTTCCGCGAGATGGCGCACTCGATCGCCCGCCAGCTCGCCCACCTCGAGGCGGAGAAGCAGCGGCTCGACAGGGGGGTCAGCGAGGAGCAGCAGGACGCGGTCCTGGCCGAGGTGCTGGAGCAGGCGATCGCCGACGGCCAGCGCGCGGTCGAGCGCACCCCCGAGCAGCTGGCCGTCCTGCGCGAGTCGGGCGTGGTCGATGCCGGCGGCTACGGGCTGGTGCTGATCCTGGCCGGCGTCGGCGCCGGCCTGCGCGGCGAGAACGGCGACCTTCCCGAGGTCTCCCACCACGACGCACCGCCGCTCAGCCGGCCCCGCCACGAGGACAGCCGCTACCGCTACTGCACCAACTTCATCGTCTCCGGCGCCGGCCTCGACTCACGCCGGTTCCTGCCGCGGCTGGAGGGGCTCGGCGACTCGGTGCTGGTGGTCGGCGACGAGGCGACCCTGAAGGTCCACGTCCACACCGACGAGCCGGAGGCCGCCGTCGCCCTCTTCGAGGGGGCGGGCGAGGTGACCAACCTCGACGTCGGCGACATGCGCGAGCAGATCGCCGCGCGCAGCGCCCGCCTGCAGGGCGGGCGCACCGGTGCGCTCGCGGTCGCCGCCGGCGCCGGCCTGGAGCGGCTCTTCGCCGAGCTCGGCGCCCACGTCGTGCCCGGCGGTGAGACGCTCAACCCATCCACCTACGAGATCCTGGCCGGGATCCACGAGGTGCCGGCGGAAGAGGTGCTCGTCCTGCCCAGCTCCAAGAACACGATCATGGCCGCCGAGCGCGCCTGCGAGCTCTCCGAGAAGCCGGCCCGGGTGGTCGCCTCCACATCGCAGCAGGCGAGCCTGCTGGCGCTGGTCGAGTTCGATTCCGAGGCGGCGGTGGGCGAAAACGCGCAGAGGCTCGAGGCGGCCCTGGCCGCGATCGGCTCCGGCGGCGTCGCGCCCGCCGCGCGCGACGACGCTCGGGGCCGCTTCCGCAAGAGCGACGCGGTCGGCTTCGTCGAGGGCGAGATCGTCGCCTGGGGCGGCGCCGGCTCGACCCTCGCCGCCACTCTCAAGCAGCTCGCCGAGGGGGCCGAGATCGTCACCGTGCTGGCCGGTGAGGAGGCGCCGATCCCCCTCGTCGAGATCGATACCCACGTCCCCGACGGAGTCGAGGTCGAGACCCACGAAGGGGGCCAGCCGAGCTGGTGGTGGCTGCTCGCGGCCCAGTAGCGCGCGGCTTCGCCGGCGCCGTCGAGCTGACGCGCGCCGACCTGCTGGGCGCCCCGGTCCACTGGCCGCGCCCGAGCGTCCTCGAGGTTGGGCTCACCGCTCTCGACGGCGTCGGCCCCAAGCTCGCCGAAGCCGCCGCCGACGCCGGCATCGCCACCGTCGGCGACCTGCTGCTCCGCTTCCCCCACAGCCACCGCGACCGCACGATCGTGCCCGTCGCCAGCTTGGAGCTGGGCAAGCGGGCGTCGATCGGGGTCGAGGTGCGGGGCTCCCAGCCCAGCACCTTCCGCCGTGGACGGCGCAGCTTCACGTCGGTCGAGGTCGGCGACGAGTCGAGCTCGATCCGCGCCACCTGGTTCAACCAGCCCTGGATCTCCCGGAAGCTCACCGCGGGCACCCGGCTCCTGCTCACCGGCTCGCGCGACAAGCGCGGCTTCCGGGTGTCCGAATACGAGGTGCTTCCCGAGGGCGAGGGACCAGGCGCTCGGCCGCGGGTCCTGTCGCGGCAGGAGGGGGGGTTAGCGGCCTCACCCGGCCGAACCCCCCCTCCTACCGCGCCACCCGCGGGAGAGGCGTCTACAGCCCCGTCATCCGGAAGTGGAGGTTTGATTCCCGTGCACCCGGCCACCGAGCAGCTGAAGGCGCAGCGGATCCGGGAGTGGGTGGAGCAGGCGATTCGGTGGGCTGGCAACGAGCTCGAGGGGTTGCCGGCCGAGCTGCGGGTGCGGCGGGCGTTGTGCGGCGTGGCCGATGCCGTGAAGGCCATGCACCTGCCGGAGCGGGTCGAGGACGTGGAGGGGGCACGGGAGCGGTTGCGGTTCGAAGAGCTGTTCCTCTACCAGGCGATCCTGGCCACGCGGAAGCGCAGTCACCGGACGGCACGGCCGGCGCCGCGGCTGGGCAGGCCGGGAGAGATGGTGGGGCGCTGGATCGAGTCCTTGCCTTTCGAGCCGACGGGCGATCAGCTGAAGGCGTTCGAGCAGATCGACGGGGATCTCGACTCGGGGGAGCCGATGCAGCGGTTGCTGATGGGCGAGGTGGGGAGCGGCAAGACGGTGGTGGCGCTGTACGCGATGCTGCGGGCGCTGGAGGCGGGGTTCCAGGCGGCGCTGATGGCGCCGACCGAGACGCTGGCCGAGCAGCACGCGGTGACGCTGGGGAGGCTGCTGGCGGCGGAGGCGACGCCGTTCGCGCTGCTGACCGGGGCGACGCCGGCGGCGCGGCGGCGCGAGGCGCTCGACCGCCTCGCGAGCGGCGAGCTGGGGCTGGTGGTGGGCACGCACGCGCTGATCGAGCCCGACGTCGAGTTCGCCCGGCTCGGGCTGGCGGTGGTCGACGAGCAGCACCGCTTCGGCGTCGCCCAGCGGCGAGCGCTCGACTCGAAGGGCGTCGAGGGGATGGCGCCCCACGTGCTGCACATGACCGCGACGCCGATCCCGCGGACCCTTTCGCTGACCGCCTACGGCGACCTCGACACGACGGCGCTGCACCAGCTGCCAGCCGGGCGGCGGCCGGTCGAGACGCGAGTGGTCGAGGAGGACGAGCGGCCGGGCGCCTACGAGTTCGTCCGCGCCCAGCTGCGGGCGGGGCGCCAGGCCTACGTCGTCTGCCCGCTGGTCTCGGAGTCCGAGAAGGTGCAGGGGCGCGCCGCCGAGGCCGAGGCGGGGCGGCTGGCGCGCGAGGAGCTCGACGGCTTCGCGATCGGAGTGATCCACGGCCAGATGCCCTCGGCGCGCAAGGCGGCGGCGATGGAGGCATTCGGCGCCGGCAAGACCGACGTGCTGGTGGCGACAACCGTGATCGAGGTCGGCATCGACGTGCCGAACGCGACCGTGATGATCGTCGAGGGCGCCGAGCGCTACGGCGTCTCCCAGCTGCATCAGCTGCGCGGCCGGGTCGGCAGGGGGGAGCACGCCTCGCTCTGCCTGCTCTTCCCCGAAGACGCCGGGGCGCTGGCGCGGCGCCGGCTGCAGGCGGTCGAGCGCGAGCGCGACGGCTTCGAGCTGGCCGAGGTCGACCTGGCGCTGCGCGGCGAGGGCGAGGTGCTCGGGACCCGCCAGCACGGCCTGCCGCGCTTCGCCGTCGCCGAGCTGCCCGAGGACGGCGACGTGCTGGCCGCCGCCCGCGAGGAGGTGCTGGAGCTGCTGCGCCGGCACGGCTCGCTCGCCGCGCCCGAGCTCGGGCCGCTGCTCGACGCCGCCCACCGTCGCTTCGGCGCCGGCGCCACCGACCCGATCCCCCTATGACGCAGCCGGGGGCGGTTGTGTGTGACCTTTACCACCCTATGGGTGGTCAAACTGACACGTCACTCTCCAGATGCGGGTGATCGCCGGGGAACTGAAGGGGCGCCGTCTGGTGGCGCCGCGGGGCTGGAAGGTCAGGCCGACCTCCGAGCGCGTCCGCGAGGCGACCTTCTCCGCCCTGGGCGAGATCGGCGGCGCCCGCATCCTCGACCTCTACTGCGGCACCGGGGCGCTCGCGATCGAGGCGCTCTCGCGCGGCGCCGCATCGGCCGTGCTGGTCGATCGCGACGTCCGCCCGGCGCTCGGCAACGTCGAGCGGCTCGGGCTCGGCGAGCGGGTCGAGCTGATCCGCGCCGACGTCGGCCGCTGGCTCAGCGGCCGCTCCGAGGGCGAACCGCGCCGCTACGACCTGGTCTTCGTCGACGCCCCCTATAGACTCGCCGACCGCGTGGGGCCGGAACTGGAAATCCATCTGCCTCGCCTCCTGGTCAGCGGGGGGCGGGCCGTGGTCGAGAGCGCCGCCCGCCGGCCGCTGCGGCTCGAAGCGCCGCCGCGGCTGCGACAGCGCCGCTACGGCGCCACCGACGTCAGCTTCTACGGCGAGGGGGACTCGTGAGTGCCGAGCGGGACGGCACCGTCGTCTGCCCGGGCAGCTACGACCCGGTCACCAACGGGCACCTCGACATCATCACCCGCAGCTCGCAGACCTTCGAGCGGGTCGTGGTCGGCGTCGTCAACAACCCGGTCCGCAAGGACAAGACCCTCTTCACCGCGGAGGAGCGACAGGCCTTCATCGAAGCGGCGACCGAGTCGCTCGACAACGTCGAGGTGCGCATCTTCTCCAACCTGCTGGTCGAGTTCGCGCGCGAAATCGGGGCGCGGGCGATCGTCAAGGGGCTGCGGGCGATCTCCGACTTCGAGTACGAGTTCGAGATGGCGCAACTCAACCGCAAGCTCGACCCGGGGATCGAGAGCATCTACATGATCTCCTCGCCCCACTACAGCTTCCTCTCCTCGACCGGGGTGAAGGAAATGGCCACCTTCGGCGGCGACGTCTCCGATCTCGTTCCCGACCCGGTGGGGGCGGCGATGGCCAGCCGCTTCGGCGAGCGGTAGCCTGTCGCGGCCGGGCCGCCTTGGGCGAGAGCTTGCAGAAATCCCAGGAAATAACGGCCTCTTCGCCGAAAACCCGTCTGACACGTAGGCTTACGATCTGCCGATGGACGTTCTGGTCCTCATAGACAAGCTGGACGACGTTGTCCACAACGCCCGACCCGTGCCGCTCACGGATCAGGTGCGCGTGGACCGCGAGGAGATCTACGACCTCCTCGACCAGATGCGGGCGACGATCCCCGAGGAGATCAAGCAGGCGCGCTGGATCGTCAAGGAGCGCCAGGAGATGCTCGCCGAGGCGAAGCGCGAGGCCG
>JBBDTK010000043.1:0-9411 GCA_040904405.1 Solirubrobacterales bacterium | reverse complement strand
CCGCCGGGCTGCCTGAGAGCAAACGGAACCAACCGGATACGCATCACTCATCTAGTCGTGGCGGAGCAGGTGCCCGCCGTCGGGAACGTTCTCGCCACGATCGAGCGGCGGGACTGGCCGCGGCTGGAACGCCTGCTTGACCCGGAAGTCCATTGGACGACGGCGATCGAGGAGCACTTGCACGGCCCCCAAGAGGTGATCGCTCGCCTCTCCAGCGACCCTCCTCCAGCTCCGCCGGCGTTCCATGAACTGCGGGACGGCCTGCTCGTGCGCTGGATCGATATCCCTGGTTGAAGCAGCGGGCCGAGGCCGGGTGCCGTTCTCGCCACGACGGAGGTAGGCGTCCATGCGGGCGCAAACCCGCTGGCGCTTCTTCTCTCCTTGTCGGCGTCGATGATGGTCGGGTCGAAACGGCCCGGCTTCCTCGGCGGGGAGTTCGGGCAGTACGATCCCGAGCGTGACCAACCGCAGACAGAGACAGTCGAGCTGGATGCCGACTTGATGCGGCGTGCCAGGCGAGAGGCCGAGAGACGAGGCATCACGTTGAGGCAACTGGTTGAAGACGCGCTTCGACAATGGCTGGCTCGCGAGGGGAGGGAGTCGCGGTCGCGAACAGCCCGGCCCCGACTTGGGGTCGGCAGGTCAACCGATGGCTTGAGCGCAGCAGAGGTCGCGACTGAGCCTGTCTCCCGTCCCTTCCGATGAGTAAGCCTCAGAAGATCAAGAACCGCCAGGGCCGCGAGGTTCTGCTCAGCCCGGAGCGCTGGCAGCACATCGTCAGCGGACACCCCGAGATCGAGGTCTACGAGGAGGAGGTCCGCCGTGCGGTTCAGGCGCCGAGCGCGGTCCTCGCGGGGCGCGAGTCCGATGAAGAGTGGCTGTACCTGGAAGGTGCCGGGCCCAGCCGGTGGCTCAAGGTGGTCGTTGTCTTCGACAGCGAGGACCGTGGGCGTATCATCACCTCGTTCGCTCGAAGAAGGAAGCCATGACCGTGACGATCGCCGACATCGAGTTCGATCGCGTCGAGTACGACGCCGATGCCGACGTGCTCTACCTCCACGTCGGCGACCCCTCACGCGCGGTCGACTACGACGAGACGCCCGAGGGCCATGCGGTGCGGTTCGACCGCGACGGGGAGCTGGTCGGACTAACGCTGGTCCGTCCGAAGCGACTGCTGGAACGCGACGGGGAACTGCGCGTCACCGTTCCGGTGCCGAGCGCCGTGCCCGCTGCGGCGCTGACGCCCGCGCTGAGTGCGTAGGCCCCGGTTTCGGCCAGTCTGCGCCCTCCGGTACCACAGTCGTGCCACAGTCAGACACGGACTTGGCCGGACTCAACCGGATCGGGTTTGACTCTGTGAGCGGATTTCCGCTCTGCCATGCGCCCCTCGCAGGACTCTCCTCCCTGTAGTAACCCCAGAAGCGCCCCGCCTTCCCCGGCGGGGCGTTTTCTGTTGGCGACGCGGTGTCCGGAGGGTCGCTGATGATCCGGGCCGTGGCCGATCGCGCGTCAAATGCCTGCGCCGGCCCGTTCGGGTCGTTCTACGACTTCTACATCGAGCGGCCCCGGCTGATGCGGCTGGTGGGCCGCGCCCTCTGGGGTATCGACGCCTCGGTCCTCTACACCAGCATGGGGGCGATCGGCCGGGTCGGGCCCGGCGCGACGATCCTCGACGTGCCATGTGGAGGAGGTGTCGCCTTCCGTGCCTTGCGCCCAGGCCAGGACGTGCGCTACATAGCCGCGGACATCGACCCGAAGATGCTGGAGCGAGCCGAGCGCCGCGCACGCAGACGGTCGCTGAAGCAGGTCGAGTTCGTCGTCGCCGACATGACCACGCTCCCGTTCGGCGACGGCGAAGCCGACCTCTTTCTCTCCTACAGCGGCCTGCACATGGTCGGCGAGCCGGAGAAAGCGGTGCAGGAGATTGCCCGCTGCCTGAAGCCGGGCGGGGAAGCGATCGGCACCTCCTTCTTTCACGACGGAAGCAGGCGGGCCCGCCTGCTCTTCGAGTTCGGCATCCGCAGGGGCCACGCGGTCCCACCCAGCCGGGCGGACGTCCGTCGCTGGCTCGTCTCGGCCGGGCTCGAGGAGCCGGCCATCGGACCGCAGCCCGGCTTTGCCGCCTTCAACGCGCGAAAGGCCCAGCCATGAGCCGCTCCCGCCAGGCGCGGGATAGCGAGTCGGTACGTTTCAGCGGATGGCTCGACGCCGGCTCAACCCCGCTCTTCTCGTCGCCTGGGCCGCCTCGTTGCTGCTCGCCGGCTGCGGGGGCGACTCCGAGACCCGGAAGGCGGCTGAGCCGTTTGCGCCGGGGGCCGACCTGACCGCGATCGGCGGCACGGCGCGCACCGAGAAGCCCGAGGTGGTGCTGCGGGTCGAGGCGAGGCCCGGGGACGCCGCAATCCGCTCGGCGGCCGTCACCCTCCCCGCCTCCTTCCTCGTCGACCAGACGGCGCTGGGCAACCTCTGCAGCGAGCGCGAGCTGGAGGAGGACGATTGCGCCGGGCGCAAGCGGATGGGGGTCGCCCGCGTGCGCAGCCCGCTCTACGGGGAGGCGCTCGCGGGGCCCGTCTACGCGGTCTCGGGCTCCGGCGGGCTGCCCCGGCTCGCCTTCGTGCTCGGCGGGCCGGCCGAGCTCCTCCTGCGCGGCCGCATCGCGGTCCAGGGGTCACGGCTCAAAGCCGGCGTCGAGGACGTTCCCGAGACGCCGATGAGGAGCTTCGAGCTGAGGATCGACGGCGGCCCGCCCGGCTACCTCGTCGTCAGTCGCGACCTCTGCAGGGCCGAGGCGTTGGCCCACGTCTCATTCACCAGCCACAGCGGGGAGGTCTACGCGCAGCGGCTCCCGCTGACCGTAGATTGTTAGAGATTCGAGACGCTATACAACTGCACTGCGGCCGCGATCCGGCTACGCGGACGTCGTGGCGTCCCCTGAATCCTCGAAGAGCTGTCCGGCCTGGATCCGCTTGGCCATGTCAGCCGATTCAGCCCGGTAGGCCCTGCCGTCCTCGAACTCGATCGTCGGGTACTTGCGCTGGCCCGAGAGGCGCTTGAGCTCGTCGCGCTTGCCCGGCCGCAGCGGCCCGGTCACGACCTCGTACTCGACCCCCTGCTCGTCGAGGGCCTTCTGAACCCGCCAGCAGGGATGGATGCCAGTCTTGAGCCAGGTCGCCGAGCAGCGGTGGAGCTTTACTCCCATCGCTCCACCCTAACCGGGGAGCGCCGGCGAGGCAAGCGCGCGGCGGACCTGTGCCTGTTTGCGGGCAGGGGTCCGCCTGCCGACGGACCTGCATATCCGGAGATACGCGCCTCCTCTCCCTGTAGTAACCCCAGAAACGCCCGCGGGGGCGGAGTCGTTTCCGTTGCAACCAAGGAGGCCGCCGGAGAGGCTAGCCGATTGCGCGCTTTGGCGCAAGGGCGAGTTCGCCGGCGCTCAACGGACGGCCGGCTCGCCGGAGCGCAGCGCCGCCACCACCCGCTCGGCGACCGACTCGCCGGTCAGCCCGACCTCCTCGCGCAGCAGCGCCGGCTTGCCGTGGGTGACGTAGCGGTCGGGCAGGCCGATCCGCAGCACCCGCGCCCGCTCCCCCGCCCGCTCGGCGAAGGAGTCCTCGAGGTGCTCCAGCACCGCCGACCCGAAGCCGCCGGGCAACACGTTCTCCTCGATCGTCACGACCAGGTCGTGGCCCAGCGCCAGCCGCTCGAGCAGCTCCTCGTCGAGCGGCTTGGCGAAGCGGGCGTCGGCGACGGTCGGCCGCAGGTCGTGCTCGCCGAGCAGCTCGGCCGCCCGCAGCGCCACCGAGACGCCGTAGCCGTAGCCGAGCAGCGCCACCCGCTCGCCGCCGGCCAGCAGCTCGCCGCTGCCGATCGGGATCTCCTCCGGCGCAACCGGCAGCTCGACCCCCTCCGCGGCGCCGCGCGGGTAGCGCAGGGCGGTGGGGCCGTCGTGGGCGATCGCGGTGCGCAGCATGTGGACCAGCATCGCCTCGTCGCGCGGCGCCATCACGACGACGTTGGGCAGCGGGCGGAAATAGGAGACGTCGAAGGCGCCGTGGTGGGTGGGGCCGTCGTCGCCGACCAGCCCGGCCCGGTCCATCGCGAAGGTGACGTCGAGCTGCTGCAGGCAGACGTCGTGGATGATCTGGTCGTAGGCGCGCTGGAGGAAGGTCGAGTAGATCGCGCAGACCGGCTTCGCCCCCTGCAGGGCGAGGCCGGAGGCGAGCAGGACCGCGTTCTGCTCGGCGATGCCGACGTCGTAGTACTGCTCGGGCCGCTCGTCGGCGAGCTGCTGCAGCCCGGTCCCCCCCGCCATCGCCGCGGTGATCCCGACCACCCGCTCGTCGCGCTCGGCCTCGGCCACGATCGCCCCGGCGAAGACCTGCGTGTACTGGGGCGGCGCGCTCGGCGGCGGCGGCTTCTCCAACCGCTCCGGCGCGATCCCCTCCGGGGAATCCGACTCCCGGACTTCCACCAACCCCGCCCCCGAACGCGGGAGAGGCTCCAAATCCATATCTGATTCCTTCGGCGTCTCGGGAGCAGAGGAGGCGGCGGGCTTTTGTGCCTTTGTCGGGGCGCCGTTGGCGATCGAGTTGGGCTTCGCCGCGTGCCACTTCTCCATCCCCTCCAGGCCGCCCTCCTCGGCCGGCGCGAAGCCCTTGCCCTTGACCGTGTGGATGTGGACAACGACCGGGCGGTCGGCGGCGAAGGCCTCGCGCAGGGCCTCGCGCAGGGCGCCGACGTCGTGGCCGTCGATCACCCCCAGGTAGGCGAGGTCGAGCTCCTCGAAGAAGAGGCCCGGCGCCCAGTAGGCCTTGATCGCCGACTTGATCTCCGGCCCCAGCCGTTCGATCCGTTTGCCCAGCCCCAGCGGCAGCTTGGTCAGCCGGTCCTCGACCCCCTCGCGGGCGTGGAAGAGGCGCGGGTTGAGCCGCACCCGGTTGAAGTAGCGCGAGAGCGCGCCGACGTTGGGCGAGATCGACATGCCGTTGTCGTTGAGCACGATCACGACCGGGGTCTGCAGGCCACCGGCCGCATGCAGCGCCTCGTAAGCGACGCCGCCGGTCAGCGCCCCGTCGCCGATCACCGCCGCCACCTTGCCGTCCTCGCCGATCCCCTTGCGCATCGCCTCCTTCAGCCCGACCGCGTAGCCGATCGAGGTCGAGGCGTGGCCGGCGCCCATGATGTCGTGCTCGGACTCGGGGATCGAGCAGAACGGCGCCAGGCCCTCGTACTGGCGGATCGTCGGCAGCGCCTCGCGGCGGCCGGTGAGGATCTTGTGCGGGTAGGCCTGGTGGCCGACGTCCCAGAGCACCTTGTCGCGGGGCGAGTCGAGCAGGCTGTGCAGGGCGACCGCCAGCTCGCAGGTGCCGAGGTTGGCGCCGAAGTGGCCGCCGATCTCGCCGATCGTGTCGATGATGTAGGTGCGCATCTCCTGCGCCACCTGGGTCAGCTGCTCGTCGTCGAGCCCGTGCAGGTCGGCCGGGGACTCGATCGACCCCAGCAGCGGCGGCTCGGCCCCCGCCCCGTCATCCGCTCTCTTCGGCTCTTCGCTCATTCGCTCATTCGTTCCTGGTGAAGATGTAGTCGGCGATGCCCCTCAGGTCGCCGGTCTCGCCGCCGGCCTCGGCCAGCGCCGCGGTCGCCTTGCCGTGCGACTCGGCCGCCAGCTCGCGCGCCCGCTCGAGGCCGAAGAGGCTGACGTAGGTGAGTTTTCCATGTCGCTCGTCGCTTCCGTGGGGCTTGCCGAGCTGCTCGTCGCTTCCGGTCACGTCGAGGATGTCGTCGACGATCTGGAAGAGGACGCCGAGCTCGCCGGCGAACCGGCGAAACGGCATTGTCTCAGGTTCGGCCACTCCCTCGAGCGTCAGCACGACGCCGACGCTGGCGGCGATCAGCCGGCCGGTCTTCAGCCCGTGCAGGGAGCGCAGCGCCTCCGCGTCGGCCGCCTCGCCGGCGACGTCGACGTACTGGCCGCCGACCATGCCGTCGACCCCGGTCGCAGAGCCGAGCTCGGCCAGCGCCGCGAGCACCCGGGCCGGCTCGCCCGGCTGGCGGCAGAAGAGCCCGATCGCCTCGGCGAAGAGCCCGTCGCCGGCGAGGATCGCCACGTCCTCGCCGTAGCGAACGTGGGAGGTCGGCTGGCCGCGGCGCAGCTCGTCGTCGTCCATCGCCGGCAGGTCGTCATGGATCAGCGAGTAGGTGTGGATCAACTCGATCGCCGCCGCGACCGGGAGGTAGCGCTCCGGCTCGGCGCCGAGCGCCCGCGCGGTGGCCAGCGCCAGCACCGGCCGCACCCGCTTGCCACCGGCCAGCAGCGAGTAGCGCATCGCCTGCTCGAGCCCGGCGGTGGCCGGCTCGGCGGAGAAGCGCAGCCGCTCCAGCTCGGCGTCGACCAGCGCCCGCAGCACCTCGGGATAGCTCACCTGCGGTGTTCCTCTCCACGCCTATGCGAGGACAAGGAGCACCGGGAGGCGATGCTCACTCCGAAGTCTCCGACTCGCGGATGCGGCGATTGGCCTCCTCGACCGCCTCCGAGGAGAGCTCGGCGGCCTCGCGGGCCAGCTCCGCGGCGCGCTCGTCGCTCGCCTCCTCCCCCTCCAGCTCGGCGGCGATCGCCTGCAGCCGCTCCGAGATCTCGGACAATCTGCTCATCCCTCCCCCCTTCTCTCCCGCAGCGCAGCGCCGAGGATGCCGTTGACGAACCCGGGCGCGGCCCTGCCGCAGTACTCCTTCGCGGTCTCGACCGCCTCGTCGATCGCCACCTCGGCGGGCACGTCGTCGCTGTGCTCGATCTCGTACAGCGCCACCCGCAGGACGTTACGCTCCAGCGGCGCGATCCGCTCCAGCTCCCAGCCCCGCGCGTGCGCGGCGATCTCCGCATCGAGAGCTTCCCGGTATGCGTTGACTCCATTCGCCAACTCGCGACTGAATGGCCTCAACTCGGAAATCAACTCGTCAAGTGGACGATCGGTTACGTCGTGTTGGTAGCAGGCAAATACCGCATCGCGACGCTGGATCGATCTGCGCATCCGCCTATTCTCGCGCCTCGGCCGACCGGCGGCGCTCAGGCCCGCGAGATGTACTTGCCGCTGTCGGTATCGACGCGGATCGTCTCGCCCTCCTCGATGAAGAGCGGCACCTGGACGACGACGCCCGACTCCAGCGTCGCCGCCTTGTTGCCGCCCCCGGAGGCGGTGTCGCCCTTGACCCCGGGCTCGGTCTGGGTCACCTTCATCTCGATCGCGCTCGGCACCTGCACGTCGCTGGGGCGCTCGTCGACGAAGAGCACGTCGACCTCGGAGTTGGGCAGCACCCAGCGCATCGCCTCGCCAACCGCATCGGTCGGGATCTCGATCTGCTCGTAGTCGCGGCTGTCCATGAAGACCGCCGCCTCGCCGGAGTCGTAGAGGTACTGCATCTTGCGCGACTCGGTGTGCACGGGACGGAACTTCTCCCCCGCCCGGAACGTCTTGTCCTGAACCGTCCCGTCCTCGATCTTGCGCAGCTTCGTCCGCACGAACGCACCGCCCTTGCCGGGCTTGACGTGCTGGAACTCGACGATCTTGAAGACGGTCCCGTCGATTTCGATGTGCGAGCCGTTCTTGAACTGGTTGGTTGAGATCAAGGCGGCAGATCCTAAGTGACCATCCCTCTAGAGCCGCGGCAGCGCCTGCGCCGCGCGGCGCGGCAAAGCCCGCGCGGTCGTGGAATCAACCATCTAGTCTTGTCAGGGCCGGGGAGATGAAGGGACTGGGGACACTTGCCGCGATCGGGCTCGTGACGCTTGCCGTCGCGCCCGCCGTCCCTGCCCAGGAGCAGACGCGCGACGGCTACCGGGAACGGGTCGAGTCGATCTGCGAGCGCGACACCCAGCGCGGCCAGCGCATCCTCAAGGGCGCCAAGGAGCGGATCCAGCGGGGCAGGCTGGCGCCGGCGGGCAGGCAGTTCCTGCGCGTCTCGCGCACCTTCGGCGCCTCGGTACGGCAGATCGCCAGGGTGCCGCGACCGCCCGCCGACGCCACCCGGCTGCGCAAGTGGCTGAAGTTCCTGCGCATCGTCCGCTTGCGGCTGCAGCGGCTGGGCAAGACGCTGACCGAAGGCAAGCAGGTCAAGTCGACCCACGCCTCGATCCAGCTCGAACGCAGCGGCAACGCCGCCAACAACGTCGGCTTCGTCTTCGAATTCAGGCACTGCCGGCTGACCCGCTCGCGCTTCGGCTGAGCGATCCGTCAACCGCGAACAGGCGCCACTCGCCCGGCGCGCCATACGGACGACGTTCGACTCGACATACTGCTGCCTCGTGACGGCCGAGATCCCCTCACTGCTCGACAAGCTGCTGCGCGCCGGGGCGCCCTCCGGGCACGAGGGGCCGGCTGCCGCCGTCTGGCGCGAGGAAGCGTCGTTCGCGGCGCTGCGCAGCGACGGCCTCGGCTCCTCGATCGCCACGCTGGGCGAGCAGGGGCCGCTGCTCGCGGTGGTCGGCCACATCGACGAGATCGGCCTCGTCGTCACCCACATCGACGAGAAGGGCTTCCTCTGGTTCGCCCCGATCGGCGGCTGGGACCCGCAGGTTCTGGTCGGCCAGCGGGTCGAGGTGCGGGGGCGCGAGGGCCTCGTCCCCGGCGTCGTCGGCCGCAAGCCGATCCACCTGCTCAGCCCCGAGGCGCGCAAGAAGGTGGTCGAGCTGAAGGGACTGCACATCGACGTTGGCGCCGACGGCCGCGAGCAGGCCTCCGAGCTGGTCCGCGTCGGCGACCCGGTCGTGATCGCCGCCGAGCCCCAGCCCCTGGCCGGCGACCGGCTCGTCTCGCGGGCGATGGACAACCGGCTCGGCGCCTACGTCGCGCTCGAGGCGCTGCGGCGCTGCCACGAGCGCGGCTCGCTGAGCGGCAGCTTCGCCGCGATCGCCGCCGTGCAGGAGGAGATCGGCCTCTACGGCGCCCGCACCTCGGCCTTCGAGGTGCGCCCCGACCTCGCCGTGGCGATCGACGTCACCCACGCCACCGACGCGCCCGGCGTCGAGGAGAAGGAGATCGGCACCCACCCGCTCGGCTCGGGACCGGCGATCGGCCGCGGCTCCACCCTCTCGCCGAAGGTCTTCGAGCTGCTGGTCGAGGTCGCCGAGGAGGCGGGGATCGAGCACACGATCAGCGCCAGCGGCCGCGCCACCAGCACCGACGCCGACGCGATCCAGATCTCCCGCTCGGGCATCCCGACCGGCCTGGTCTCGATCCCGCTGCGCTACATGCACTCGCCGGTCGAGCTGGTCGACCTCGGCGACGTCGAGGCCGCCGTCGAGCTGGTCGCCGCCTTCGCCGCGAGGCTGCATACGGGCATCGACCTCAGCCGCTGAAAGCGCTTGGGGGGGGGGGGGGGGGGGGGGGGGGGGGGGGGGGGGGGGGGGGGGGGGGG
>JBBDTK010000042.1:0-9414 GCA_040904405.1 Solirubrobacterales bacterium | reverse complement strand
TCTTCCCGGCGTCGCGCAGGGCGCGGGCGATTATGTTCGCCCCCCGGTCGTGACCGTCCAGGCCGGGCTTGGCGACGACGACGCGGATCTTGCGGGCGGTTGCTGCCTCCATTGCGGCGGAAACACTAGTGGACCCTCGAACGGCGGCCAACGAGCCAGCCAAGCCGATCGGGGGCCAATCCCGGCAGGGGTGGAACGTCTTGTACTTTTTCCGCGGCTCGGCCGACGGACAGCCCACAACTGTCTTCGGAAAAAGTTAAGTGGAACCCCTGCCGGGATTGGCCCTCAGAACACCGGGCTCTCCGTGTAAGTCCCGAACACCTCCTGCATCGCCGCGATCATCTCGCCCTCGCTGGCGCGGGCGCGGGCCGCGGCGACGATCGGCTGCATCAGGTTGGCCTCGCCGGCGGCGGCGCCCTTCAACTCGGCCAGGGCGCCCTCGCCCGCGGCGCCGCCAGCCGATCCGCCTGCTTGCGTTCCAGCCCCGGGTCGATCCGCAGGATCGGCGTCTCCGGCTCGTCCTCGGCGACGAAGTCGTTGACGCCGACGACGATCCGCCGCCGCTCGTCGACCTCGCGCTGGTAGGCGAAGGAGGCGTCGGCGATCTCGCGCTGCGGGAAGTTGCGGCGGATCGCCTCGACCATCCCCCCCAGCTCGTCGATCCGGGCGAAGTAGTCGTAGGCGGCGGCCTCGATCTCGTCGGTCAGCCTCTCGACGAACCAGGAGCCGCCGAGCGGGTCGGGCGTGTTGGCGACGCCCGATTCGAAGGCGATGATCTGCTGGGTGCGCAGCGCCACCCGCACCGCCTCCTCGGTCGGCAGCGCCAGCGCCTCGTCGAAGGAGTTCGTGTGCAGCGACTGGGTGCCGCCGAGCACCGCCGCCAGCGCCTCGAGCGAGGTTCGGACGACGTTGTTGAGCGGCTGCTGCGCGGTCAGCGAGACGCCGGCGGTCTGGGCGTGGAAGCGCAGCCGCATCGACTCCGGCCGCTTGGCGCCGTAGGTGTCGCGCAGCTCGCGCGCCCAGATCCGCCGCGCCGCGCGGTACTTGGCGATCTCCTCGAAGAAGTCGAGGTGGGCGTTGAAGAAGAAGGAGAGGCGGGGGGCGAAGTCGTCGACGTCGAGGCCGCGCTCCAGCGCCCGCTCGACGTAGGTGAAGCCGTCCTTGAGCGTGAAGGCGAGCTCCTGCTGGGCGGTCGAGCCGGCCTCGCGGATGTGGTAGCCGGAGATCGAGACCGGGTGCCAGCGGGGCATCTTCTCCGTGCACCACTCGATCATGTCGGTGACCAGCCGCATCGCGGGCTCGATCGGGAAGCACCACTCCTTCTGCGCGATGTACTCCTTGAGGATGTCGGTCTGGATCGTGCCGCCGAGCTTCTCGGGCGGCACCCCCTGCTCCTCGCCGACGAGCACATAGAAGGCGAGCAGGATCGCGGCCGGGGCGTTGATCGTCATCGAGGTGCTGACGCCGCCCAGCGGGATCCCGGCGAAGAGCTGCTCCATGTCGTCGAGGGTGTCGACGGCGACTCCCTCGCGACCGACCTCGCCGAGGCTGCGGGCGTGGTCGGAGTCGTAGCCCATCAGCGTCGGCATGTCGAAGGCGGTCGAGAGCCCGGTCTGGCCGTGGTCGAGCAGGTAGTGGAAGCGCTCGTTGGTCTCCTCGACCGTGCCGAAGCCGGCGAACTGGCGCATCGTCCAGGTCCGTCCCCGGTACATCGACTCGTACGGCCCGCGGGTGAACGGGTACTCGCCGGGCCGGCCGATCGACTCCTCCGGGTCGGCGGGCGCCTGCTCGGGCCCGTAGAGCGGCTCGATCGGGTGGCCCGAAAGCGTCCTCCGCTCCACCTCGCCCTCTTCCAGCGCGGGCTTCTCCCGCGGCTCCGTAGCCATGCGAACAGTCTAGGCGTGCTGTGGTGGGTTATCGGTCATATAGACCAGAAACCCACCACACGCCTAGCGGCGCGGGGGAGGCGGGGAGGTCTTCGAGCGGCGCGCAGCCCCTCGCATCAGACCTCGATGATTATGGCGTCGCCCTGGCCGCCGCCGGAGCAGATCGCGGCGACGCCGAGGCCCCCGCCGCGCCTACCCAGCTCATGCACCAGGGCGCCGATTATGCGGGCGCCGCTGGCGCCGATCGGGTGGCCGAGGGCGATCGCGCCGCCATTGACGTTGACCTTCTCCTCCTCGACGCCGAGCATCCGCATCGAGTTGAGCGCGACCGAGGCGAAGGCCTCGTTGATCTCCCAGAGGTCGACGTCCTCAGGGCTCTTGCCGATCTTCTCCAGCGCCTGCTTGGCGGCGTTGGCCGGCGTCTTCGCCAGGTAGGGGAAGTCGTCGGCGACGGTGCCGTAGGCGAGCACCCGGGCCAGCGGCGCGCGGCCCTCCTGCTCCGCCCAATCCGCGGAGGCGACGACGATCGCGCCGGCGCCGTCGTTGACGCCGGGCGCGTTGCCGGCGGTGTGGGTGGCGTCATCGCCGCCGATCGCCCGCAGCCCGGCCAGCGTCTCGACCGTGGTCTCGGCCCGGATCGCCTCGTCGGCCTCGATCGTGCTCTCGCCCTTGCGAGAGCGGACCGTGACGCCGACGATCTCCTCGGCGAGGCGGCCGGCGTCGGTCGCCTCGGCGGCGAGCCGGTGCGAGCGCTCGGCGAAGCGGTCCATGTCGGCGCGGGTGATCTCGAGCTCGTTCGACACCTCGCTCGCCTCGTCGATCATCTGCTTCTCGGTGAAGGGGTTGGTGAGGCCGTCGTGGACCATCGCGTCGATCGCCTCGACATTGCCCATCCGGTAGCCGAAGCGGGCGCCGGGCAGCAGGTGCGGCGCCTGGCTCATCGACTCCATGCCGCCGGTGACGGCGACCTCGGTGTCGCCGGCGCGGATCGCCTGGTCGGCGATGCCGAGCGAGCGCATGCCCGAGGCGCAGACCTTGTTGACGGTCTCCGAGGGCACCTGCTTGGGGATGCCGCCCTTGATCTGCGCCTGGCGCGAGGGGATCTGGCCCTGGCCGGCCTGCAGAACCTGGCCGAAGACGACCTGGTCGACCTGCTCGGGGTCCACCCCGGAGCGCTCCAGGGCGGCCTCGATCACGCGGCCGCCGAGGTCGGTGGCGTCGAGAGAGGAGAGGGTCCCGCCCATCTTGCCGAAGGGCGTGCGTGCGGTTCCAAGGATGACGGTGCTGGGCATCAGCGGGCCTTTCGTCTTGGCCTGAATCCACCGATCTCGCCGGCCTTTCCGCTCCGCATCCCTTCGCCGGGAGCCAATTCCCTCCACCCAGGTAGCACCACTACCTGGGTGAGCGGGAATTTGCCCCCGACTCGGCCTGCGAAGCGGAAAGTCTCGCCGATACCGGTGGATTCAGGCTTGGTTTTATGCCGGATCTCGGCTCGAACGTGGGCCGCGTGGCCCGAGAGGGACGATAGCGGGCAGCCCCCACCCCGCGCGCTGTTCCTTCTCCCTGTTATCCGGGGATAAGGAACGGCGCGGCGGAAATTGTCGGCACATAGACTCGGTCGCGGTGAAAGTCACGGCCAGAGAGGCGGAGTTCGAGGCGGTCGAGGCAGACCTCCTCGCGATCGGGCTCTTCGAGGGAGATGAGCTGCCCGGCGAGCTGGCCGGAGCCCCCGGCGCGGCCGACGCCAAGGGCGGCTTCGGGAAGCTGGCGCTGCTTCATCCCGAGCGCCCCGACCGGGCTCTCGTTGCCGGGCTGGGCAAGCGCGACGAGTTCGATGCCGAGCGCACCCGCGTGGTCGCCGCGCTTGTCGTGAAGGAGGCGGGAAGGCTCGAAGTCGCTTCGCTTGCCTGGTCCTATCCCTGGGACGCCGGCGTCCTTCCCGACCATTCCGCCGCCGAGGGGCTTGTCACCGGCACGATCCTCGGCGCCTACCGCTTCGACCGCTTCAGGAGCGAGGACCCAGACGACCCGGCGGCGGCGGCGCTCGAGTCGCTGACGCTGATCGGCCCGGCCGCCGTGGCGGAGGCGGCGGAGGCCGCCCGCGCGGTCGCCGAGGCGCAGAACCGCGCCCGCGACCTGCAGAGCCTGCCCGCCAACGTCGCCACCCCGACCTACCTCTCGCAGCGAGCGCGCGAGGTCGCCTCCGCCCACCGGGCGGTCAGCGCGGAGGTGCTCGGCCGCGAGCAGATCGCCGCCAAGCAGATGGGCGGCCTGCTCGCCGTCAGCCAGGGCACGGTGGAGGAGCCGAAGCTGATCGTGCTGCGCTACGCGGGCGGCGGCTCCGGGCCGACGCTCGGCCTGGTCGGCAAGGGGGTCACCTTCGACAGCGGCGGCATCTCGCTCAAGCCCTCGGCCTCGATGCAGGAGATGAAGATGGACATGTCGGGCGCCGCCGCCGTGCTGGAGGCGGTGCGGGCGATCGCCGAGCTCGGCCTCGCGATCGACCTCGTCGCGGTCATCCCCGCGACCGAGAACATGCCCTCCGGCACCGCGATCAAGCCCGGCGACATCATCACCCAGTACAACGGCAAGACGGTCGAGGTCAACAACACCGACGCCGAGGGCCGCCTGATCCTCGCCGACGCGCTCGCCTACGCGGCCGAGCTCGGCGCCGAGCGGATCGTCGACATCGCCACCCTGACCGGCGCCGTCGTGATCGCGCTCGGCTCGACCTACGCGGCGGTGATCTCCAACGACGACGAGCTCGCCGCCGGGGTGGAGGCGGCCGGCACGGCGACCGGCGAGCTGGTCTGGCGCCTCCCCCTCCACCCCGAGTACAAGGAGCTGACCAAGGGCACCGTCGCCGACCTCGCCAACGCCTCGGCGAAGCGCAAGGCGGGCACGATCTACGCCGGCTCGTTCCTCGAGGAGTTCGTCGACGAGACCCCCTGGGCCCACGTCGACATCGCCGGGACCGCCTGGGACGTCGGCCGCCCCTACACCGGCAAGGACGCCAGCGGCTTCGGCGTCCGCCTGCTCGTCGAGCTCGCCCGCGAGCTCGCCGGCTGAGTCCGGATCCGGCTACTCGGTTCCTTCAGCCTGACGGTGTTGCTCGTCGGCGATCACGATGTACTCCTCGACCATCAACTGATCCTTGGGCCTGTTGGCGGCGCGCTTCATCGCGATCAGGTGGTCGATGGAGGCGACGCGGACCTCGACGCCGAGAATCTCGCGCACCGGAGCCTCGCTCCTCAGCTCGTCATAGCCAGGCATTCCGTCCGCATGGCCGAGGATGTCGAAATCTCCGTGGGGCGTGACGAAAGTGAAGTTTGAGCCGTTTTCAATCGTCCTGGCGTCGAGCACGAACGGGAGGTCCTCGGGCGCTCCCCGCAGACGAACGCCGATCTCGCGCAACGCGTCGACCAGCCGGGAGATGTTGCTTCGGTCACGGGCGTAGACGATGTCGAGGTCATAGCTCGGATAGTTGGAGCCATGGCTGATCCCCGCCATGCCCCCGATCAAGACGAAATCGACGCCGTGGCGGTCGAGCGGCATCAGCAGCGCACGCAGGTCCGCGGGTCGGGGGGGCAGTGGTTCGGTGGTCACGCCGGCCGCACGTTCGGGCTGATCGCGATCAGCTGCTCGGCCATCGACATGCCGTACTCGACGCGTTCCGACGGCGAGAGTTTGAGGCGCTCGGCGTTCAGCGTCCGATCGATCCCGAAGTCCCTTTCCACCCCACCCAGCGTCAGATCCTCCCCGAGCAGGTAGAGCAGCTCCGCCAAGGTCGCCACCGAGGGCGAGACGCGATCGCGCTCAATCCGGGAGATCGCGGATTGCGTCGTGCTCGCCCGCATCGCCAGGCGCTTCTGGCTGACGCCATGCCGCGCGCGAGCCTCTTTCAGCAGTTCCCCAGGCGTTTTCACCCCTTAAATATAGCGAATATGCGCTTAGTGCAAATTTGCTATGAAGTTCGAGGATCATGCAGGTGGCTACGCCGTGGGCGAGCGACTTGCCGGTATCGCCTGCCGCCGCAAGCCCATCCGACATTGACCCCCCTATGGTGTGGTCAATGTCGGAAGCGCGAACGAGGGAGATGTGATGGCGACGGCGGCTGAGGTTCAGACCAAGGACAGGATCTTCATCGGCGGCGAGTGGGTCGAGCCGCAGGGCGGCGAGACGATCGAGGTGGTCAACGCGACCACCGAGGAGGTCATGGCGACGATCCCGGCCTGCACCGCCGAGGACGCCGACCTCGCCGTGCGCGCCGCCCGCGACGCCTTCGACTCCTGGTCGCAGACCTCGCGCGCGGAGCGCGCCGGCTACCTGGCGGCGATCGCCGCCGGGCTCGGCGAGCGCGCCGACGAGATCGCGGCGACGATCGCCGCCGAGCTGGGCATGCCGCTGAAGCTGAGCAAGATCATCCAGGCCGGCCTGCCGGCAGCCCAGTTCGCGGCGATGCCGGGGCTGATGGAGGAGATCGCCTGGGAGGAGGAGATCGGCAGCTCGCGGGTGCTGCGCGAGCCGGTCGGCGTGCTCGGCGCGATCACCCCCTGGAACTACCCGCTGAACCAGATCGCCGCCAAGGTCGCCCCCGCCCTCGCCGCCGGCTGCACGGTCGTGCTCAAGCCGAGCGAGGTCGTGCCGCTCAACGCCTTCATCCTCGCCGAGGTGATCGAGGCGGCCGGCCTGCCGGCCGGCGTCTTCAACCTCGTCAGCGGCACCGGCCCGGTCGTCGGCGAGGCGATCGCCGGCCACCCCGGCGTCGACATGGTCTCCTTCACCGGCTCGACCCGGGCCGGGCGGCGCGTCTCCGAGCTCGCCTCGGCGACCGTGAAGCCGGTCGCGATGGAGCTCGGCGGCAAGTCGCCGAACGTGATCCTCGACGACGCCGATCTCGCCAGGGCGGTCCCCGACGGGGTCGCCAAGTGCTTCCTCAACTCGGGCCAGACCTGCAGCGCCCTGACCCGGATGCTGGTCCCGCGCGAGCAGCTGGCCGAGGCCGAGGAGCTCGCCGCCAGGACGGCCGAGAGCTTCACCCCCGGCGACCCGTTCGAGGACTCGACCCGGCTCGGGCCGCTGGTCTCCGAGGTCCAGCGCGAGCGCGTGCGCGGCTACATCGAGAAGGGCGAGGCCGAGGGGGCGAAGCTGCTCACCGGCGGCGCCGCCCCGCCCGAGGGTCTCGAGCGCGGCTACTTCGTCCGCCCCACCGTCTTCTCCGAGGTGACGCCTGAGATGGCGATCGCCCAGGAGGAGATCTTCGGCCCGGTGCTGGTCATCCAGCCCTACGAGGACGAGGAGGACGCCGTGCGGATCGCCAACGAGACCGTCTACGGCCTCGCCGGCGGCGTCTGGTCGGCCGACCAGGAGCGGGCGATCTCCGTCGCCAAGCGGATCCGCACCGGCCAGGTCGAGATCAACGGCGGCGCCTTCAACCCGCTCGCCCCGTTCGGCGGCTACAAGCAGTCGGGCCACGGCCGCGAGAACGGGCGCTTCGCGATCGAGGAGCTGCTGCAGGTGAAGTCGCTGCAGCTTTAGGCGGTCTGTTGAGGAGGGCCGTGTTCCCCCTCCCCCGGAAACCGTCGCGCAGCTTGAGGCGGCTGCCGGTTGGAGGGACGGGCATCCCCTCCCCCGGAAACCGTTGCGCAGCTGGATCGCAGGTCAGGGTACGGGCGCGGGTCCGGGAGTTTCCGTGGGAGGGGATCCCCGTCCCTCCTCATCGGCCCAATAGGCTGAATGCAGTGAACTTCGACCTTTCGGATGAGCAAAAGTTGCTGCGCGACACGGTGCGGGATTTCGCTCGCCAGGAGGTGGCTCCGGTCGCCGAGGAGCTCGACCGGGAGAAGCGGTTTCCGTACGAGATCGTCGCGAAGCTGGGTGAGTTGGGGCTGATGGGGATTCCGTTCCCGGAGGAGTACGGGGGCGGCGGGGCGGACACGCTCTCCTACGTGCTGGCGGTCGAAGAGCTGGCCCGGGTCGACTCCTCGGTCTGCATCACGATGGCGGCGCACACCTCGCTGGGGACGATGCCGATCTACCTCTGGGGGAGCGACGAGCAGAAGGACGAGTGGCTGCCGCGGCTCTGCAGCGGCGAGCGGCTCGCCGCCTTCGGGCTGACCGAGCCGGAGGCGGGCTCGGACGCGGGCAACGTGCGCACCACGGCGAAGCTCGAGGACGGCGAGTGGACGATCGACGGCGCCAAGCAGTTCATCACCAACTCCGGCACCGAGATCTCGGGCTGCGTCTCGATCACGGCTGTGACCAGCGGGGGGGATGGCCCCCGGGGCGAGCGAGACGAGGGGGATGGCCCCCGGGGCGAGCGAGACGAGGGGCATGGCGAGACCGGCGGGCGCAAGGAGATTTCCAACCTGATCGTCCCCAACGGCACGCCCGGCTACGAGGCGGGCGAGCCCTACCGCAAGATGGGCTGGAACGCCTCCGACACCCGGCCGCTCAGCTTCGAAGGCTGCCGCGTCCCCGAGGCCAACCTGCTCGGACGCCGCGGCGACGGCTTCAAGAACTTCCTCCACATTCTCGACGGTGGCCGGATCGGCGTCGCCGCGATGGGCGTCGGCCTCGCCCAGGGCGCCCTCGACGAGGCGATCGCCTACGCCAAGGAGCGCCGCGCCTTCGGCCAGCCGATCGCCAAGTTCCAGGCGATCCAGGCCAAGATCGCCGACCTCTCGGCCCAGATCGAGGCCGCCCGCCTGCTCACCTGGCGCGCGGCGCTGGAGAAGGACGCGGGCGACTCGTTCACCCTCACCGCGGCGCAGGCGAAGCTGATCACCGGCCGCCTCGCCGTCCGCGCCACCGAGGAGGCGGTGCAGATCCACGGCGGCTACGGCTACATCGAGGAGTACCCGGTCTGCCGCTTCTACCGCGACGCCAAGATCCTCACGATCGGCGAGGGCACCGACGAGGTCCAGCAGATGGTCATCGCCCGCCAGCTCGGCTGCTGAGCCGCGGCCTTCTATCGCTTGTAGCCGCACATCGCACGACCATCCTACCGAAAATTAGGGTGATTGCAAGCTAATTCGCGGTAGCAGGATGCGCGGTGATCTTGCCTTGGGGGCGCCCGGTCACCTCGGCGTGGCGGCCTGCCGCCTCGCCGATCCCGTAGTGGGCGCAGATCGCGAGCTCGTGCTCGCGCAGCAGCGGGCGCGAGGGGTCGATCGGCGGCGCGGCGCGCAGGGCCGTCGCCGGCTGCGCGGTCCAGACCCGGCCCGGCATCGCCGCGCACTCGCGGATTGGCAGCGCGACCGACTTGGCGCGGCGGCGCCGGAGCGCGAATCTCCGACCGCCGCCGCCACCGAGCGCGACGACGAGCCACGCCGGCGTACCGGCCTCGGCGTCGGCGTAGAGGCCCTCGACGCGGCCGACCCGCTCTCCCCCCACCGCGTCCAGCCCGGAGCCGACCCAGGCCTGCGCCTCGGCGAGGCTCGGCAGCGCTCCGGCCGGCGCCTCAGCGCCCATCTAGTGGTCCATCCGGTAAGTCGGGTGCCGATTCGGCGAGCGAAAACCGAGCCGG
>JBBDTK010000041.1:0-1577 GCA_040904405.1 Solirubrobacterales bacterium | reverse complement strand
TCCAGCCCATCGCGCCGGCGCTGGAGACGTTGAGGTTGGTGCCGAAGGCGGTCTCGATTTTGTTGATCGAGGCGAGCACCTGCCAGGGGATCCCGTACTGGGTGCCGCAGGCCTGGTAGATCGGCAGCAGGAAGGGCGGGATCTCGAAGGAGTCGATGACCAGGTTGGGCACGCCGATCGGGGCCGGGCCGAAGGGAGCGATCGTCGTCGTCGGGTTGTCCGAGCTGGGCGAGCCTCCGTCGTCGAATCGCGAGCCGCCGTCCTCGCCGGGCCCCTGCGGCTGGTCGCCCGCGGTCGCCGGGGGGGCGGAGACGCCGCCGCCGCCGGTGGCGCCGGGGGCGTCGATCGAGTCGTTGCGCCGCAGCGCGCCGCGGGCCTCCTCGGCCTCGGCCGCGTCGAGGGTGGCGCCGGCGCGGACCTTGCCCGACGCTGCCCCGGGCTGCGCCGGCGCGGTCGAGGTCGGGGCGTCGCCACCCTCGCTCGCCGGCGCTCCCGCTTCCTCGCTCGTGTCCTCGGCCGATTCGCAGTCGGGGTCGTCGAGGTCGATCGGCCCGTCGCCGTCGTCGTCGATCTGGTTGGCGCAGGCGGGCGCCTCGGGGGCGGCGAGAGAGGGCACGGTGGTGAGGGCGTTCGCCGCCTTCCCCTCGCCGAGGCCGGCCGAGGGATCGGCGCCGGCCATCCCCACGCCGAGCGCGGTCGCCAGGGCGAATCCTGCCAGAGCTATCGTCAGTGCGAGCTTGTCTCTCATCCTGCGCTGCCTCGATACCCGCGACCCCGGGTCAGGCAACCCGAGTCGGTCCTCTCCCCACGCATAAGGCATGACCACGCTACCGATCCGGTCACCCCGGCGCAACGAAGTCCCCCGCCGGTCAACACGCGCTTAATCAAGTGCCCGATCCATGCATGTGGGGGCGCAGGATTCCAGCCTGGCCGGATGGGCTCGTCAACGAGCTGTGGCGGCGCCGGCACGCGATGCCGGTACCGCACCGCGCAGCGTGTCCGGTGCCGCCAGACGTGCGCGGGGGTTTTCGGGTAGTCACTAAGGTGTCGGGATGAGCATGGACGACGACGAGTACCGCGAGAGCCTGCGGGCGCGCAGCGAGCAGGCGATCGGCGAGCTGGCGCAGACGCTGCTCGACAGCCAGGTCCTGGAGAACGCCGTCTCGGCCGCCTTCGGCGCTCGCGAGAAGGCGATCGAGGCCCAGCACGCGGCGCTCTCGGCGCTCAACGTGCCCGCGGCAGGCGACGTCGAGCGGCTCGAGCGCCGCCTCCGCGCCCTCTCCCAGCGGCTCGAAGAGGTCGAGGACGAGCTCGACCGGCTCAGGCGTCGAAACTAACCCTCAACTTTAGGGTGATAGTACGGCCGCGGCGGCCCGTCCGGCCCGCTTCGCCGCGGCCTCCAGCTCCGCGTCGCCGAGCGGCCCGCCGGCGTCGCCTTCGCTGACGATCAGCAGCGCCGCCGCAGCGACCCCGAGCTGCCGCGCCCGGCCCAGGACGGCGACCGTCTGCAGGTCGCTCGCCGCCGCCTCCGCCGCGGCCGCGGCCTCGGCGGCGTCGATCGCGTCGAGGCTGACCAC
>JBBDTK010000040.1:0-9565 GCA_040904405.1 Solirubrobacterales bacterium | reverse complement strand
GCCGCTAACACCCCCCTCACCCCCGACAGGCCCCGCGGTCGAAACCCATCGTCCCTCGGCGACAGGACCCGCGGCCGGAAGCCCCCATGGGTGAGCCTGAGCGCCGCTCCCGCCTCGAGCCCCTGCTCCAGCGCGGCGTCGGCGTCCCCGGCCTCTTCATCGCCGTCTACTCGACGATCGGCTTCTCGATCTACTTCGCCCTCGGCGTCGTCGCCGACCGCGGCCTCGGCCTGACCCCGCTGATCTTCCTCGCCGCCGGCCTGCTCTTCGCGCTGACCGCGATGACCTACGCCGAGGGCGCCTCGATGCTGCGCGAGCGCGGCGGCTCCTCCAGCTTCGCCCGCCACGGCTTCAACGAGCTGGTCGCCTTCGTCGCCGGCTGGGCGATCCTGATCGACTACCTGATCATCGTCGCGATGGCGGCGATCTCGGTCCCGCATTACCTCGAACCGATCACCCCGGACCTCTCGCTGCAGCGGCGTGAGATCGGCATCGCCGCGATCGTCATCGTCGCCGCCTGCCTGCTCAACGTCTTCAACGTCACCGGGCGGGGCAGGGAGAGGCCGCTCACCCTGCTGGCGCTCGCCGACATCGCCCTGCAGCTGACGGTGGTCGCGGTCGGCGTCTTCGCCGTCTTCCACCCCGAGCGGCTGACCGCCGAGCTCGACCTCTTCGCCAGTCCGACCCTGACCGACGCGATCTACGCCGGCGTGGTCGCGATGCTGGCCTACGCCGGGATCGAGGCCGCCTCCGACCTCGCCCCCGACCTCGACGTGCGCCGCCGCGACCTGCGGCGGATCGTCTCGCTGGGGGCGATCGCGGTGCCGATCGGCTACGCGGCGATGGCGGCGATCGCGCTGATGGCGGTGCCGGTGGTGGCCGGGCCGGGAGGGCCGGAGACGGCGCTCGGCGGCGAATTCGTCGAGGCGCCGATCCTCGGCGTCGTCTCCGCCTACGACCCCGGCTGGCTCTCGGACGCGATGCGCTGGGTCGTCGCGGTGGTCGCCGCGCCGGTCCTCTTCTGGGCGACGACGACCGCGATGCTGGGCGTCTCCCGCCATATCTACACGCTGGCGATCAACCGCCAGATCCCCTCCTGGCTGGGCAAGTTGAATGCCCGCCACGCAACCCCGCAGGTCGCGATCGTGCTCTCCGGGCTGATCGCGATCGGCCTCGTCGCCCCGGTCGACGTCAAGCTGCTCGCCGGGATCTACGCCTTCGGCTCGACTCTGGCGATCACCATCGCCCACCTCTCGATCCTGCGCCTGCGGATGACCGAGCCCGACCGCCCGCGGCCCTTTCGCGTGCCCTGGAGCGTTGAGTGGCGCGGGGCGCAGCTGCCCGTCCCGGCGCTCTTCGCCGCCCTCGTCAGCGGCCTCGCCTTCCTCAGCGTGCTCGCCTACCACGACACGGCACGCTGGGTCGGCGGCGGCTGGATGGCCTTCGGCCTGCTCTTCTACGTCGTCTACCGCAAGGGGTTCGAGGGGACGACGCTGACCCAGCGGGTCTCGGTCAGCGAGCGGGCGCTGACCAAGCAGGTGCGCGAGGTCGAATACGCCAACATCCTGGTCCCGGTCTTCGGCACCGAGATCGACGACGAGATCGTCTCCACCGCCGGCCGCCTCGCCGCCGCCGAGCAGCGCGACGGCGATCGCGGGCCGACCCGGCTCGACGTGATCTACGTGATCGAGGTGCCGCTCTCGACAGCGCTGGACGCCGAGCTGTCAGCCGAGGTCGAGGATCGGGCGTTGCGGGCGGTCGAGCGGGCGCGGGAAGTGGGCGAGGAGTACAGCGACGTCACGGTGACCGCCAGCGTGATCCGGGCGCGCAAGGTGGGCGCCGGGATCGTCGAGGCGGCGCGGCGCAGCGGCGCCGAGGCGATCGTGGTCGGGGCCGAGCCGCCGACCAAGGTCCGCGGCGGCGCCAGGCTCGGCGGGGTCGGCGCGGCGAAGCCGCCGGAGATCGGCGCCGCGACCGAGTACGTGCTGAAGAAGGCGCCCTGCCGGGTTCTGCTCACGGCGCCGCCCGAATCGCCCTAGTATCCGGGCCATGTTCATCCTGATAGTCGGCTGCGGCCGGGTCGGCTCCTCGCTCGCCCGCACGATGTTGAGCGAGGGCCACGAAGTCTCCTGCCTCGACGTGGACCCGGAGTCGCACACGCGGCTCGAGGTCGGGCTCGACCAGAGTTGGGAGGACCTCGGCGGCCAGTTCACCGTCGGCACGGCGCTGGAGACCGATGCCCTGCTCGCCGCCGGGATCGAGAAGGCCGACGCCTTCATCGCAGCCACCAACGGCGACAACACCAACATCGTCATCTCGCAGATCGCCCAGCGCCGCTACGAGGTGCCGACGGTGATCGCGCGGATCCTCGACCCCCTGCGCGCCGAGTGGTACTCGCAGCAGGGGCTGCACACGATCTGCCCGACCCGGGTCGCGATCGAGATGCTGGAGAGCGCGGTGCGCGAGGGCGCCGCCCGCGAGGTCGCCTGAGCATGTACATCATCGTCGTCGGCGCGGGCAAGGTGGGCTGGAACCTGGCCCGCGAGCTGCTCGAAAAGAACCACGAGGTGACGGTGATCGAGAGCGACCGGCGCCGCTACCTGACGGTCGAGCAGGAGCTCGAGCACAACGTCACCTACGGCGACGCCTCCGAGCTCTGGGTGCTGGAGCGGGCCGGGATCCAGCGCGCCGACATGGTGATCGCGGTCACCGGCGACGACGAGGACAACATGTTGATCTGCCAGGTCGCCCGCGAGAAGTACGAGGTCGAGCGGATCATCGCCCGCATCAACAACCCGCGCAACCGGCCGCACTTCGACCTGCTCGGGGTCAAGCCCTCGGTCTCGGCCACCGACCTGATCCTGCGCCTGCTCGAGCACGAGGTGCCCGAGTACGGCCTCGTCCACCTGCTCGACCTGCAGGAGGAGCAGCTGGAGATCATCGAGATGCTGCTCGGGGCCGACTCGCGCGTCACCGGCCGCCGCGTCGGCGACCTCTCGATGCCCGAAGGCAGCCTGCTGATCTCGATCCTGCGCGAAGGCAAGGGCTTCGTGCCCGGCCCCGAGACCGTGCTCGAAGCTGGCGACGAGGTGCTCGCCGTGCTCGATCCGGGGCGCGAGGAGGACATCAAGGACCTCTTCGGCCCGGCCCGCGACGGCAACGGCGCCGTCTGAGCGTGGCCGCGCGCGAGGTCGACTACCTGCTGGTCGGCGGCGGCATGGCATCGGCGCACTGCGCGGCGGAGCTGCGCCGGCGCGGGGCCGAGGGCTCGATCCTGCTCGCCGGCCGCGAGCCGGAGCCGCCCTACGAACGGCCGCCGCTCTCGAAGGAGTACCTGCGCGGCGAGGCCGAGCGCGCCGACGCCGCCGTCAACCCGGCCGGCTGGTACGGGGAGAACGAGGTCGAGCTGCTGAGCGGGGTCAACGTGATGTCGCTCGACCCGGCGGCGCGCACGGCGAAGCTGCAGGGCGGGGAGGAGGTGAGCTTCGAGCAGGCGCTGCTGGCTACCGGGGCGATGGTCAACATCCTCCGGGTCGACGGGGCCGAGAACGAGGGCATCCACTACCTGCGCGCCTTCGGCAACTCCGACGCGATCCGCGCCGACGCCGAGGCGGCGGAGCACGTCGTCCTGATCGGCGGCAGCTACATCGGCTGCGAGGTTGCGGCCTCGCTGAGCGCCAAGGGCGTCAGCTGCACGATCGTGATGCTGGAGGACGTCGCGCTCTCGCGCACCTTCGGCGAGGAGGCGGGCCGCTGGTTCCAGCAGCGGCTCGAAGAGCACGGCGTCAGCGTCCACGGCGGCGAGCAGCTCGAGGCCTTCGAGGGCGACGGCCGGGTCAGGGCCGTGGTCACGAAGAGCGGCCGGGCGATCGAGTGCGACGCGGTCGTCGTCGGCGCCGGCGTGCGCCCCGACGCGATGCTGGCGCAGCGGGCCGGGCTCGAGGTCGAGGACGGGATCGTCTGCGACTCGAAGCTGACGACCTCGGCCGCGGGCATCTACGCGGCCGGCGACTGCTGCTCCTACGACAGCGTGGTCCACGGCCGCCGGCTGCGGGTCGAGCACTGGGACGTGGCGATGCAGCAGGGGATGCACGCCGCCCGCAACATGCTCGGCGAGCAGCGCGACTACGAGGTCGTCCCCTACTTCTTCAGCGACCTCGCCGATTGGGCCGGGCTCGAGTACGTCGGCCCCGCCAGGGACTGGGACGAGGAGGTCTGGCGCGGGGACCGCGACGCCGGTGAGTTCTCGGTCTGGTACCTGAAGGAAGGCCGCGTCGCCGGCGCGCTCAGCGTCGGCCGCTCCGAAGACCTCGCCGAAGCCCGGCGCATGCTGGCCGACCGCGTCGACGTCTCCTCCGCCCGCGAGGCCCTCGCCGATCCCGGCAGCGAGCTGGGCGAGATCTCCTAGCCCGGGGCGCCGCCGGCGCTCCGCGCGCGTTGCCGGATATCCTCACAGGTGTTCGTTGCGCCCTGGTGTAATTGGCAACACGCCAGCCTCTGGAGCTGGATTTCGGGGTTCGAGTCCCTGGGGCGCAGTAAGGGCCCGCCGGAAGTGCCTGCAAAGCCCGTCTAGCGGCTCTGCTACGTTCGCGGCCGATGAGGAGGCTCGCGATCTACTTTGGCGCGGTGGGGCTCGTGGCGCTGGCGCTCGCCGGCTGCGGTGGCGGCGACGATGAGACGACCGACACCGCGGCCGCGACGACCGAAGCGCCGGCGGCGCTGAGCAAGGAAGAGCTGATCGCCCAGGGCGACGCGATCTGCGCCGAGGTCAACGCCGCCGTCGGCACGGTCGGCTCGACCAGCGGCGAAGGCCAGGCGAGCCAGGTCGCCGGCCTCTACAGCGGCATGGTCGAGCGGCTGCTCGGCCTCGGCACGCCGAGCGACGGCAGCGCCGGCTACGACGAGTTGATCGGGGCCGCCGAACAGCTGGCGCAGGCGGAGGGCGAGGTCGCCACGGCCGCCGATGCCGGCGAAGACGCGGCGCTCGTCAACGCCGAATCGGAAGCGACGGAAGCGCTCGCCGAATTCCAGTCGGCCGCCGAGGCCTACGGCTTCGAGCAGTGCTCCGAAGGCCCGCGGGCGGTCACTCCCGGCGCCGCCGGTGGCGAAGAAGGATCCACGGGCGGGGTCGAAGGAGAAGTCGCCCCCGAAGCCGAAGAAGCGGCGCCCGAAGCGGTCGAACCGCCGGTCGAAGAAGAAAGCGCCGGCGGCGGCGCCGGTGTCGGCGGAGGCAGCGAAGGCGGCGGCTCCGGCGGCGGGGAATCGGGCGGCATAGGCCCCGGCTGAGCCCCGCTCAGGCGGCAGACTGCTTCCAGGCGCCGTGGAGGCGCGAGTAGGGGCCGCCGGCCTCGATCAGCTCCTCGTGCGTTCCCGCCTCGGCGATGCGGCCGCCCTCGAGGACGACGATCTTGCCGGCGCGGCGGATCGTCGAGAGGCGGTGGGCGATGACGATCGCGGTGCGACCGGCGAGCAGCCGCTCGAGGCCGCGCTCGATCGTGCGCTCGGTGCGCACGTCGACGTTCGAGGTCGCCTCGTCGAGGATCAGGATCCGCGGTTCGGCCAGCAGCGCCCGGGCGAAGGCGACCAGCTGGCGCTGGCCGGCCGAGAGCTGGACGCCGCGCTCGCCCACCTCGGTCTCGATCCCCTGCGGGAGCGCGGCGACGAACTCGCTGGCGCCGACCGTCGCCAGCGCGGCCTCGATCTCCTCCAGGCTCGCCTCGGGCCGGCCGAAGGAGACGTTCTCGCGCACGCTGCCGGAGAAGAGGAAGCCCTCCTGCGGAACGATGCCGAGCTGGCCGCGCAGTGCCTCCTGGCGCAGCTCGCGCAGGTCGCGGTCGTCGACCAGGACGCTGCCGCGCTGGGGGTCGTAGAAGCGCGCGACCAGCTTCGCCAGGGTCGACTTGCCGGCGCCCGTCGCGCCGACCAGGGCCAGGGTCTGCCCCGGAGGCACGTGCAGGTCGATCTCGCGCAGCGCCCAGTCCTCCTCGCCGCCGGAGTAGGAGAACCAGACCCCGTCCATCTCGATCTCGCCGCGCAGCTGGCCCGGGTCGACGGCGCCCGGCGCGTCGCTCATGTCCGGCTCGGTGTCGAGCAGCTCGAAGATCTTGTCCAGCGCCGCCATCCCCTGCTGGTAGGTGGTGTAGAGCTGGGAGAGCTGCTGGATCGGGTCGAAGAAGAGCTGCAGATAGCCGATGAAGGCGACGATCGTGCCGATCTGGATCGCCCCCTCGATCGCCTGCGTGCCGCCGTAGAGGACGATCGCCGCGGTGCCGACGGCGGCGAGCAGCTCGACCGCGGGGAAGTAGGTCGCGTTGAGGTAGACCGTGCGCATGTTGGCCTCGCGGTTGGCCTCGTTGAGCTCATCCATCGCGGCGGTGTGGCGCGACTCCTGGCCGAAGCTGCGGACGACGCGGACGCCGCTCAGGGTCTCCTGCAGGTAGGCGGTGACGGCGGCGATCCGCTCCCGGGTCAGCCGGTAGGCGCCGTGCGAGACCACCCGGAAGACGACGCTGGCGACGGCGAGCAGGGGGAAGGTGAGGAAGGTGACCAGGGCGAGCTTGAGATCGAGCAGGAGCATGATCGCGACCGCGCCGACCAGGGTCAGGCCGCTGGAGAAGAGCGTCACCACGCCGGTGGTGAGCAGCTGGTTGAGCGCCTCGACGTCGTTGGTCATGCGGCTGATCAGGACGCCGGGGCTGCGGCGGGTGAAGAACCCGATCGACATCGTCTGGATATGGGCGAAGACGCGCTCGCGCAGGTCCTGCAGGGCGCGGGTGCCGACCCAGCCGACCAGGTAGGTCTGCGCGTAGGTGGCCGCCGCGTAGACGATCGCGACGCCGACGAAGGCGAGCACGATCATCGTCAGGGCGCCGCTGTCGCCCGGGAGGATGCCGGCGTCGATCGCCTGCCCGGCCAGGTAGGGCGGCGCGAGGGCGGCGCCGGTGGCGGCGAGCATCGCGGCGAAGGCGAGGGCCACGCGGGCCCGGTAGGGACGCAGCAGGCCGGCCATCCAGCGCAGCTTGCGGCCGCGCTGGTCCTCGCCGCGGATCACCCGCCAGAGCCCCCTCACAGCCGTGCCAGCTCCTCGCGCCGCTCGAGGTCGTGCTGCAGGAAGACCGAGTCGGCCAGCCCGTGCTCGGCGATCTCGCGGTAGAAGCCGCAGCCCTCGAGCAGCTCCTCGTGGCTGCCGCGGTCGACGATCCGGCCGGCGTCCATCACCACCACCTCGTCGGCGAGCGAGACGGTCGAGAGGCGGTGGGCGATGACGAAGGTCGTCCTGCCGGCCATCGCCTCCGCCAGGCCGGCCTTGATCGCCGCCTCGGTGGTCGCGTCGACCGACGAGGTGGCGTCGTCGAGGATCAGCACCCGCGGGTCGGCGAGCAGGGCGCGGGCGATCGCGATCCGCTGTCGCTGGCCGCCGGAGAGGGTCAGGCCGCGCTCGCCGACCCGGGTCTCGTAGCCGTCGGGCAGGGCGGCGACGAAGTCGTGCGCCTGCGCTCGCCGCGCCGCCGCCTCGATCTGCTCGCCGCCGGCGTCAGGGCGGGCGTAGGCGATGTTCTCGGCGACGCTGGCGCTGAAGAGGAAGCTCTCGTCGCCGACGAAGGCGACGGCCGAGCGCAGCGCGGCGAGGTCGACCTCGCGCACGTCGACGCCGTCGAGCAGCACCGCGCCCTCGCTCGGGTCATACAGCCGCGCGATCAGCGCCACCAGGCTGGTCTTGCCCGAGCCCGAGGGGCCGACCAGGGCGACGGTCCGACCGGCCTCGACCGTGAGATCGACACCGCTGAGCGCCGCATCCGACGTTGACCCCACCCTGGTGTGGTCAACGTCGGATGCGGCAGCCGGCCGGCGGTCCTCGTAGCGCAGCGTGACGTCGCGCATCTCCACCCGGCCCCCACCAGCGGGCAGCGGCGGCGCCCCTGCCGGCGCCTGGATCCGCGGCTCGCGGTCGAGGATCTCGAACAGGCGGTTGCCGGAGGCGATCGCGCGCTGCGCCATTCCCATCGCCATCCCCAGCATCCGCATCGGCGCCGCGAGGATGATCAGATAGGTGTAGAAGGCGGTGAAGTCGCCGAGGCTGAGGTTGCCGGCGATCACCTGGCGCCCGCCGACCACCAGCACCAGGGCGATGCCGAGCTGCGGCAGCAGCCCGAGCAGCGGCGAGAAGAAGGCCTGCAGCCGGGTCGAGTAGATGCTCTGGTCGAAGACTCGCGAGACCGCTCGCCGGAAGCGGCGCAGCTGGTGCTCCTCGCGGGCGAAGGCCTTGACGATGCGGATGCCGGAGACGTTCTCCTCCGCCTCCGCGGTCAGCTCGGCGAGCCGCTGCTGGACCTCCTGCAGGGCGGGGCGGGAGACGCGGTTGTAGCGCGAGGCGGCGTAAACGACGAACGGCGCCGGGGCGAGCGCGAGCAGCGCCAGCCAGGGCTCGATCGCGAACATCACCGCGCTGGCGAGCGTGATCGTCAGCAGGTTCTGGGTGATGAAGATCAGGCCGTAGCCGAGGAAGAAGCGGATCGATTGCAGGTCGACCGTCGCCCGCGACATCAGCTGCCCGGTCTGCTGCCCGTCGAAGAAGCCGAGCTCGAGCCGCTGCAGGTGGGCGTAGAAGCGCTGGCGCAGGTCGAACTCGACCGCGAGCGAGACCCGGCCGGCGACAACCCGCCGCACCCAGGTGAGCCCGAGGCGGAGGACCCCGGCGGCGGCGATCGCCAGCGCCAGCGGCAGCAGGTCCGGCGCCCGGCCCTGCTCGATCGCGTTGACCGCGCGCCCGATCAGCCAGGGGATCAGCACCGTCATCCCCATCGCCGCCCAGGCGAAGGCGAGCGAGCCCCAGAGCTGCGGGCGGTAGGGGCGCAGGAAGCCGATCAGGCGGCGAAAGGTCCGCACGGAGTCACTATACAAAGTGAAGTGTTGGCGCCCGCGGCGAGCCGGGCGTGCTCGCGTCAGTCGAAAGCGGCGGCTTTGGCGCTGGAGACCTTGCCGCCGGTGCACGCCTTCGTCTCGTGGCCGGGCGGGGTCAGGATCTCGAAGTTGGTCACCGCGTGGTGCGGGGTGGTGGCGCCGTTGTTGCGGGCCAGGGTGACCACGAGGCGGTAGAAGCCGGCGGGCAGCCCGCTGTAGTAGATCTCGGGCCGGGTGGCGGGTGAGTAGGCGCCGCTGGAGCCGATCCGCTCGGCGAGCACGCCGTTGGGCCCGGCGTACTCGGGGAAGTCGAAGGAGGCGCCGACCAGCCGGCCCCGGCCCAGCGGGCTCTCCTCGGCCCGCCGCAGCTTGACCGGGTCGACGCAGTCTGGAACGCGGTTGAGGCCGAAGCGGATGTGCCCCTCGCCGAGCTGCGGCTCGTCGCCGAAGCGCTGCGGGGCCAGCGCGAAGTTGGCGAGCTTGACCTTGGCCACGACCGAGCGGGCGCGCTGGCGGGCGCCGTTGCGGGGGGAGACGATCTCCACGCTCGGTTCTCCCGGCAGCGCCGCCCGCGCCGAGCCGCCGCCGCCGGCGGAGTCGTCGGCGGGGGGCAGGACGATCAGGTCGGCGGCCACGGCAGCCGTCGCCAGCACCGCGAAGATGG
>JBBDTK010000039.1:9069-9711 GCA_040904405.1 Solirubrobacterales bacterium | reverse complement strand
CGGCCAGGAACGGCTCTCCTACCCGCTCGACTACTGGAACGCGCTGGCGGCGCTGATCGCGCTCGGCTTCCCCCTGCTCCTGCAGGTAGCGACCTGCGCCAGGTCGGCGCTGTCGCGCGGGCTCGCCGCCGCGGCGCTGCCGGCGCTCGCCCTGACCGCCTTCCTGACCCTGTCGCGGGGCGGCATCGCCGCCGCGCTGATCTCCCTCATCCTCTTCCTGGCCCTCGCCTCCGACCGCCTGCCGAAGCTGGGGACGCTGTTCCTCGCAGGCGCGGGGGGCGCGTTCCTGATCGCCGCGGCGAGCGCTCGCGACGCTCTTCAGGACGGTCTGCTGAACGCGACGGCGCGGCAGCAGGGAGACGAGATGCTGGCGTTGACGCTGGGCGTTTGCGCCGCCGTCGGGCTGCTCCAGGCCGGCGCCTCGCTCGCCCTGCGCGACCGCGCCCGGCCCAGCTGGACCAGGGTCTCCCCCCGCCTGCCGCTGATCGGCGCGACCGCCTTCGCCGCGGCGGCGCTGATCGTCGCCCTGGCGCTCGACGCCCCCGGCCGCGCCTCGGACGCCTGGGCGGAGTTCAAGAGCGAGGAGGCGCCAGGGCGGGGCGCGGGCCGGCTCGAGAGCGTCGCCGGCCAGGGTCGCTACCA
>JBBDTK010000039.1:0-9059 GCA_040904405.1 Solirubrobacterales bacterium | reverse complement strand
TCTCGAGTTCCGTCACCTGCGCCTGGGTGAGCGAGGCGCCCGGCGCCGGCGCCTTCGAGTACTGGTGGGCGCGCAGCGGCGACGGCTCGGGCACGGTTCTGGACGCCCACTCGCTCTACCTGCAGACGCTCGGCGAGCTGGGGATCGTCGGGGTCGCCCTGCTGGCCGCGTTCGTTCTCGTGGCGCTGATCGGGGGCGGGCGGGCGGCGATCCGCGGCGATCCGCGCGAGCGGGCCTGGCTCGCCGCCGCGCTGGCGGGCTGCTTCGCCTTCTGCCTCACCGCGGGCTTCGACTGGCACTGGCAGATCCCGGTGCTGCCGGTCGCATTCCTGCTGCTCGCCGCGGTGCTGGTGAGCAGCGGGGGGCGACCGGCGGAGAGCGACCCCGCAGGGGAAGCGGCCGGGGCCGCGCCGGATCGCGCACCGCCCCTGAGGCTGCCGCCACGGCTCGGTTTCGCCCTGGTGGCGCTCGCGTCGATCGCCGCCATCGCCATCCCGCTCGCCTCCACCAGCCTGCTGCGACAAAGCGAGGCAGCGGCCCGCGAGGGCGATCTAGCGGAGGCGCTGCGCGACGCGCGCAGCGCCCAGAACGTCCAGCCCGACGCCGCCGGCCCGCGCCTGCAGCAGGCCCTGGTACTCGAGCAGATGGGCGCGCTGGGCGCCGCCGCGAGCGCCGCCCGCGCCGCGACCGAGCGCGAGCCGACCAACTGGCGCACCTGGCTGGTGCTCTCGCGGATCGAGGCGGAGCGCGGCCGCGCCGCCGCCGCCGTGCGCGCCTACCGCCGCGCCCGCTCCCTCAACCGCCACTTCTCCCTCTTCGGGAGCTGAGGGCCCGCTGCGCCCCGCGAGCGGAGCGGCGTTTGGGTGGATATGTCCATAGCCAATGTCCATGGTAGGGTGGGGGCGTGAAAACCGTCGCGGCCGGAGAGTTCAAGCAGACCTGCCTGCGCCTGCTCGACGAAGTCGGGGCATCGGGCGAGCCGATCCTGATCACCAAGCGGGACAAGCCCGTGGCCCAGCTGACGCCGGTCAAGCCGGGGCGGGCCGAGGACTGGCTGGGCGCGATGCGCGATCAGGGGGAGATCACCGGCGACCTCCTCGCCCCGGCGACCGAGCCGGACGAGTGGGACGCCCTGCGCGGGTGAGGCTGCTGCTCGACACCCACGTCTGGCTCTGGCGCCTGCTCGCCCCGGAGCGGCTCACCGCGGCGGCTGAGAGGGCGATCGCCGACCGTGAGAGCGAGTTGCTGCTCTCGCCGGTATCGACCTGGGAGACCCTCGTGCTGGCTCGCAAGGGGCGCCTCGAGCTCGCTCCTTCGCCTGCCGAGTGGGTGCTCGGCGCCCTGCGGCGCTCCGCCCCGACTGCCGCTCCACTGACGCACGGAATAGCCCTGCGCAGCGAGGCGCTCGAAGACTTCGAGTCCGGGGACCCGGCGGACCGGTTCCTGGTCGCGACCGCGCTGGAGCACGACTTGACCCTGGTTACGGCAGACGGCGCGATGCATGCCTATCCGGCAGTCGCAACCCTGTGGTAGAGCGCCTGGCGCGACAGAGGTAGGCGAGCGCCCAGCCGGAAAGGCCGCGTTCAGCGGAGCGCCAGCACCAGTGAAAGCGCCTCGTCGACCTCGCGCATCTGCTCCGGGCCGAGGCGGCCTGCGAAGTCACCGAGGCGTTCGGCGTCGAGCGCTCGCAGCTGCTCGACCATCACGCGTGTGCGCTCGGCCGCGACCTCGACTTCCGGGCGGAACGTCGCCGGGAGCGCGCTGCGCGAAGTCGGTGCGACCAGCGCCGTCGATAGCCCGAGCAGGTCGTCTGCCTGGACGAGCACCGCGTAACGGGAGCCGTGCTGCTCACGGCCGGCTTGCTTCGGCAACCGCACGCGGTAGACGTCGCCGCGCGTCACTCGGGCCAGTCGGCCGCGATCGCGTCCATGTCGGCGGCGACTCGCTCGCGCGCGGCACGATCGACCGGATCGGCGGCCAGGCGCGCCACCTCGGCTGCCAGGCCGGCACGCCGTCGCTCCCGCTCGGCGGTTTCGGCGATCGCCTGGCGGGCAGCCTCGGCGCGGGTGATGCCCCGCTTGCCGGCGATCTCGGCCAGCGCCCGCTGCCCGTCGGCGCCCAACCGCAGAGAGACGGGATGGGAGGCGGAAGACATGCCCATCATTGTAGCGTGTTGCGCGCTACGTTTGGCGGTGGGCCTCGCTCGAGGGCGCGTCGCCGGGCGGCGTGGCCGCAGCTCGCGCTTGCCGGGTGGACAAGCTTTTGCCCGAGAAGCCTTGAAGTTGCGCAGCCATCGAACTGGTCGTGATCGACGATCGTCGTGGAAGGTCGACAGGATCATCCGGCCAGCGGCTCGCGCGACAGGCGTCCGATCGCCTGCTCGAGGGAGCAGAACTCGACCTCGAAGTCGCCGAAGGTGCGCTTGAAGGAGGCGTCGACATCCGCCGCGACGACGAAGCTCTCACCCTCCGGGTAGAGGCGCCTGAAAGCGGCCAGGGAGCCCGCGTCGAAGGAGCCGGCGCTCCATTTGCACTCGATCGCGATCGGTCCTCCCCCACCGCGGCGGGGGAGGACGAAATCCACCTCGGCCCCATGCTTGTTGCGCCAGTAGCGCGCCACCCTGCTCTGCAGCCGGCCGTGGACCTCGTTGAGCACGAAGTGCTCCCAGAGGACACCGAGGTCTTCGTTGCGGAGCGTGTCCCAGCCGCGGTAATAGCTGACGAAACCAGTGTCGAATCCGTAGACCTTCGGCGCGGCGACGATCTCGGTCGAGCGACGGGAGCTGAAGGGGCGAACGACATGGGCGACGAAGGTCGCCTCCAGCGCCGCCAGATAGTTGGAGATCGTCTGGCGGCTGACCTCGCAGGGAGCAGCGAAGCGGGTCGCCTCGAATACGCCGCCGCTCTGGGCGAACAGCAGCTCGAGGAAGCGCTGGAAGGACCAGCGACGCTCGAGGCGGAACAGCTCCTGTATGTCCTTTGCCCAGTAGGCGTCGACCCAGTCTTGGAAGTCGCGCTCGGGGACCCGGTCGGCGAGAAAGAAGGGCGGTAGGCCACCATGCAGCAGCCGGTGGCGAAGGTCGGCGCGCCCAAAGTCCGCAAGGTCGGCGGCGATCATCGGCGTCAGCCAGACAGTTTCCCTACGGCCCGTCAGCGTGTCGCGGAACTTCGCCGTCGCCTCGAGCGTCGAGGAGCCGGTCGCGAGCACCGGGGTGTCCGGGAAATGGTCAGCGGCGATCTTCAGCAGCTCCGACGGGTTGGCCAGGCGGTGGACCTCATCGAGGACGATGCGTCGCCCCCGCCGCTCCCCCAGGAATCCCTCCGGATCCTCCATCGCCCGCCGCGTCCGGGGAAGCTCGCAGTCGTAGTACTCGGCATCGTCGAGGCTGCGGCAGAGGAACGTCTTGCCGGCGCGGCGGACGCCCGCCAGCCACAGCACGGACTTGCGCTGCCAGGCTTGCTCGACTGCTTCGATCCAGTGCCGACGCTGAACCATACGCAAGTATACTAGCGTTTAGTACGACCAAATGCAACTCTAACTGCATTTGGTCGCGCCGGGCCGTCATCGTTCGGCGGGGTGGATCGGGTTGCCAGAAGTGGGTCAACCTGCCAGAAGCTCTACGGGGAGCCGGAGCTGCCTCTGGTCGGCCTCAGCGGGGCGCTACCGCAGGACCAGCTTGTTCGAGGGCACGCAGAGAGCGACCGAGCGGCGGGTGAGGACGATGCGGCGCTCGAACTGGTTGCGGATCTGCGCCAGCCTGACGACGTTCCGGCGGTTGACCCGGTAGCAGACGAGGTGCTTGACCGGGTGCTGGAGCGGCGTCAGGCGCTTCTTCCACCGCTTCTGCGCCGGCGCGCAGAGCTGGAAGGGCTTGCCGAGCCGCGCCGCTCGCCGGCCGAACTGGTCGCTCAGCTTCACGCCGCGGACCCTCTGCACCGCAAATAGCGGGCTTCGCGAGACGACCCCGTAGCACTGGAAGTGGTCGATCGGGGTCTGGATGCGCTGGAAGGGCCGCGCCTTGCGGCGACGGACGATCCGCTTCTCGCTGGGCACGCAGAGGCGCTGGGGCGACTTGACCAGCAGCCGCTGCGAGCCGAACTGGTTCTGCACGGCGACCAGCGGATGACCTTACCAGGCGCTGCCGTCGAGGCCCTCGACTAAATAGGAACCCAACCGGCGCAAATTGCGCAGTCGAAGGGGAGAGGTTCGCCCGCTGGGCGCTTGTAGGGCCGTGGACAGGCAAGCGATACGTGTAGACAGAACTGTATACTTGATCGATGGCCGCTGTCGAGACGACCACGATCCGAGTCCGGAGAGCCACCCAGCGTCGCCTGGCGCAGGAGGCCGAGCGGAAGGGGATCAGCGTGGTTGAGGTGCTCGAGGCGGCCGTGGACCTGTTGGAGGAGCAGCGGCTGCTGAACTCGATGGACGAGTCCTATGAGAAGCATGGGGACGAGATCCGCGAGGAAATGAAGGCATGGCTCGACGCTCCCCTCGACAGGCCGCCAAATGCAGGCTGAGCGGCTCAAGATCAAGCGGGGAGAGGTCTACGTCGGCGACCCGGACCCGGTGGTCGGCCACGAGCAGGGTGGCCGGCGGCCCGTGCTGGTCGTCTCGATCCACGCGATGAATCGATCTGCCGCGAGGCTTGCGATCACCGTCCCGCTGACGACAACCGACCGCGGCAGCCAGCTCCACGTTCGCGTCGAGCCCCCCGAAGGCGGCCTGACGCGACCGAGCTTCGCGATGCCGGAGATGGTCCGTTCGATGTCGGTCGACCGCCTCGGGCGCAGGATCGGCCGCGCCTCCCCGGACACGGTCGAAGCGGTGGCGAAGCGGGTCGGGATTCTGATCGGCCTCGGCCGCACCCGCTGAGCCTCAGCGGGCGGAGACGGCGGTCTACCGCCTCAGCGCGCGGGCGTAAACGTGGAAGCCAGCGGGTCCCACTGGCCGATATCTCCTGTTAGACTAGCCAATTACTTCGTAGAAAATAGCCAAATGCACCGTACTGATTGGCCATCGGAGCCGCCAATGTCCTCCATTTTCCCGCGCCACAATCGAAAATTGATCGTCGAGGGCCTCAAGGACACCCGCGTGGTCTTCGTCACCGGCGCCCGACAGGTGGGCAAGACCACGCTGACCCAGGACATAGCAACCCACGAGCATCCGTTGGTACAGGTCAGCTTCGACGACGACGACGTCCGGATTGCCGCGCAGGAGGACCCGATGGGATTCGTGGCGGCGCTCCCGGGCCCCGCCCTGATCGACGAGGCGCAACGGGCTCCCGGCCTTCTGCTCGCAATCAAGAGCGTGGTCGATCGCAACCCCGAGCCGGGGCAGTTCCTGCTGACCGGATCGGCCAACCTGCTCGCCTCGCGGCAGGTCAAGGACGCGCTCACCGGTCGCATCGACGCGGTCCCGCTGTGGCCTCTCTCGCAAAGTGAGATCCGGGGAGGAGATCTCAACTTCGTCGATCGCCTCTTCGCCGCCGAGCCACCGTGGATTGAGAACGCCCAAGTCGGTCGGGACGCGTTCGTCTCGATACTGGCGGAGGGTGGCTATCCCGAGGCACGAATCCGCAGGGGACAGCGGCGGCGGCGCTGGTTTCGCAATTACGTGGACACGACCCTCGACCGCGACCTGCGAGAGCTGAGCGATGCGATCAAGCTCGACGCGATGCCGAGGCTGCTGCGGCTTCTCGCCAGCCAGGCGGCAAACCTGCTCTCCTACCGGGCGGTGGCCCAGCGGCTGGGACTGCACCACGACACGGTCAAGGGATACGTGGCGCTCCTGGAGCAGACCTTCCTGGTCGCGAGATTGCCCGCGTGGCGTCCTGGGCTGGGTGCCCGCGAGGTAGCCACCCCGAAGATCTATCTCGTCGATACGGGTCTTCTCACCGACCTGCTCGGCGCGGATGAACGGCGGATTCGAGAGGACGACCAGATCACCGGCAAAGCACTCGAGAACTTCGTCGCAACCGAGTTGCTCAAGCACCTGGAGTGGGCCGAGACCCCAGCCCGCCTGCACCACTACCAGCGCCAGAAGGCCGACATCGACCTGGTTCTCGAGGCCGCCGACGGCTCCCTCGCCGCGGTCGAGGTGAAGGCGGCTGCGACGGTGACTCAAGGAGACACCAAGCGAATACGCGAGTTGCGCGACAGGACTGGCGATCGCTTTCGGGCCGGCGTCGTCCTCTGTGCTCGCGCGGAAACGGTTCCGCTCGGGGATCGGCTCTGGGCGGTCCCGGTCAGTGGTCTGTGGGCATAGCGGCAACCGTCAGCGCGCGGAGACGGTGAGCTTGCGCGGGCCGCGGTCGAAGCCGGCGCTGAGCAGGGCCTCCTCGTGGCCGGAGCCGATCACCGGCTCGCCGTCGAGCTTCTCGATCGCCAGCTTGGGCAGGCGGCCGGCGCTGACCGCCTCGGCGAGGGCCCGCATCGCCGCCGCCAGGAGGGCGCCGTCGAGCTCGACCAGGCGCAGCAGGCTGCGGCCGCCGCGCTCGACGTAGACCAGCGGCTCGCCGCCGCGCAGCAGCAGGTGGGCGCCGGGGGCGCGGGCCGGGCGGCGGCCGGATGGCGGCTTCGGCCAGGGCAGGGCGGCGCCGTAGGGGTTGGCCGGGTCGGTGGCGGCGAGGACCTGGAGGGAGCCGTCGGGCTCGGGCAGCGAGCGCAGCCGCTCGACCGCGCCGGGCAGGGCGAACTGCGCGCCGCCGAGGCCCTCGACGAAGTAGCCGCGGCGGGCGGTGCCGAGCAGCTCGAGGTTGCCGAGCTCCGCGTAGAGGGTCGAGAATCCGCCCGGCACGCCCTCGGCGAGCACGGTCTCGCGAGTGACGATGCCGTAGCGCTCCAGCATCAGCTCGGCCTGGGCGCGCAGCTTTGCCCCGGGCCCGGGCGCAGCCTCGAACAGCGGCGCGGTCAGCGACCAGCGGCCCTGCACCGCGGTGCCGGAGCCGGAGCGGCGGCGGGCGAAGCGGCGGCCGGCCCGCTGATGGTCGCGCACCGAGCGCAGCCGCGGCGCCCGCAGCGGCGCGAAGGCGTCGTTGGTCACCTCGCCGCTCCAGGCGAGGTCCCAGAGGGCGTCGTGCAGCTCCTCGGCCGGGAAGTCGAGGTCGGCGAGCAGGTCGAGCCAGAAGGAGGGCCCGGCGCCGAGCCGCTCGCGGATCGCCTCCTGCGGCGCCCCCTCGACCGGGTCGAGCTTGGCGTTGGCCGGCGGCGGCCCGGCGAGCCGGACGTCGTCGCGGAAGTAGAGGGCGACGCGGCCGTCGCCACGGCCGCGCGCTCCCGCCCCGATCCAGGCCAGTTCGCCGCTGGTGCAGAGCTCGTCGAGCCAGGCCGGCGAGTAGGCGCCGAGGCGGCGCGGCAGGACGTCCCCCTCCCAGACCTTGGGGGTCAGGGCGACCCCCTGCAGCGGCGCCAGCGCGTCGCGCAGGCGGTCCGGCCCGGCGCCGGCCGCGCGGTGGGCGTCGACGTTCTGCCAGCTCGGCAGGAAGCGGGCGAAGCGGTCGCGGGCGGCGGGCTCGACCTCGCGCCGCAGGTGGGCGAGGCTGGCCCGCCGCACCCGGCGCAGCACGTCGGCGTCGCACCACTCGCGCTCGCTGCCCCCGGGCGCCAGCTCGCCCCGCACCAGCGCCCCTCCGGCCTCCAGCTCGCGCAGCGCCGGCCCCGGGTCGACGGCGTAGCGGGCGGCCAGCCGAGCGGTGACGAAGGGGCCGTGGGTGCGCGCGTAGCGCCGGACCAGGGCGCGCATCGCGTCGGGGTGGTCCTCGAGGAAGGTCTCGGGCAGGCCGGGCGGCGGCGGCACGCCGAGCGCGTCGCGGTACATGCCGGCGTCCTCGGCGGCGATGTAGCGCTCCTCGCCGCCGATCCGCACCGCTGCGACGCGCCGCTCGGCGACCAGCTTCTCCAGCATCGAGGCGGCCGAGTAGCCCTCTGCGACGCGTTCGGCGCACTCCTCACCGGTCAGGTCGCCGAGCGCTCGCAGAACCTGCTGCAGGGCGTCGCGGTCGCCGGCCCGGCCCGCCTCGGTCCGGTGCTGGAGCCGCGCCTCGACCTCGGCCAGCGCCTCGGGGTCGATCAGCTCGCGCAGCTCCTCCTGGCCGAGCAGCTCGCGCAGCAGGTCGCGGTCGAGGGCGAGGGCGGCGGCGCGCCGCTCGGCGTTCGGCGTGTCCCCCTCGTACATGTACGTGGCCACGTAGTCGAAGAGCAGCGAGGAGGCGAAGGGCGAGGCGGTCGGCGTCTCGACCTCGACCAGGCTGAGCTTGCGCGAGTGCAGGTCGGTGAGGATCTGGCGCAGCGCCGGCAGGTCGAAGACGTCGCGCAGGCACTCGCGGTAGGTCTCGAGCACGACCGGGAAGCGGGGGAAGTCACGGGCGACTTCGAGCAGGCTCTGCGACTTCAGCCGCTGCTGCCAGAGCGGCGTGCGCTTGCCCGGGTAGGCGCGCGGGATCAAGAGCGAGCGGGCGGCGTTCTCGCGGAAGCGGGCGCCGAACAGGGCCGAGCCGGAGAGCTCGCTGACGACCAGGTCCTCGAGCTCGTCGGGCTCGACCATGACCAGGTCGGCCGGTGGCGGGTCGTCGGCGTCGGGCAGGTGGACGACGATGCCGTCGTCGGACCAGATCGCGTCCGCCTCGAGCTCGCGCTGCTCGCGGATCTTCTGCGCGAGCGCCAGGCCCCAGGCGGCGTGGACGCGGCCGCCGAAGGGCGAGAGGATGCAGAGGCGCCAGTCGCCGATCTCGTCGCGGAAGCGCTCGACCACGATCGTCTCGTCGGAGGGGACGACGCGGGTCGCGGCCTGCTGCTCGCGCAGGTAGGCGACGAGGTTCTCGGCGGCGCGGCGGTCGAGGTCGTACTCGGCGGCCAGCTCCCCGGGCTTGCGCGAGACCGCCTCGCGCGAGAAGGCGCCGATCGCCCGGCCGAGCTCGGCCGGGCGGCCGATCCCGTCGCCCTTCCAGAACGGCACCGCGCCGGGCAGGCCGGGCGCCGGGGTGACGATCACCCGGTCGCGGGTGATCTCCTCGATCCGCCAGGTGGTCGCGCCGAGCAGGAAGGTCTGGCCGGCGCGCG
>JBBDTK010000038.1:0-1613 GCA_040904405.1 Solirubrobacterales bacterium | reverse complement strand
GGGCAGCCGACCTCTTCCTCACTTCAGCTCGTTGAGCTTGTCCCAGCGGGGGTCGGGTGCCGATTCGTGTTCGTGGTCGGCGGGGTCGGTGTCGTTGAGGGACTCGCCGCAGGTCGGGCAGAGCCCGGCGCAATCGGGGCGGCAGAGGATGCGGGTGGGGAGCCCGAGGATCGCGGCGTCGTGCGCCCAGCGGCCGAGGTCGAGCTCCTCGTCGACGACGTAGGGGCTGCGCAGCTCCTCGTCATCGGTTCCCTGCGAGTCGACCTCACGGGCGTCGATCTCCGCCTCGACCGCTGCCCGCTCGAGGCAGCGCATACAGGGACCCTCGATGCGGAGCGGGAAGCGGAGCCGGAAGGCGTGACCGCCGCTCGGCCGCGAGACGTCGAGGCGGCTCGCCAGCGGACCGCCGGAGGGCTCGTAGGTCTGTCCGCCAAGCTCGAGCGGATCGAGCCGGACCGGCAGCTCCAGCCGCGCTCCCTCGCCGTGCGCCAGCGAGAGTCGCGCGAGGTCGATGATCGTGGTCGGCGCTTTGGCCATTTCAGCTCCTCCGCCCAGCCGCTTACGATGGCTGCTCCGACGAGGTTACGTAATGGGTCAATTCGACTGGACACCGGACGAGTATCTGGAGCGGATCCGCGCCAAGGTCCCGCGCTACGACGAGTTGCAGGACGAGGCGGTCAAGGCGATTCCCTTTCCGCCCGAGCGCGTGCTGGAGCTGGGGATGGGGACCGGCGAGACGACCCGGCGCCTGATCGAGGCATATCCGGGCGCCTGGGTGGTCGGCCTCGACTCCAGCCCCGACATGGTCTTCCGCGCCCGCCAGAGCTACGACGACGTCCAGCTCGCCCGCATGGAGGACCCGCTCCCCGACGGCCCCTGGGACCTCGTCGTCTCCGTCCTCTCCGTCAACGACCTCAGCGACGAGCAGAAGCAAGCCCTCTTCCGCCGGGTGAGAGACCACTCCCGCTCCCTTGTGATCGGCGATCGCTTCGAGCCAGGCCAGCTCCAGAACCTGCTCGACTGGTCGGACGGCGAGATTGCCTGGCAAGCCGACGAGCTGGCCGTAGTCCGCGCCCTCTACTGAAGAAGGGGCCGGCTGCCCCTGCCCGCGGCTTGTACTTTTTCTGCGGCTTCGCTCATGGACGGCCGGTAGCTGTCTTCAGAAAAAGTTGAGCGGGGAGGGGCAGCCGGCCCCTTCAACGGCAAGGCCGTCTTCGGGAAAGTTGAGCGAGGAGGGGGCGCCCATCCCCTCCCCCGACGACAGCGCTACTGCTGCTCGTCGAGTTCCGCCACCGGCTGCTCTTCGTCGTCGCGGCCGGCGAGCCGGTCGCGACCGCGCTGCACGGCGGCGAGGAACTTCTGCAGGTTGACCTCGAGCGTGTTGAGGATCTCGTCGGCGTAGTCCTCGGCGCCGAGCCGGATCTCGCGCTCGCGGGTACGGGCGTCCTCGACGATCTCGTCGGCGGCGCGCTCGGCCTGCTTGGTGACCTCCTCGTCGGAGATCAGCCGGGCCTGCTGCTCGCGCGCCTCGCGGACGATCCGCTCCGCCTCGCGTTTTGCCTCGGCGAGCATCTCCTGGCGCTCCTTGACGATCCAGCGCGCCTGCTTGATCT
>JBBDTK010000037.1:0-1637 GCA_040904405.1 Solirubrobacterales bacterium | reverse complement strand
CAAGAAGCTGGTCAAGCGCCTGAAGCTGGTCGAGGCCTTCATCGAGTCCGGCGCCCGTCCGGAGTGGATGGTGCTCGACGTCGTGCCGGTGATTCCGCCGGAACTGCGTCCGCTGGTGCCGCTCGACGGCGGCCGCTTCGCGACCTCCGACCTGAACGATCTCTACCGCCGCGTGATCAACCGCAACAACCGCTTGAAGAGGCTGATCGAGCTGCGCGCCCCCGACATCATCGTGCGTAACGAGAAGCGCATGCTGCAGGAGGCGGTCGACGCCCTGTTCGACAACGGCCGCCGCGGACGGGTCATCACCGGCGCCAACAAGCGGCCGCTGAAGTCCCTGTCCGACATGCTGAAGGGCAAGCAGGGCCGCTTCCGGCAGAACCTGCTGGGCAAGCGGGTCGACTATTCCGGCCGCTCGGTGATCGTCGTCGGCCCGGAGCTGAAGCTGCACCAGTGCGGCCTGCCGAAGAAGATGGCGCTGGAGCTGTTCAAGCCCTTCATCTACGCGAAGCTGGAGCTAAAGGGCCTGGCCGCCACGGTGAAGATGGCCAAGAAGATGGTGGAGAAGGAGCGTCCCGAGGTCTGGGACATCCTGGAGGAGGTGATCCGCGAGCATCCGGTGATGCTGAACCGGGCGCCGACCCTGCACCGGCTGGGCATCCAGGCCTTCGAACCGATCCTGATCGAGGGCAAGGCGATCCAGCTGCATCCGCTGGTCTGCGCCGCCTTCAACGCCGACTTCGACGGCGACCAGATGGCGGTGCACGTGCCCCTGTCCCTGGAGGCGCAGCTCGAGGCCCGCGTGCTGATGATGTCGACCAACAACATCCTCAGCCCGGCGAACGGCAAGCCGATCATCGTGCCCAGCCAGGACATCGTCCTGGGCCTGTACTACATGACCCTGGAGCAGCCGGAGCCGCTGGGGCTGACCGCCTCGTTCGACGAGGCCGGCCTGTTCTTCAAGGCCTGGAGCGGCGACGACGTCGTGGTGTTCGACCGCGACAGCGGCAGCGAGCTGCCGAAGCCGCAGTCGGTGGAGGAGGCGGGCAAGGTCCTGGCGTCCAACCCGCTGATCGAGCGGGTGCCCGGCTATGCCGATGTCGGCGAGATCGAGCGGGCGCTGGCCGCCGGCGCGATCAAGCTGCACAGCCGCATCCGCGGCCGCTTCCGCACCGTCGACGAGAATGGCCAGCCGGTCGTGCAGCGGGTGACCGCGACGCCGGGCCGGATGATCCTGGCCGACATCCTGCCGCGTGACCCGCGGATCAAGTTCGACCTGATCAACCGGATCCTGACCAAGAAGGAGATCTCGTCGATCATCGACACCGTCTACCGCCACTGCGGCCAGAAGGAGACGGTGATCTTCTGCGACCGGATGATGGGCATGGGCTTCAGCCAGGCCTGCCGCGCCGGCATCTCCTTCGGCAAGGACGACATGGTCGTGCCGGTCGAGAAGGAGGCGATGGTCGAGGCGACGAAGAAGCAGGTCGCCGAATACGAGCAGCAGTACCAGGACGGCCTGATCACCCAGGGCGAGAAGTACAACAAGGTGGTCGACGCCTGGTCGCAGTGCACCGACAAGGTGGCCGACGCCATGATGAAGTTGATCTCCTCCGGCGGCTCGAACGACGGCGTCA
>JBBDTK010000036.1:19544-52071 GCA_040904405.1 Solirubrobacterales bacterium | reverse complement strand
CGCCGGCTGGCCGGCGTCGACCAGGGCGAGCGTCCCGCGTGCCTCGCCCGAGGCGAGCCGGGGCAGCCAGCGCTCGCGCTGCTCGTCGGTCCCGTTCGTCGCCAGCGCCAGGCCGGCGGCGGTGCTGGAGAAGAGCGGGGAAGGCGCCAGCGCGTAGCCGATCTCCTCGAAGAGGACGGCGAGCTCGACCATGCCCAGCCCCTGGCCGCCCCACCGCTCGGGCAGCGCCAGGCCGGTCCAGCCGAGCTCGGCCATCTCCTCCCAGTCGGACTGCTCGAAGCCGTGCTCGGTCTCGATCAGCTCGCGGATCCGCTCCGATTTGTAGCGGGCGGCGAGGAACTCCTTCGCGGTCGAGCGGATCGCCTGCTGCTCGTCGGTCAGGTCGAAGTACATGCTCCACCCCCGTCGCCGTAGATCGCAGCATTTTCGGGGCTATGACCCCGGCAATGCTGCGATTTGCCCTGGACGCCGGTCACCTAGCGCAGCCTCGGCAGGCCGAGCACGCGCTCGGCGATGATGTTCTTGAGGATGTCGGTGGTGCCGCCCTCGATCGAGTTGGCGCGGGTGCGCAGGAAGCCGTACTGCCAGGCGCCGTTGGCGACGGCGTGCTCGGCGCCGCGGGCGAGCGTCGCGTAGCCGCCCTCGATGTCGAGCGCCAGCTCGGCGATCCGCTGGTTGATGTCGGCCCACTGCCACTTGCCCAGCGAGCCCTCCGGGCCGGGGATGCCCGACTGCATCGTCTTGGTCAGACCGCGGTAGGCGTTGAGCCGCATCGTCTCCGCCTCGATGTGGAGCTGCGCGATCCGCTGCCGGTAGAACGGGTCTTCGGCGGCGCTGTGAGCGTCGATCCGGGTCTCGGCGGCAAGCTGGTCGAGCTTCTTGAGGCTGTTGGAGATCTGCGCGATCGCGCCGAAGGCGAGCCCGGCGCGCTCGTTCATCAGCGTCGTGATCGCGACCGACCAGCCGTTGCCGACGCCGCCGACGACGTTCGCGTCGGGGATCCGCGCCTCCTCCATGAAGACCTCGTTGAACTCGCCCTCGCCGGTGATCTGAACCAGCGGTTTCGCCTCCACCCCGGGCTGATCCATGTCCATCAGGAAGTAGGTGAGGCCCTTGTGCTTGGGCGCGTCGGGATCGGTGCGGGCGACCAGCATGCACCACTTGGCGTACTGGGCGAAGGTCGTCCAGACCTTCTGCCCGGTGACCACCCATTCGTCGCCGTCCTTGACCGCCCTCGTCTTCAGCGAGGCGAGGTCGGAGCCCGACTCGGGCTCGGAGAAGCCCTGGCACCAGATCTCCTCGGCGGTCAGGATCGGCTCCAGGTAGCGCTGCTTCTGCTCGTCGGTGCCGTGGGCGATCACCACCGGCCCGCCCATCGCCAGGCCGAGCACGTTGGCCGGGCTGGGCGCTTCCTGGCGTGCCGCCTCGCCGACGAAGATCGCCTGCTCGATCAGGGTCGCGCCGCGCCCGCCGTACTCCTCGGGCCACGAGATCCCGGCCCAGCCCGCCTCGTGCAGCTTGCCCTGCCACTCGGTGCGGAAGGCCATCACCTGCTCGAGGCCGCTCTCCGGCTCGGGCCCGGGATGGTTCTCCTCCAGCCAAGTCCGCACCTCGTCGCGGAACTCTTTCTCCGAAGGAGAGAGGCTGAGATCCATGGCGGAGAGACTACCCGTTCATCTGAGGCCACCTGACCAAGCAGATCAAGGAAGCAGGGAGCGTGGCGTGCTCTGCACGCGAGCGACCGATGACGCCGAGATGCGCCGGTCAGGCGGCCTCAGACGTGCTCTGCACGCGAGCGACCGATGACGCCGAGATGCGCCGGTCAGATCGCCTCAGACCCGCTGGATCAGCGTCCCGGTGCCGAGACCCCCGCCGCAGCACATCGTCACCAGGCCCATCTCCTTGTCGGAGCGCTCCATCTCGTGCAGCAGGGTGGTGATCAGGCGGGCGCCGGTCGAGCCGAGCGGGTGGCCGAGGGCGATCGCGCCGCCGTTGACGTTGACCCGGTCCATGTCCGGCTCGAGCTCGCGGCGCCAGGCGGCGACGACCGAGGCGAAGGCCTCGTTGATCTCGATCAGGTCGATGTCGTCGATCGCCATCCCGTTGCGCTCGAGCAGCTTCTCGGTCGCCGGGATCGGGCCGGTCAGCATGATTACCGGGTCGACCCCGACCGTGGTCTGGTCGTAGATGCGGGCGCGGGGCCGGAGGCCCAGGGCGTCGGCCTTCTCGCGGGCCATCAGCAGCACCGCGGCGGCGCCGTCGGATACCTGCGAGGAGTTGCCGGCGGTGATCTTGCCGTCCTCCTTGAAGGCCGGCTTGAGGTTGGCGAGGCCCTCGAGCGTCGTCTCGCGCAGGCCCTGGTCGGTCAGGTGGGTGTCGCCGTTGACCTGGAAGGGGACGATCTCGCGCTCGAAGCGGCCCTCCTCGGTCGCCTTCGCCGCCAGCTGCTGGGAGCGCAGGCCGAGCTCGTCGAGCTCGGAGCGGGGGATCTCCCACTTGTCGGCGATCATCTCGGCCGAGAGCCCCTGCGGCACGAGGTCGTAGCGCTCCATCAGCTGCGGCGAGAAGGCCATCCCGTGCTCCTGCATGACGGAGAAGCTGTCGGCGAAGGAGATGTGGCCCATGTGCTCGACGCCGCCGCCGATCGCGACGTCGTGGACGCCGGAGGCGATCAGCGCCGCGGCGAAGTTGACCGCCTGCTGGGCCGAGCCGCACTGGCGGTCGACGGTGGTGGCGGGCGTCTCGATCGGCAGGCCGGCCTCGAGCCAGGCGTTGCGGCCGATGTTGATCCCCTGCTCGCCGAACTGCTGCACGCAGCCGGCGACCACGTCCTCGACCTCGGCCGGGTCGATCCCGGCCCGCTCGAGCAGCTCCGCGTAGACCTTGGCCAGCAGGTTGGAGGCGTGGACGTCCTTGTAGTAGCCCTTCTCCTCGTGGCCGCGCCCGACCGGGATGCGCACCGCCTCGACGATGACCACCTCGCGGCCGCCGAGCCCTCCGCTTCCGTTCTCCGCCATCACAGCCTCCGTTCTCGCCGTTTCCTGTGCTCCAGGGTAGCCGACTGACTGGCCGATCAGCCAGGCAAAGGAGGGCCGTGTGCCCCTCTAATCGGATTATCAGGGCAGCCGAAGGCTGACCTCCGAAAAGTTGAGCGTGAGGGGCACACGGCCCTCCTTTGCCCGACCTTGATAGGAACTCGTCCTCAGATGAGCGGAGGCAAGGGATACGAGAGTCCGGGGGTCGCGGGAAGCGGCGCCATCGCTACGGGTCTGGCTGCTGTTTCGACCACGACCGCGGACACGATTCTCCTGGCGCGCAGCGAGGCTTCGGCCTGGCGGGCGGAGGAGAAAGTGGTCGCCGCCTGCGCCAAGATCGAGGATGCCGAGCCCTCGCGGCTGCGGGTCACGACCGACCCCAAGGACCTCGCCGAGTGCGATGTCGTGGTCGAGGCCGTGGTCGAGGAGGTCGAGCCGAAGGGCGAGGTGCTGAGCGCCGTCGCCGCGGCCTGCCCCGATGCCGACCTGGCCACCACCACCTCTTCGCTCAGCGTCGCCGAGATCGCCACGGCGGCGGGCATCTCCGGGCGCCTCTTCGGCCTCCACGTCTTCAACCCGGTGCCGCGGATGAAGCTGGTCGAGGTCTGCTTTCCCGAGAACGGCGACGAGACCCGCGAGCGCGCTCTAGCCTGGTGCGCGGCACTCGGCAAGACCGCGGTCGAGGTGCCCGACCAGGCCGGCTTCGTCGTCAACCGCCTGCTCTTCCCCTACCTCTTCGAAGCGGTGAGGATGATCGAGCGGACCGGGATGGAGGCGGGCGAGGTCGACACCTGCATGAAGCTCGGCGCCGGCCACCCGATGGGCCCGCTGGCGCTGCTCGACTTCGTCGGGCTCGACGTCTCCAAGGCGATCGGCGACGCCCTCCACGCCGAGAACGGCGAGGACGCCAGCAAGCCCCCGGCCCTGATGGTCGAGATGGTCGGCGAAGGCAAGCTGGGCCGCAAGTCCGGCGCCGGCTTCTACAGCTACGACTAGACCGGCGCATCCCGGCGTCCTCGGTCGCTCGCGCGCAGAACACGCCATGCTCCCTGCGTCCTCGGCCTGCTTGGTCTAGCCGCAGCTGTCCTAGTGACCGGCGATATCCCAAATGATGTCTGCCGGAGAGCAACCCTGGCGCCGGGCTGTGGCCTCGATCTCCTCCCAGGGGAGCTTGGCCTCCGGCAACTCGTCCCAGCGCGCCAGGTCGAGCGCCTCGATCGCTCCCCTGAGCGCCGGGCCGAGGTGCTCCTCCGAGCGCAGCAGGGCTCTCAGGACCTCCAGCTGCTTGTCGCTCATTCGCACAACCCACATGCGATACCTCCAGGGTTAGGCGGTGTGCGGGTTGCTCAGGAAACCTAGGTCGCGTCCCGGACGGAACCGCTGCCGCCCTCGCCGCCGCTGCCGCTGATCCGCACCGCCTCGACCCGGTTCTCGCGCACCGACTCGACCCGGATCGTGTATCCGTTGGCGGCGATCGTGTCGCCGCGCTTGGGCAGCCGGCCGAGTTCGCCGAAGACGTAGCCGCCGATCGAGTTGTAGGTGTCGGAGTCGACCGGCAACTCGATCCCGGCGTCGGCGAGGTCGCCGAGCGAGACGTGCCCGCGCACGAACCACTCGCCGCCGGCGAGCTGGCGCAGAGCCGCTGCGCGCGGGTCGGTCTCGTCCTCGATCTCCCCCACCACCTCCTCGAGGATGTCCTCGACGGTGACGATGCCGACCGTGCGGCCGTACTCGTCGACGATCACCGCCAGCGAGGTGCGCTGCACCTGCAGGTCGTGCAGGAGGTCGTCGAGCGGGCGGGTCTCGGGCACGATCACGGCCTCGCGCACCACCGCCCCGATCTTCGCCTCCGGCCCCTCGTTCATGAAGAGGCGGGCGAGGCTGTTGTTGTGGACGATGCCCTTGACCCGGTCGGGGTTGTCTTCCTCGATAGCGACCAGACGGGTGTGGCCGGAGGTGATGCAGCGCCGCAGCGCCGTCTCGACCGTGTCGGAGGCGTCGACCGTGACCACGGCCGGGATCGGCGTCATCACCTCGCGCGCCGCCTGCTCGTGCAGGTGGAAGACGCCGCCGAGCATCCCCGCCTCACCCGGGTCGAGCCGGCCGCGCTGGGCGCCGCGCACGATCATCAGCCGCAGCTCGTCGGCGGAGGCGACCTCCTCGTCGGCCTCGGCGTCGATCCGCAGCAGCCGCGTGACCAGGAACCTGGCGGGCACGTTGGTGAGGACGATCATCGGGTGGAAGACGCGGCGGAAGCCCTCCAGCGGGGGCGCGATGCCGATCAGCAGGCCCTCGGCGCGGGCGATCCCGATCATCTTCGGCGCCTGCTCGCCGAAGATCACGTGCAGCAGGGTGACCACCGCGTAGGCGAAGAGGAAGGCGACGATGTAGGAGGCGGCATCGCCCAGGAAGCCGTCGAGCAAGGGCTCGATCAGCGAGGCGATCGCCGGCTCGCCGAGGAAGCCGATGCCGATCGAGGCGAGCGTGATGCCGACCTGCGAGGTGGCGACGTACTCGTCGACGTGGTCCAGCTGGTGCAGCGCCAGCCGCGCCGCTCGGCTCCCCTCCGCCGCATGCCGCTCGATCCTGCTGCGGCGCGAGCGCACGATCGCGAACTCGGCCGCGACGAAGAAGCCGTTCACGAGGACCAGAACAGCAACGAGCAGGAGCAGCAGCAACTCGCTCATCGGCTAGGAGCCTGCCACGAGGCTCTTTGGCCCGGTACTTCGGGGGAGGTCGTCTTCGGCCATTCGGCGCCAGGGAATATAGCTCCCTCAGCCGCGCGAGCGCCGACAGTGCGATATTGACCGGCGCATGCGAATCGCCAGCCTGGTTCCATCCGCGACCGAGATGCTGTTCGCGCTCAACCTCGGCGAGGAGGTCGTCGCGGTCACCCACGAGTGCGACTTCCCGCCGGCGGCGCGCCGCCTGCCGCAGCTGACCCGCACCGTGCTCGGCGAGGGGCTCGACGCCGGCCAGATCGACAGCGCGGTGAAGGAGACGCTGGGCGAGGGGCGGGCGCTGTACGAGCTCGACCGGGAGCGCCTGGCCGAGCTGGCGCCCGACCTGATCGTCACCCAGGCCGTGTGCGACGTCTGCGCGGTCTCCTACGAGGACGTGCTGGCCGTCGCCGCAAGCCTGCCGAGCCGGCCCACGGTCCTGCAGCAGGACCCCAGCACCCTGGCCGAGGTGTTCGAGGACGTGATCCGGCTCGGCGAGGCGACCGGCCGCAAGGCCGAGGCCCACGACCTGCGCGGCGACCTCGAGGGCAGGCTGGCCACGGTCCGGGCGGCGGTCGCCGGCGCCACGCTGCCGCGGGTGATCGCCCTGGAGTGGCTCGACCCGCCCTTCGTCGGCGGCCACTGGATCCCCGAGATGGTCTCGATCGCGGGCGGCGAGGACGTTGCCGGGCCACCCGGCCTGAACTCGCCCGAGGTCCGCTGGGGAGAGCTCGCCGGGCTGCGGCCCGAGGTCGTGGTCGCGATGCCCTGCGGCTGGTACGTCGACGAATCGCACGCGCAGGCGGTCGAGCACTGGGACCGGATCGCGACGCTCGGCGCCGGCCGGGTCTACGCGGTCGACGCGGCCTCGACCTTTTCCCGCCCCGGGCCGCGACTGGTCGACGGGGTCGAGCTGCTCGGCCATCTGCTCCATCCCGACCTGGTCGACCCCCCGGGCAACATCGGCTTCGCCGAGGTGAGGGCGCCGCTCAGGCGACCGTGATCGCGGCGGTGAGCGCGAAGAAGCCGATCGCCGCGATCGTCCCCAGCTCCGCCGCGATCGGGCGCGGACCGAGCATCCCCCGTTCGCCGGCGACGATCACGGCGGCGCAGAGCAGACCGGCGGCGAGGCCTCCGAGGTGGCCGCCGATGCTTATTTCAGGCCGGCCGAAGGTGATCACGAGGTTGAGCAGCAGGATCACCCCGATCGAGCCGGCGAGGCCCTCGATCCTGCGGCTGCGGGCGATCACGAAGGTGGCGCCGAAGATGCCGAAGACCGCTCCCGAGGCGCCGATCGTGAGCGCGTCGGGGCTCAGCAGCACCGCCCCGAACGAGCCGGCCAGCAGCGAGGCGAAGTAGAGCGCGACGAACCGCGGCGTGCCGATCCCGGGCTCGAGGATGCGGCCGAGGAAGTAGAGGGCGAACATGTTGAAGCCGATGTGGATCAGGCTGGCGTGGAGGAAGCCGCCGGTCAGCAGCCGGTACCACTCGCCGTCGGCGACGGAGGGGCCGTAGAGGCCGAAGTCGAAGATGATCGAGCTGTTGCCCGGGCTGAGGCCGCCACTGCCGCCGGCGATCTCGGCCAGGTAGGCGGCGACGTTGAGCGCGATCAGGACGTAGGTCGCGGGCGCGTCGCCCCTGCCCGGAGCGGCGACGCCGCGAGTCACCTTGGTCCGCTCGCGAGCGCACTCGGGGCAGCGCATCCCGACCGGGGTCGGGGTCATGCAGTCCGGGCAGATCGGCCTCCCGCAGCTGGAGCAGGAGACGCCGGTCTCGCGGTCGGGGTGTCGGTAGCAGGTCTCGACTCGATTACAGGCCGATTCGGCCGGTCACGGATCGCAGCCGGCCCTTCGCCTGTTGGCGGCTGCGGCGGCGCAGCTCGAGCAGCACGAGGGCGCCGGTGGCTACGCCGCCGGCGCTGACGGCGACCACCGGGCGGACCCAGTTGCGCGGGTCGCGCAGCGCCCGCAGCTCGTTCTCCGAGAGCTCCTCGGCCCAGTCGGAGAGCTCCTCGGCAGCCGCCTGGGCGAAGGCGGCGAGGGTGTCCTCGAAGCGGCCCGAGAGCCGCTCGGGAGGCTCGATCGGCCGCAGCGCGTCGCCGAGCAGGCGCTCGACGTCCCAGGTGCTGCCGGTCAGCCTCTCGCTCGTCTCACTCATCGCTCATCTCCTCCTCCAGCTGTTTGATCGCGCGGTGGATCAGCACCTTGGTCGCGCCGTCGCTGCGACCCAGGGCGCGGGCGATCTCGCGGTTGTCCATGCCGAGCGCGAAGCGCATGATCAGGGCGTCGCGCCGGTCGTCGGGCAGGTGGTCGAGCTTGGCGATCACCTGGCGCAGCTCCTCGCGGCCCTCGGCGATCGCCTCGGTGCCGTGCCGGGCGGGGATCGGGTCGGCGTTCTCCAGCGGCGTCTGCGGCCGCCGCGAGCGGTCGCGGTAGTAGTTGAGCGCCAGGTTGTGGGCGATCCGGATCAGCCAGGGGCGCAGCGGCCGCCCGTCGGACTCGCGCCGGGCGCGGTCGAAGTGGCGGTAGGCCTGCAGGAAGGCCTGCTCGGTGACGTCCTCGGCGTCGTGCTGGTTGCCGACCCGGTAGTAGGCGTAGGAGTAGACGTCCTTGAGGTGATCGCGGTAGAGCTCTTCGAAGGCGCGGTCGAGCTCCGCCTTGGCGGCCGGGTCGAGGCTCGCCGGCTCGACGTTCTCCTTCGCACCGCTCACGGGCGAAGCCTAGCCTCCTCTCGCCGTCCCGCGGGGCAACTTCTTCGGGGTATTCCCGAGTAACGCGCCCAGTCATGCCGCTGCCCTCCGCGAGCGCTCGCTGCGCCGCAGCCCCGCGACCCAGGCCTCGGCGTCGATCTCGCCGCGGATCAGCGCCGCCAGGCCACCGAGCGCATCGGCGGGGCTGCCGGCGGCCGCCAGCGCCGTGGCCAACAGCGGCACCGCGTCGAGCCCCTCCGAGGCCTGGCCGATCAGCGCCGGGATCTCCTCGGCCGGGGTCCCGCGGCCGAGCAGCTCGCCGGCGCGGCGGTTGCGGCCCGACGGGGCGAGCACGGTGGCGGTCAGGTCCCCGACTCCGGCCAGGCCGGAGAAGGTCTCCGGCGTGGCGCCGCGCCGGACCGCGTACTCGATGCACTCGGTCCAGACCTGGGCGGCGGCGATGCCGGCGGCGTTCAAACCGTAGGGCTCGCTGGCGGCGGCGGCGAGAGCGGCGGCGTTCTTCGCCGCCCCCGCCATCTCGACCCCGGTCACGTCGCGCGAGCGCTCGCAGACGAGGCCGGCGTGGTCGAAGACCTCGCCGAGCTGGTCGCGCAGGTCGGCGTCGCCGGAGCCGAGCACCAGGGCGGCCGAGCCGGAGACGGCCTCGCGGGCGTGGGCCGGGCCGCCGAGGCAGGCGATCGCGCGGGCGCGGATCCGTTCGCCGACGTACTCGGCGGGCAGCTGTCCCAGCGGCGCGATCAACCCCTTGGTCAGCAGCAGCACCGAGGAGCGGTCGCTGACCCGGTCGGCGATCGCGCCGACTGCCTGCGGCAGCGAGCCGGAGGGGATCGCCAGGCAGACGAGGTCGAGCCCGGCCAGCTCGATCTCCGAGCCGGGACGGACCTGCAGCGAGTCCGGCAGCGGCACGCCCTCGAGGTAGCGGCGGTTCTCCCCCGCCTCGATCATCTCCTCCGCCTGCTCGGCGGTGCGGGCGCCGAGCTGGACCTCGAGCCCGCCGCGGGCGAGCAGGACGGCAACCGCGGTGCCCCAGCTGCCGGCGCCGATCACGGCGGCGCGGCGCATCGGCGGCAGCCCGCCCATCTCTTCCCACTGCAGCAGCACGTTGGGCCAGATCCGCGCCGTGACCGATTCGGCCAGCGGCGGCGAGGGCTGCTCGACCGTCGGGAAGGTCATCGCCCGCCCGAGGCGGACCCTGACCCGGCGCGGCCGGATGCGCCAGCCGCGGCGCACCTGCTCGCTGCCGAAGACGGCGGTCGGCAGGACCGGGGCGCCGGTCTGCAGGGCGAGCCGGCCGACGCCGCGCTTCGGCGCCGCCAGGGTGCCGCAGCGGATCCGCGTCCCCTCGGGGAAGATGCAGACGGCGCCGCCGCGCAGAACCGCGCGCCGGGCGGTCTCCAGCGCCAGCTCGTCGGACTCGCCGCGGCGGATCGGGAAGGCGCCGAGCCGGGAGAGCAGCCAGCCCTGCCAGCGGCGCTCGAAGAGCTCGACCTTGGCGACGTAGTTCATCGGCCGGCGCCAGGGCAGCGCGGTGCCGATCGCGAAGGGGTCGAGGAAGCTGCGGTGGTTGGCGGCGACGATCAGCCCGCCGTCGACCCGGCCGTGGTCGCGCCCGGTCCGGCCGAGCCGGAAGTAGGTGAGGAAGAACGGGGTCATGAAGACCCGCGCCAGCAGGTAGAACGGCCAGTTGACGCTGTGGCGGCGCGTGTACTCGTGGTAGCGCTGCAGGCGTTCCTCGGTCACTAACAGCGCTACACGGCTGAAAGACCGGAGTTACCGAGGGCGGGGGTCGGGCGCAGCCCCCGGCTCTCGCCTACCAAACGGACTCGATCAGGTCCGCCAGCTCGTGGTGCGTGGGTTGACCACCGGGCGCAGGTTCGGCTCCACCTCGGCTCGCAGGTGCTCGTAGTCGGGCGGCAGCGAGAGCTTCTCGCCGAGGCCCTCGAGCGGCTCGTCGACGGTGAAGCCGGGGCCGAGCGTTGCGATCTCGAAGAGCACGCCGCTCGGCTCGCGGAAGTAGATCGAGCGGAAGTAGAAGCGGTCGATTACCGGCGTCGGCTGGGCGCCGCCCGCGATCGCCCTCTCCCGCCACTGCTCGTGGTCGTCGATCCGCGAGGCCCAGGCGACGTGGTGGACGCTGCCGGCCCCCTGCAGCGAGCGCTCGGCCGGCGGCTCGTCGTAGACGTAGAGGCCGCCGCGACTCTCGCCGCGCGCCTCCCAGCCCTCGCCCTCCCGCTCGAACTCGAGCGCTTCGAGCAGGCCGGCGCCGGCCTCCGGGTCGGCGCTGTAGGCGCGCACGGCGTGGAAGCCGCGCAGCGCCTGCTCGGCCGGCACCTCGGGGTGGTCGGCGAGCAGCGGCTCGTCGTCCACCGCGGCGACCAGGAGCTCGTGCTCGAGCCCCTCCGGATCGGCGAAGCGCAGGCTCTCGCCCTCGCGCCGGGCCTCGACCCCGCCGGCGCCCAACCGCTCCTGCCAGAACTCGAAGGCGCCGGTCGAGCCGACCCGCCAGACGATCCGGTGGACGTCGCCGGCCCCGGCGCGGCCGTCGGGCACGCCGGGGAACTCGAAGAAGGTGAGGTCGGCGCCGGCGCTGCCCCGCTCGTCGGCGAAGAAGAGGTGGTAGACGGTCGGGTTGTCCTGGTTGACCGTTTTCTTCACCAGCCGCAGGCCCAGCACCCCGGCGTAGAAGTCGACGTTGCGCTGCGCGTCGGCGGTGATCGCGGTGATGTGGTGGATGCCCTCCAGCTTCATCTGACTGACCTATAGCATCACAGCTGTATGAGCCCGGCACGACGACGCACGGTCAAAGCCCTGGTCGTGCTCGGCGCGGTCCTCGCCTTCCTCAGCGTGTTCGCGATCTGGACCGAGCGCCAGGCGCTCGACACGGATGACTGGGTCCAGACCAGCGACCGCCTGATCGAGGACGAAACGATCCGCGCCGCGGTCGGCGAATTCCTGGTCGACCAGCTCTACGAAAACGTCGACGTCGAGCAGGAACTGAAGGGGATCCTGCCGGGCGACCTCAAGGACCTCGCCGGGCCGGCCTCGGGCGGGCTGCGCCAGGTCGCGGGCGACGGCGCCCAGCAGGTGCTGAAGAGCTCGACCGCGCAGACCCTCTGGCAGGACGCAAACCGGCTCGCCCACGAAGAACTGCTCGCCGTCCTCGAGGACGAAAAAGAGGCGATCGAAACCAACGAAGGCAAGGTGACGCTGAAGCTCGGCACCCTGGTCACCAACCTGGCGAACGAGGTCGGGATCGGTGAGCAGCTGGCGGAGAAACTGCCCCCCGACGCGGGCGAGATCACGATCCTGCGCTCCGACGAGCTGAAGACCGCGCAGGACATCGCGGTCGGGGTCAAGGGCCTGGCGCTGGTGCTCTCGCTGCTCACCTTCCTCGCCTTCGGCGCGGCGATCTACCTCTCGCGTGGGGGCCGCTGGGTCACCGTCCTCTTCTGCGGGATCGGGCTGGCCGCCGCCGGCTTCGCCGTGATCGTCGCCCGCGAGATCGCCGGCGGGATCGTCGTCGATCAGCTGGTCAACGACGAAAGCGTCAAGCCCGCCGCGGAAGAGGCCTGGTCGATCGCGACCTCGCTGATGGTCAGCATCGCCACCTCGGTGATCGTGATCGGCGCGCTCTTCGGCGTCGCCGGCTGGCTCGCCTCGCCGAGCGGCTCGGCCCGGGGCACTCGCCAGTTCCTCGCGCCGCTGCTGCGCGACCACGCCGCCTACGTCTACACCGGCCTGGCGCTCGTCGTCTGCTTCTACTTCCTCGCCGCGCCGACCCAGAACCTGCGCGCGTTCCTGACCACGCTCTTCGTCGCCGGCCTCGCCGCCTTCGGCATCCACGAGCTGCGGCGGCAGAGCCACGAGGAATTCCCCGATGCCGCGATGGACGACTTCCTCGGCGGCGCCAGGGACCGGGTCGCGGGCGCGGTCAAGAGCGCCAACCTGGGCGAGCGCGCCTCGAAGCTGCGCCTGCCGGAGGTGCGGCGCGGCGGTGAGGCGGAGGAGGCGCCGCCGGCGCGGGCTGAGCCGCCCGCAGACGATCAGGACGCCCGCCTGCGCCGCCTCGAGAAGCTGGCCGAGCTGCGCGAGAAGGGCGTCCTCACCGACGAGGAGTTCGCCGCCGAGAAGGCGCGCGTGCTGGGCAGCGGCCGCGAGTCGTGAGCGAGAGCCCGCCCCCGGATTTGAACCGGGACTACCTTCCTTACAAGGGAAGCGCTCTGCCAATTGAGCTAGGCGGGCACCATGTCGAATATAGACCGCATCGGCGGCGCGTCTAAACGCCGCAGAGCTTATTGCCGAATCCCTTGACCTTCTATGCCTGATAAGGCATAATCAAGGGGGTGGACGCGGCAGACTTGATCCGGCAGGCGCGCAAACGCCACGGGCTGAGCCAGCGAACCCTGGCCCTGCGGGCGGCGACCGACCAGGCGGCGATCAGCCGCATCGAGCGTCGCCAGGTCTCCCCCAGCCTCGAGACGGTCGAGCGGCTGCTTGCGGCCATGGGCGAGGGGCTGCGCCTTCAGTCGGGGCCGCTTGAACGGGACTACGACCCGCTCCACATGCAGGCGACGCTACAACGCACCCCCGCGGAAAGACTCCAGCTGGCGATCTCATGGAACCGCCTCGCGGGGCGTTTGACGGAGGCGGGACGACGTGCCCGAGCAGACTGACCGCCGGCCCGAGCCGCTCGAGGCGCAGCGGATCCTCGACGAACTCGCCCGGCATCACGTGGATTTCGTCCTGGTGGGCGGGCTGGCCGCCCAGACGCACGGAAGCACCCGGATGACCAATGACGTCGACGTGATCCCGGCACCTGACCCGCAGAACCTTTCCCGCCTCGCGAAAGCGTTGCGAGCCCTGCAGGCGCGTGTGCTCAACCCCGGCCACGAGAACCTCGAGATCGATGCGGCAATGCTCCCCAGGGCGACCATCTGGCAGCTCGCCACTCCCCACGGGGACATCGACGTGCTGCACGAGGCCCCCGGTGCCGCCCCCTATCCCGAACTGCGCGAGCGCGCACTGGTGATCGCGCTCGACGACGTACGCGTCCCCGTCGCCGGCCGCGACGACCTGATCCGCATGAAGCTCGCCCGGGGCCGCCCCGTCGACCGCGCCGACGTAGCCGCCCTCACGGACCCTGCGGCTGGCTCGTGAAATCAGCGGAGAAGCGCTGGAACTACAGCGACCGCCTCTAAAGCCCTCCTCACCACCCGCCGATGGACGACCTCGATGGCGGAGGAGAGAGATCTCGACCTTGGGACGGCGGGGGCCAGCGGTCGTCGCGAGCACGAACGAAGCTGGTCGAGGGATTGAGGTGCCAGGTCGAAGCCGTGCGGGCAGCGCTGGAGTCGCTGGCGCGGCCGCTCCCCGTGCACGGCTGCTTCTGCTTCGTCAATCCCGACGGCCAGGCAGGTGGCAGCGGCATCCCCGCTTTTCGCACCCTCAAGGTCGACGGATTCCCGCTCTACCACCCGCGCAGGCTGGCCAAGCGCCTGAACCAGCCGGGCGAGATCGGCGATGCGCAGACCCAGCCCCTCGTCGACCTGCTTGCGCAGCAGTTTCCCCCGGCGAGCTCGGGCTAGGCGGCCGGGAGGATCGCGGCGGCCTCGCGCAGAAGATGGGTCGGGGCGACGACCTTCACCAGTTCATCTCGGCGCGGATCGCGTCGGCTGCCTCCAGGGCGCGCTCGCCCGAGCGGCGGCAGTCCAGGTACAGCTGGACGGGGTCGGCTATCTCGAAGCCCTCCCGGCGGGTGCCGAGGGACAGCACGAACGGGTCCGGCGCCAACTGGACCGTCAGCGTGCCCGGGCCCGGGCGGGACGGGATCGCGGTCAGCTCATCCATCCAGATGTCGATCGCGTCACGGCCGATCCACGCCTCGACGCCGACCGGCTCGACGGCGCTGCGGATGAACGAAGCTCCCGCCAGGCCGCCCACCGCGTACGGAAGCCGCAACTGCTTGGCCGCCCCGCGCAGCCGCCGCATCGCCTGCGGCACATCCCTGGCCCCCACATCCCAGGTCTGACGACGCAGCCGGCGCGCGGTAAAGGCTCGCTCGAAGGCATCCAGCATTCCACCGGCATCGCGCAGGAGGGCCCTACGTATCCGGCGGTCAGCGGGGTCCGCCTCGATCGTGATCAGGCCGTCGTCGGCCAGGGCGCGAGCGGTTCGAGACACGACCGACTCGCTCAGCTCGACGGTAGCCCCCAGCTCGCGAAGCGACGGGCTGGCCCCGGCGTGGAGCAACAACCACCGGGACACCCGACTGGCGCGGATGGCGAACGGCGCATCCGGCGCCGACGTGAGCGCCGTCGCCCGACGGCGCGCCGGCCGCTCGACGTGGATCGGGGGCGCGTGTACCCAGAGCTCCCCGTTTTCCGCCGCATAGGACAGACGCCGCTCGCGGAGCACCGCCCGGGCCTCCGGCGAGGACCGCTCGAAGACGACGAGCCGGTGCTCCCCCCCGGACACGTCGATCTCCTTCGCCCGTGCCGCGGTCAGGACGTCCTCGCGCGCTACCTCAAACGTGGCCACCGCCTCGCCATCCATCATGAGGATGGCGCTGCGATCGCCCAGATCGAGTGCCACATGCCCATCGTCCGAATGTAGTTGCGCAAACACGATGCTTGCTTTTTACAGCAAGTATCTAATTTTTGCAAGGGGTCGCCTCCACTATGGTGCGACACGTGAGACGGCATTACTCCAAAACGGCGCGGCTAACCTAGCCCGCTGGCCATCAGCGGCTGGCGGGCGCTCCATGAGGAGGCCGCCACATGCCGCGCCGCAGCCGTGCATTCCGCCGGTTCCATACCGACCGAGTCGTTGCCAAACGAGTCGCCCAGGCGAAGCGCGAAGCTTGGTTTAAATCATCCCAGTGGGAGCCGACCCGCGGCCGAGTCGAAGACGAGCAGTGGTACCTCGGCTGCCACCGCCCCCGCTGCGGTATCTGCCACCCGGAGAAGCGCTGGAACTACGGCGACCGCCGGCGCGAAGAGCGGGAGTGGCGGAGGGACTGGGGCCTGTGAGCTCAATCGAAGTCGGCCGCGTTCAACGCCGGGCGGACGGTGTTGAGTTCGGAGGCGCCAGCTTTTCCATGGACACCACTACGAACCAGACGAGCGGAGGATCGAGTCGACGATTCGCCAGACGCCGCTGCTCGGGTTGTCGTCGGGGAATTCCGTGCCGTCGCCGTCATGTTTGCGAGCCAGCCGGCGAGCGCGTTCCTTGGCGGTCTCGTAGTTGCGATCCAGGGCGTTGAGGGCATCCCGGTCGAGCGACTTCTCGCACCTGGTGTGCCTTGATGCCGAACGCTGGGCATCGTGACGCTCGATGAATGCCGTCTGATCCTCGAAGTGGATGAGGAACCAAAGCTCGATGCAGGGATTGGAGATGGCCAACTGAATGTCGTGCTCGCGTGCCAGGGAGACAGCGTGCTTCAGGTCCGGATGCCGGTCTACGTCGAAGACGCACCAGACCTCGTCGTGAGCACGGCCACGACGACCTTTCTCCTCCCGTTCTCCCCTCTTCTTCGCTTTCATCGCGTGGCGGACAAGAGAAAGCGGATCGCCTCGGAACTCGTGAATCTCGACGTTGACAGTCGACCTGTTGCGGCTGTGGTGGTGACGGAGGTAACCCTCCTCGGTGACCTCGCCCTCGGCGAAGACCAGGATCTCGTAGCGGATCGCCTCCTTGGTGATGCGGCGGCGCGGGGGGCTCATCGATCGGCGCCGGTGGCTGCCGGCTCGGCGATCGATTCGAGCTGGCGCCGGGAGACGATCGGGATCGCGCCGTAGCGTCCCGCTAGATACCGCCGCTCGATCGCCTCGCCCTTGCGGGGGTCGAGGTCGGTCAACGGGTAAAGGCGCGTGCCGCCGTCCTCCCCCTTCTCGGTGAACCAGATCTGGTCGCGCCCGAGCGCGTGGGAGGTCGAATCCCCCATGAGCGTGACGTCATGGCTATTGAAGACCAGCTGGGCGCGATTGGGGTTGCTTCGCTTACTCTGGAAAAGCCCAACGAGCACGCTGACCAGCTGGGGGTGAAGGCTGGCGTCGAGCTCATCGGCGAGCAGGACCGAGCCGTCGCGGAGCGCTTCGATCACCGGCCCGATCATTCCGAGCCATACCATCGTCCCCCGCGACTCTTCGCTCGGGTGAAGCTCCACCTCCTCCCCGCCGACCTCGTGGAGCATTCTCACCTCGAAATCCTCGAACTCGATCTCCTCCTCCCCGCTCCCCGATCCCTCCTCTTCGCCGCGGAGGATGCTCAGGACGCGCAGGATCCGCTCGCGCATCTCTGGATCCATCTCCCGTTTGCTGGCGCCCGTAATGCCGAGGTCGGCCTCGCGCAGGAGGTCCAGGACCTGGTCCTTGTAGTCCGCGTGCTCGAGCAGCTCGGCCGTGAGCGCCTGCCGGACGGTCCGCGTGTTGACCTCGGCATGAAGCAGGTTGCGCCGGAACCATTCGAAGAGCGGCAGCAAGGTCTCGTGGCTCGCCGCCGCCGCGGTGGAGAGGAAGAGCGCGTTGGAGCGCAGGATGCCGAGCGCGGCACGCGCCCCGGCGCGCTGGCCCGACGGCAGCTCGACCTCGTCGCCCTGGCGGCGGAACAGCAGCGCGGAGCGCCCCCGCGGCCACCAGTGCGCCCACTCCTCGAGAATGCGGGTCGCGTCCAGGCGAAAGCCGTAGAGATGCCTGATTCCGTCGATGACGAGATCCACCTCGTAGGTGCTCGGCGCCTCGCCGCGATCCTCACCGAGCCGGAATGGCCAGGTGGGGAGCCTGCTGCGCGGCGTGCCAAGCCGGAACGAGGAAAGGACGAAGACCCGCATGTCCTGCATCGCCCGCAGGAGGTTCGACTTGCCCGACGCGTTCGCCCCGAAGACGCCGGCGACCGGCAGCACGCCGAGGGGCTTGCCGTCCCTGCGCCAGGAGATCTCCCGCACGACCTCGGCGTCGGAAACCCTGGTCTCGAGCAGCGACAGCTCGACCTGCTCACGGAAGGAGCGGGCGTTCTCCGCGCGGAAACCGAGCAGCATTGAGCCACCGACCGACGGGTGCTTTTCAGCCGATCTAGATGCCATCACAGGGCGAGTGTTGCAGAAACTCTGCGGAAATGCAGATTTGAGCTGCACTTCATGGGCCTATGGAACCGGAGCCTCCTCCTCAACGTCCGGCCAGCGGTAGTAAAGGACGCGTGCCTGGTCGAGGATGAGGCCGGTAGCTCGCTCCAGGGTCATGCGGCCGCCGCTAGCCGCTGCGCCGCTCTTCCTGGGCTCCTCGGGCGGCGTGTAGTCGTACTTGCGCAGCAGTCGCTTGATCTTGCGGCGAATGAGGGCCTCGCGGTTCTCGTGGCTCGTCCAGTCCACCGATAGGTCGGCGCGGATGCCCTTGACCAGGTCGCGGGCGATCTCGGCGATCTTCGGATCGACAACGGTGTCCTCGGCGCTGCCGGCGAGCGCGTCGTAGAACGCCGCCTCCTCCTCGCTCAAGCCCAACTCCTCGTGGCGCCGGCGGGCGTCGCGCACCTTCTTGGCCAGCTCGACGAGTGTCTTGACGACCTCGGCACCGGTGATCTGGCGGTTCCGGTAGCGGGCCAGGACGGCGTCCAGCTCCTCGCCGAAGAGCTTCGCCTGCATCTGGTTCCTCTGGCCGCGCGAGCGGATCTCGTCGTTCAGCAGCCTCTTCAGGAAGGCGACGGCGAGCGGCGGCTCGGCCAGCTTTCTCTGGAGGTCGTCGAGGAACTCGTCGGAGAGGATCGAGACCTCCGGCCTCTCCTCACCGGCGAGGCCGAGGACGTCGGCAACCTCGCCGACCGCGAGGCCCTCGGAGAACACCTGCTTGACCGCTTGGCGGGCAGCCTCGCTCGGCTCGCCCTCCGGCGGCGTGTACTTGCGCACCGAGGCCGCCACCTCGGCGAAGAACTCGGCGTCGGCGAGGAACGGCTCGACGATCGGGTCGGGGTTGACCAGCGCGAGGAGACGTGCGAACGCCGACTGCTCGTCGAGGAAGCGCTTCGTCTCCTCCTCGTCCTCGACGACCTTGGCGTGCGCCCGGGCGAGCAGGGTGGCCCGTGTGGTCGCGCTCAGCCCGTCGCGCTGGCGCCACTCGAGGCCATGGAAGAACTCGCAGAGCACCTCGTGCTTCTCGCGCAGCTTCGAGGTGACCTTGCAAACGGGCTCCATCACGCCCTCGACGTCCTTGGCCGCGTAGCGCGGCAGCGCCTTGCGCAGGTCCTCGCCGATCCCGATGTAGTCGACGACAAGCCCGCCGGGCTTGTCGCGGAAGACGCGGTTGACGCGGGCTATCGCCTGCAACAACCCGTGGTCGCGCATCGGCTTGTCGATGTACATGGTGTGGAGCGCCGGCACGTCGAAGCCAGTCAGCCACATGTTGCGTACGACGACGACCTTCAGGGGATGGTCGGGGTCCTTGAAGTCGGCAGCGACCTGCGACATCTCGGCCTTCGAGCGGCGGTACCGGTTCAGCGTCGGCTCGGTCGCCTGCGCGGTGATCACGCAGGTCACAGCGTCCTCGCCGAGCCTCTCCTTGAGGCGCTCGGTCAGCTCGACGCAGATCTCGCGGCTCATCCCGACGACCATCGCCTTGCCCGAGAGCAGCTTCTCGCGTTCGCTGAAGTGGCGAGCGATGTCGCCTGCGACCTTGTCGAGGCGAGCCGCGGAACCGACCACCCGGTCGAGCTTCGTCTCGGTCGACACCAGCTTTCCGGCGGCCTCCTCGTCCTCCAGTTCGAGCAGCTTTTCGGTCTCGGCAACCAGCTCCTCGTCGGAGATGTCGAGGGGCACGATGCGGCCCTCGTAGAAGATCCGCACGGTCGCGCCGTCGTCCACCGCGCGCGCGATGTCGTAGACCGAAATGTAGTCGCCGAAGGTGAGGCTGGTCGATTTGCGATCCGTCTCGATCGGCGTCCCCGTGAAGCCGATCCGCGTCGCGTTCGGCAGCGCCTTGCGCAAGTTGCGGGCGAAGTCGGCGTACTGGGAGCGGTGGGCCTCGTCGGAGACGACGATCACGTTGGCCCGATCCGACAGCATGGGCATCTCCTCCGCCCCGCTCGGCGGCACGAACTTCTGGATCGTGGTGAAGACGATCCCGCCGGCCGGCAGCTTGAGCAGCTCGTGCAGGCTGCCGCTGCCGCCCGCGACCTCCTCGGCCCGCTTGACGGCCTGGGAGAGCACCACCTGCCTGGCGAACGTCTCCATCAGCTGCTCGTCGAGGTCGATCCGGTCGGTCACGCAGACCACCGTCGGGTTCTTGAAGCGCAGGTCGCGGCGCAGCTTCTGCGTGTAGAAGAGCATCGAGTAGCTCTTGCCGGCGCCCTGGGTGTGCCAGACGACGCCGGCCCGACCGTCGCCCTCCATTGCCTGCGCCGTCGCCTCGACGGCGCGGTTCACGGCGTCCACCTGGTGGTACTTGGCGAGGATCTTCGTCGTCTTGCCGCCGTCGACCTCGAACAGGACGAAGCTCTGGATCAGGTCGAGCAGGCGCTCGGGGGCGAAGGCGCCGCGCAGCATCACCTCCAGCTCGGATTTGCCCTCGCTCTCGGCCGGGTCCATCGCCTTCCACTCCGAGAAGTGCTCGGCCGGGGTGGTGATCGTGCCGACGCGCGCCTGGATCAGGTCCGAGACGCCGACGATCTCGACGTAGCGGTACAGCCGCGGGATCGTTTCCACATAGTGGGCGACCTGGATGGCGGCGGCCTCTGGGGTGGCCAACTGGTCGGCCGGGTTCTTAAGCTCGACCTGGGCGAGCGGGATGCCGTTCACGAAGAGCAGCACGTCCGGCCGGCGATTCTTCCCGTCCACGATCACGGTGAACTGGTTGAGGACGAGAAAGTCGTTGCGGTCGGGACGCTCGAAGTCGACGAGCTTGGCGCGCGCCGTCCGCTCAACCCCCTTCCCGTCCTCGTAGGTCACCGGAACCCTGTCGACGAGAAGGCGGTGGAAGTCGGCGTGATCGTCGACGGGATTGGGAGACGTGATCGTCAGCACCTGCTGGACCACGTACTCAACTGCCTCCGCCGGCAGATCCGGATTGAGGCCAGAGACTGCTGAGCGCAGGCGCCCAATCAGGACGACATCCCGCCAGGTCTCGCGCTCCGACTCCGCGCCTTCTGGACCGAGGTCTGGCCCGTGCTCGACCTCCCAGCCGAGCTCAGCAAGCCACTCCAGCGCGGGCTGCTCGGCGTAGGCGTCCTCCTTGGAGTCGCTGGGTAGAGGGGTCATGCCGAGGAGTCCTCCGAACCGTCGGCAGGGACGCGAATCTGACCGGAGATGAGGCGGGGGAGGAGAGCGTCGCGGAGGACAGCGAGGGTACGACTCTCCTGCCATAACGCCTGGGTACGCCGGAAGGTCGCTTGAAAGAGGCCAGCCTCCTCCGCGAGAGTTTCGGAGTTTGGGGGAACCGCAATTGGAAGATGGTCAAATGCGTTGGTCTGCACTCTCTGCCTCCCCGATGAACCGCTCATGTTCGCAATGGCGTGCTCGCGCACTCGAGGCGTACGACTCAACAGGAACACCATCTCCGGCGTCAGCGGTGACTTGGCGCGGAGCACAAGGAACTCGGTCGAACCAGCCCCCGGCCCATCGAGAAAATCGACGAAGGCACCTTTGCCGTGCTCGATGCACCCGGTGATCCGCGCCATAAGGGTGTCGCCTGGGTCGAATCGTGCTCCACCAGCGTACTTGCGCGACTCAACTCTTCCGTCAGGACGCGTTCCCCAGCTCGGCACGTCCGACATACCAACATGGGGAGCAATTGAGCCCTTCTTGATGGCCGCCACGCGCGGGTTGATTGCGACTGCATTGGACATAGGAACAACCCGCCATCCCCGTGGAACCGGCCCGATCTCGCTCTCGACGAGGTCGCCGTGATCGACAAAGTCGACGAAGCGAGCCTTGAACAGCGTCGCCGCGATCTCCTCGAGGGTTTTCGCAATCCGCCGGTTGTTCTCGACCTTGTCGTCGAGCACCCCGAGGACCTGGGAGATGAGGCGCTGCTCGTGAAGAGAAGGCGCTGGGATCTCGAATGCCTCGAAAGCAGACTTCTTGAGAATGGGGGTCGCGGAGCCACCCGCGATCTGTCTCATCTTCTCGGCGTGTTGGGTAAGCGCGTAGTAGAGGAAGCCACTGTCGGCTGCCGACGGCTTTGGGATGGTGGCGTGAATCTGCTGGTTCGTGAGCGTTTGTGCCGGGGTTACACAGGTCTTGCCGATGGTAGAGCCAATAGCGACAAAGCAAGGCGTATCTTTTGGGATTAACTTTGCTTTGAAAGCCATTGCGCCGGCCTGAGATAGAAAGCGCCCAGTCCTAACCTGCCTTTTCCGACCGGGGATATCCGAAGGGGTTAAAAATGGAACTGTGTCCCCGAAATGCTCTGAATTTACGCCTTTCGGCGTCGCACCGGTTACAACTCTGGCCAAGTCACCTATGCGCTTCATAGTCCAACCAGGGGGAATCTCAGACTTCATACCCTATGCTCCCTAGTGCCGCTTTCACCTCGCCCGTTAGCCGCTCCGACTCGGCCAACTCGTCAGCAAGCCGATCGACCAGCCCCGCCATCCTCTCCTCGAACTCGATCTCGTCCTCCTCGGACTCGGGGGCGCCGACGTAGCGACCGGGGGTCAGGGCGAAGCCGTGCTTCTCGATCTCCTCGAGCGTCACCGAGGCGCAAAAACCCAACTCGTCTTCGTATTTCTCCGTAATGGTCCCGCGCCAGGAGCGGTAGGTCTCGGTGATCCGCGCGATCTCCTTGTCGCCGAACTCGATCTGCGTGCGGCTGATCCTCTGACCCATCTGGCGGGCGTCGATGAAGAGCACCTCGCCGCAGCGATCGCGCTCGCCGCCGGACTGCTTGTTGCGGTCGAGGAACCAGAGGCAGACCGGAATCTGGGTCGTGTAGAAGAGCTGGCCCGGACAGGCGACGATGCAGTCGACGAGGTCGTCGCGGACGATCGCCTCGCGGATGGTTCCCTCGCCGGACTGGTTCGAGGTCAGGGACCCGTTCGCCATCACGAACCCGGCGCGCCCGTCGGGCGCGAGGTGGTGGATGAAGTGCTGGATCCAGGCGTAGTTGGCGTTTGAGGCCGGTGGCTTCCCGAACTTCCAGCGGGCGTCGTCGGCTACCTGCGCGGCGCCCCACTTGTCCTGGTTGAACGGCGGGTTGGCGAGGACGAAGTCGGCCTTGAGGCCGGGGTGTTTGTCGTCGAGCAGGCTGTCGCCGAGCTCGATGTCGCCGGCGAGCGCGTGGATCGCCAGGTTCATGCGCCCGATCCGCCAGGTGGCCTGGTTGTTCTCCTGCCCGTAGATCGAGATCTCCCGTGCCTGCCCGTTGTGGCTCCTGACGAACTCGGCCGACTGGATGAAGAGGCCACAGGAGCCGCAGGCGGGGTCGAGGACGCGGCCTTTGTAGGGCTCGAGCATCTCGACCAGCAGCCGGGTCACCGAGCGGGGCGTGTAGAACTCGCCGCCCCGATGTCCCTCGGCGGCCGCGAAGCGCTTGATGAAGTACTCGTAGGTGCGGCCGAGAATGTCGCGCGCCCTGTCCTCGTCGTCGCCGAACCCGACCTTGGCGATCGTCGTGACCAGCTCGCCGAGTTTCTGCGCGGCAAGCGGCGCCCGCGCGTAGATCCGGGCAAGTACGCCGCGGAGCTGCTTCTCATTTGCCCTTTCAATCGCCCCGAGAGCCTTATCGATCCGCTCGCCGATGTCGGGCTGATTGGCTGCGGCCAGAAGCGCCTCCCAGCGAGCCTTCTTCGGAACCCAGAAGACGTTCTCGGAGATGTACTCGTCGCGGTCCTCGAGGATCGCCGCCCGCTGGTCGTCGTCCTTCGCATAGAGGTCGCTGGCCTCGTCGCGCGTCGCGGCCTCAAGCGCGGTCCGCCGCCGCTCGAAGGAGTCGGAGATGTACTTGAGGAAGACCAGCCCGAGAACGAGGTGCTTGTACTCGGCCGACTCGACGCTGCCCCGCAGCCCGTCGCACGCCTCCCAGAGCTCCTTGGCGAAGGGAAGGTCGTGATTGCCGTTTCCGGACATGCTCTTCTCGCTGCTCATGCGGTAGATCCCCCCCCTCGAAGTCGCGTCGGCCGGCCCCATTCTGACCAGTTTGCAAGCAGCGACGCGGTGCCGAAGGGTGGCGGCCTCCTCCACCCCGCCCGAGCAGCGCCTCGGCGCGGACGCGGCGCAGCGGCCATCCAGCTGCCCGCTGCCGACCCAGCATCCGCATGTGCCCTCCCCAGAATCGGGTAGTGGGTCAGTTTGAAGCCGACGCGAGGGCGACCGCCCCGCAGAAGGAATCCTGCAAGTCCACCCCGAAGGAGGCGCAATGAGCATCGAGCGCGTTTTCTATTGCGACGGTCCCGACTGCGAGCGTCACGCTCGCACGACAGGCACCCTGCCCACCGGATTTCTCGCTGTGAGCGAGGATGCCGATCATGCGTTTCATTTCTGCGGCTGGGATTGCGTTCTCCGGTTTGCGGCAGAGAAGCCGCCGGAGGAAATCATCCCCGCCGAGATCGGTGACTAGGTCCGGTCGTAGACCGGCGTCGTGCTGCTCGTCTGCTTCGCGATCTTAATCGCGTTCTGCGCAGATGCCTTGTTGACGTAGCCCTCGGTCCACCAGACCAACTCGTTGTTGTTGGCGTAGAGGCGAGCGCGGTACCCATCCCGATCCTTTCTGATCGTGAAGTACGCCACGACAGCACATCCTTTCCCGGACCCCCGACTTCCCGGCACATTTCGCGGACTGGGGGTCCGTCAAGAGAACCGCGCCGAGCTATGGGTCCCTTTCGCTCACGGCGGTCTAGGGCGTGATCGGCGGGACATCATCAAGGTACAAATTGGGTCGGCTGGAAAAACAGGGGCCGCCGAGGAGGCGACCCCTTAAGCCAGATCAATGGCCCTAGACGGGCGCAAACTAGAGGTCGGATCGGATGGAAGGCCACCCCGATTCCAGCCACTCGATTCAGCAGCGCGGACGCTCTCTGTCAAAGCTGGTCTTTGCTCACCCACATCTTTCGCATTGTGACGCCGTCCAGCCAGCGCAGAAAGACGCTGGGGCGGCGGGACTAGCCAGCCCAGCGCCCACAGGAGATCAGGTGGCATGCCTTGCGGGTTCGGCTGAGGGAGGTAGTCCTCGGGTAGCAGCGCGGCAATCGGCTCGCCGTCGCGCAGCGCCACCTCGATGATCGCAGTACATAGGGGGTTCGTCGGGCAACTCAAGGGGGGTGCCTCTCAGCAGGCTTTCCCCGTAGACTCGCCATCACCTAGCGACTGAATCCTCAGGTGAGACCTAAAGATGGCGTTTCACGATCGAATGCCGGAGCGGTTTCCTCCCCGAAAACCGCGACAGCACGAAATAACTCCCTCCGCGATGCCCGACGGTCCGAGACTCGCCGGTGAGCGGGGCACAGCAGAAGCCCTTGAAGGCCGCTATGGCGAATACCGAAACATCTTTCGGGCGATGTCGATACCGGGGTTTCCGGACTCCTTGGAGATCGGAGGTGTCCGGATATCCCAGATGCGCGGGCCGGTGCGCACACAGCGAACTGAGATTCGACAGGACCCGGGTTGGCGGACCGTCTATGAGAAGACTATGCGCCGCGTAGAGGTGGGGCACGGTGGAACACTGACCGCCGCCGCCTTCGAGGTGCCGCTTAGCGGTCAGTTGTCGTCTCAGGACCTTGAGCGGTGGCACGCCAAAGTGCATGCTGCGATCGGGGTTCTCGTCGCAATCCTCGACGAGAGGGTTGCCCTCGATGAGATTGCCGAGGACCTGATTGTCTTCGATGTGTATGGAAAGGCGGAGACCGCCGTTGACCACGTAACAAACGTGCGCGAGTACCCGCCGGCGAATCGAATCCTTGGCGACCATCGCACAGCCGTCGAGGAGTTGCGCAAACTCGATCTGTCAACCGCGGAGCCCTTCCACGCCGCTGCACGCTGGTACCTCCGGGCTGCGCAGGAAGGGCCGACGGCGGAAGCGGTTGTCTCGCTGTGGATCGCTCTAGAGGCATTGTCGAAGCCTCCATACGGAACAAAGCTCACCAGGGAAGAGAAGCGTCTCACGGACGTCATCTGGGTCGAGCGGGCTCTCGAAAAGGCAGGACTCGACCCCGCCGAGGTCAGGCCAGATGTCGGCCGTCTGGCGGGATTGCGGGCAGAGATTGTCCACGGCGGCATCGAGCAACCGGCCATACTTCGCGACGGGTTCTACACGCTAGAGATGATTTCCCGATTGCTGTTGAGACACCGTCTGTCGATAGATGTCGGGTGGCAGCTTTACCCCGAAGTCCCAAACCTAAGAGCGCCGCTGAGGGGAATTGCGATGTATTTGCAACATCGCTTCCGAAGGACCGAGTGGATCGAGACTCGTGAGCCCGCGGAGGGGTCGCCGAGAACGGAGAGACTTAAGCAGGACGCGCCCAATCTGCGCGCCCGCACGAAGGAAGCAAACCGCGGTAGCCGAGGATCTCTACGGCGTGGTTTATAAGGTCCAGTCGGCGCCTCGATCTGCCCGTCGCCCTGGGTTCGCGTGGAGGGTGATTCCCCGGTGCGCAGCATCCTATCGCCCGTCCTGCACTTCGCGGATTGCGCGCGCGATTTCACTGGCTGCTTTCGTCAAACCTCTCAGAGGCTGCTCAAATTTCTTGTGCAGGGCATCAGCCATTCGCCTCTCGGGCTCAGGCGGCTTCCAGCTTTGCTGCGCCTCCTCCACCAGCCGACTCCACTCGGGCAGGTCTTCGAACCTCTCATCCACCTTGTGCCGATTCCTCACCGCGTCCTTCATCTTCATATGATGGTTCTTTGAGCGAATGTCCACAACCTCCACCTCGCCACAACCCCAAGTTGTTGAGCGAGGATCCGCGCGCGGCCGTCGCGGAGTTGGTCCAGCGAGCGCGTCAGGGACGGCTCGTCCTGTACGCAGGCGCAGGTCTCAGCCTTGCCGAGCCGGCAGCGGGCCCCCGTAGCTGGCAGCTGGCGGACCGCCTTAGGCCGGCGGTCGCGGAGCTTCTCGGCGTCGACCAGGAAACGCTCACCGGCGATAACTTGGAGCGCCTCGGTGAGCGCGTAGCCGCGGACGCCGCCGACAAGATGAGTGAGCTGCGACGCCGGGCTGCCGATGCAGCGCCGTTCTGCACGATGGAGCCGAACTACGGCCATGAAGCGGTAGCTCTCCTGATGCGCGAGGGGGTAGTCAAGGCGGTAACGGCCAACTGGGATCTCGGGATCGAGACCGCCGGAACGCGGCTGGACATCAAGATCGCGGGTATTACGACGCCGCTCGAGCGGGCGGCGCTCGGGCAGCAGCTGCCCCTCTACAAGGTGCATGGGTGCGCGAGCCGACCCGAAACGCTGAAGGCCACGCGTGAGGAGGTCGACAAGCCAATGAAGTGGGCGCGGGCCGAGGTGCAGCAGGCGCTCGTGGACGGGACGGTCGTGTTCATCGGGCTCGGGTCCATTGGTGCCTATGTGAACGAGCCTTTCGACGAGCTCGTTCCGCTGTGGCGCGCAGTCGGCGTGACCCTCAAGGTCGTCGACCCGGAGCTGTCCAAGGCGTGGCGCGAGGCGCTCGGAGATGGCGCCGACGGTGTGCACATCGACGCCGACGCAGCGGAGTTCCTCGACGATCTCCTGCGAGCCATCGCGCGGGAGGCGCTCGGACAGGCGGTGCATCGCGTCCGGGTGATACAGGACGAGCAGACTGCCTGGGCGGAGACGATGCTGCACGGCATCCAGCGCCTAGACGAGGCCCTCAGGGATACCACTGGAAAGGCGGTGCTGAGGTGGATGCGCGACGGCGTCACCCATGCGCGGGACGGGGAGCAGTTCGTCCTCGACCACGCGGGCGAGCAATCGTTGATGGCCCTCGCGCTGCTGGTGGGCCGCGACGGCGGTGAACTTAAGATCGAGCTGCGCGGGCCGGACCTTGCGGTGCGTACACCGCAGCAGTACCTGGAGATCGCGAGCCGCCCAGGTGAGCGGTTCAAGGAGGTCGAGCGGTCTGCCCGCGAGCGCGTGCGTCGCCGGCGCGAGCAGGGCCTGTACGGCCCCGGGGGACCCGTGGCGGTTGCCGTCCATGGCACGATCGGGCCCTTCCCCGACTTCGAAGCGCCGGTCGACATCGCAGCGGCCGAGGGCGAGGCGTTCGACGTCGCAGCTGGGAACGAGGACAATATTCGGCTGCTTCGAGCTGAGCGGGCGGTCGCAGGAGACCTGGCAGCGTGACAACTCGGGCGGGTTCAGACGGCCTAGCGCTAATGCGCGGAGTGTTGGAGGATGGGGGTTACGTGGTTGAGACGCTTCAGCATGAGGGCGTCGGGGACGCGCTACTGGCAGAGACGGCGTACGCCCTCGTCTCCGTCATCGAGGCAGAGTGGGAGAACCTCGAGGACCGGGTCGCCGCAGCGCAGGCGTCGCTGACGACGGTCGCCGCTGAACACCCATCGGCACGGCGGTGGGACCTGTACGTAGTCGCGGTCGTGCCACCGCTGGCGACGCCGTTGCACGACACGATTCGCGAGACTGTCGAGAACGACACGCGCTACGCCCGGAAGTTCGTTGTCGTGGGTGCCTCCGACAAGGTGGGCGCGGAGCGCGCCGTGCGCGCGCTTCTACCGCTGCAGCCGCCCGCCGACATCCCGCAGGTCGACGCACTTGAGGCAATCCGGGCTGGATTGGATGATGAGGGTGTGGACACAGCGTTGGCCGAGGCGGCGCTCGCGGCCTTTAGGTCGCGGTCGGAGGTGCATATCCCATGAACACGCGCCTAGCTGCAATCGAGCTGGAGGGCTTCCGTGGTTTCTCCGACGCTCGACGGCTCGACCTCGACGCCGACGCAGTGATTATTCGTGGCGACAACGGCGCAGGCAAGACGTCGCTCGTCGACGGGATCTTGTGGGTGTTTGCCGGGGAGCTCGGCCACCTTGTCGAACGCGTGCGAGGGATGCGCAAGGTCGAGGATGCCGTCACGAATCGCCACCGGGCCGGCGACGCGACGGTCACCCTGGAGATCGTCGCCGACGGACACCGCTGGTCCTTCACGCGGCGCGGCAACCAGCTGCAGACGGCTCTAACGGCAACTTGCGACGGCGCGCCTGAGGCAGACCCGGAGCAGGCGCTGGCTGAGGTGTTCGGTCACGCAGCTATGGCCGAGACTGTCGACGCGGTGAACACGTGGGGGTTGCTGCGGCAGGACGCCGTGCGGGCCGCGCTGGACACCGCTGGGGGTGCACTGCACGAGCGCTTGTCCGGGATCCTTGGGCTCGAACGGGTGACGCGCTTTGCGGCAGCGGCGACGACGGCCTCGAATGCGCTCATCAGCGAGCGCACCACGGCACGGAAGGCGCTCAAGCGTTTGGAAGAGCGCCATCGTGAGGCGGCCAAGCGGCGCGACGACGCAACAGCGAGAGTGGCAACACCCGAGTCTCGTCGGGCGATGGTCCGCGACGGCATCGCAGAGATCAATGCCGGGCTGCCCGACGGCGTGCGGCTGACGCCCGCGGACGATGCCGATCTCGTGGCACTCGAGGAGCTCGGGCGCCTGCTCGCGGCCTTCGGCAGTGCGCTTGAGTCTGTCGCCGCAGCGCGCAAGCGACTCGCGGCACTCGGCACGGCGCCCGACGACGCAGTCGCGAAGGCCGAGATGGAGCTCGATACCGCTGGCGTTGCGGCGGTTGCCGCAACCGAGCGAGCGCCAGCGATGACGCAGCTCGCGGTTGCAGCCCTCGGGCTCCTCGGGGACCGGTGCCCGGTGTGCGAGCAGGAGATCGACCAGGCATCGGTGCACGCGCACCTTGAGGAAGTCATCGAGGAGAACCGACGTGTCGCAGCCGCTGCGCAGGAAGCAGCCGCGCGTGTCGCACGCGCACAAACGGCGCTCGCCGCGGCCAAGGAGCAGGCGCACGTCCGTAATGAGGCGGAGGAGGGGGTGCGGAGTGCATTGTCGACTGCTCAAGAGGCCGGCGAGACGGCGACCTCGGCGGGCGTGGAAGTCGACCAGGCGGCGCTCGAATCGGCCGGGCTAGCGGATGCCATGTCATGGGCGGTGGATCAACTGCGCGGGCTGTTCCGGCGTCTCGAGCAGGCCAGCGACGTGCACGTGACGCGACTGGCGGACGAGGTGACGGCCATCGGGGCAGAGCTCGCGAACACGCAACAGGAGCTCGATGAGCTCGAGCGCCGGTGTAGAGATGCCAAGACGCTGGAGCACGCCGCGCACTCCTCGGCCGAGGCGATCGTCGAACGTGCGCTCGAGCGCCTGGAGCCGACGTTCGCCGAGGTTTTCGAACGGCTAAACCCGAATCCGGCCTTCACCGAGCTGCACGCGCGGCAGGACGTGTTCCGCAATCGCAACCAGATCGTGCCGGTCGTGCGCGACCCCGACCACGGCGTTGACGCCAACCCGCTGCTGGTTTTCAGCGAGGGCCAGCTGAACGTGGTCGCGCTGTCGTACTTCCTTGGGATGGCGCTGAACGCCCGCGAGGGTGCCCTGCCGTTCCTGGTGCTCGACGACCCGCTTCAAGCGCTCGACGTGCTGGCGATTCTCGGATTCAGCGATCTGTGTCGGCGTATCCGGGACACCCGCCAGCTTATCGTCACAACCCATGACCGGCGGTTTGCGGACGTCCTGGTGCGCAAGCTGTCTCCACGCGAGCGCGAGACTCGGACGATCGTTCACGACTTCACCGCGTGGACGCGCGAGGGTCCAATCGTTTCGACGCGCGAGCCTGAGCTTGCGGAGGTCATTCCTCTGGTGCGCCGGCAAGCATCCTGAAAGCTGGCGTGCAAGGCCCCGGGTCGTCGCAAGATGGCTTCCCCTTCGCGCGATGAGCAGGCGTCCGACGATGCTCAGCTCGTATCCGCCGACATGGCGGCCCAGCTATCGGCGGCAGTTGCCATCGGACCCGTTCGCCAAGGCGAAGCCTCGACGCACTGCGCCGATCACCGCGTGCCTGCCTGCCAGCCGCGGATCGCGCCGACGGCTCGGTGATCGTCAATCTCGCCGGGTGTCCGTCCTCCCGACACTCTGGCCGTCCGATCATTACACGAACATATGTTTGTGAGCACCAAGTATAGGCGCAGGACTCCCGATCGCCGCTGCGAAGATCAGGCAATGGCTGGCAGCAGCACGATCGAGTGGACCGAGGCGACCTGGAACCCCGTCACCGGCTGCGACCGCGTCTCGCCCGGCTGCGCCCATTGCTATGCGCTCGATCTCGCCGCCCGTCTCAAGCACATGGGCCAGGCCAAGTACCAGCGTGACGGCGCTCCCGGCCGCAGCGGTCCCGGCTTCGGCCTCACTCTGCACCCCGACTCGCTCCAAGTCCCGCTGCGCTGGCGCAACCCCCGCCACATCTTCGTCAACTCAATGAGCGACCTCTTCCATGAGCAGATCCCGCCCGACTTCATCAAGCGCGTCTTTGAGGTCATGGGCGACGCCCACTGGCATGTCTTCCAGGTCCTCACCAAGCGCGAGCAGCGCCTCAGTGAACTCGCAGCTGAGCTCGACTGGCCCCCTAACGTCTGGATGGGTGTCAGTGTTGAGAATCGCCGCTTCGTCCATCGCGCAGACTACCTGCGCGAGGTGGCCGCGGCGATCCGCTTCGTCTCCGCTGAGCCCCTTCTTGGGCCGCTCGACGACCTCGACCTCGATCGGATCGATTGGCTGATCGTCGGCGGCGAGTCGGGCCCCCGCCACCGCCCGATGCGCGAGGAGTGGGCAACCGGGTTGCGCGACCGCTGCCTCGAGGAGGGCGTCGCCTTCTTCTTCAAGCAGTGGGGCGGGTTGCGCTCCAAGTCCGGCGGCCGCGAGCTGCAGGGGCGGACGTGGTCGCAGATGCCAGAGGCGAAGGCATTCGCTTGAGCGGCGAGCTGCCCGACGACGATCCGCGCAAGTGGGACTACACCGAGCACGCCCGGGTAAAGCACGCGATCCAGCGCCGCTACCTGGGCGCCTGGCTCAACATCCTCGGCTCGATCAGCCCGCTGGTCCTTTTCGACGGCTTTGCCGGCCGCGGCAGGTACAACGGTGGCGAGGCTGGCTCACCGCTCGTCTTCTGGCAGCGTGCGGTTGAGGCCGTTGACCGCGGCCGGCCCAAGCGGGTCGAGATCCACTGTGTCGAGAAGGCCGAGGCAAACTTCCGCGAGCTCAGCTCGACGATTGCGGGGCTTGAGCATCCCGGGGTCACCATCGACGCCGAGCACGGCGAATTCGCCGATCGGGCCATTGCCAGGGCCGCATTGCTGCGCAATGCGGCCCTGGTCCCGCCTGTCTTCTGGACCGCCGACCCCTACGGCTTCCGTGGCGTTCCCCTCGATGTCGTTCGCGAACTGATGTCGCTTTCACGCTCGGAGCTGATGATCACCTTCATGGTGCGCGACATTCGTCGCTTCATCGGAGAGCAGAATCACGAAGCGCCCCTGACCGAGCTGTTCGGCGGCGAGAGCTGGCGCGGTTCCCTCGAGCTTGAGGGCGAGGAAACGCGCGAGGAGAAGCTCCTACTCACCTATTCAAGCGTGATCCGCGATGGGATCGCCAGTTTCGCAACCCCTTTTCGCGTCTTCGAGGATGACAGGCGCCAGACCCTCTACTACCTGATCCACCTCACCAAGGAGCCGCTCGGGATGCGCAAGATGAAGGAGGCGATGGTCAAGCAGTCGTCCGATATGACCTTCTGGCCGGTAACCGTGCGCGACCCCGACCAGATCGCCCTCGACGTCAGGGAGCCCAGGCCGTACAGGACTCTCCAGCAGTACCTGCTCGGCACCTACGCCGGACGTACGCTCACCTTCGAGGATCTCCTCAACCAGGACTATCCGCTCGGCGTGTGGGTCGAGCCTCACTACCGCGCCGCCATCGCCGACCTTGAGAAGGCTGGCCGCGCCACCCTCGACCGTCGCGCCCGTGAGATTGAGGGACGCCGTCGACCCAGCGGCATTCAGCTCCCCGATCGCGTCAGCTTCGACGTCCAGCTGCAGCTGGGCTAGCCCGCTTCAAGCCTATAGTTGTCACCACTGCGCATGAGAGAGTTCCGCCGTGGGGGGGGGGGGG